>CAWERM010000029.1:0-4301 GCA_963810995.1 uncultured Acidobacteriaceae bacterium | reverse complement strand
ATATCGCACTTCGCCCCGCTAGCCGGAATCTCCACTTTGGCGGTCCACAAGATGGCGTTCACCACCATACGCCGTTGATCTTCCAAACCCCAGTTGTGGTGATAGTGCCCGCCAGTGAATCCGAAACCGCGGCCGCCGTCTTCCCGCTCCACCACCCAGGCGACAGTCTCCTGTTGCGGCGCGTTCTTGGGCAGCATGGTCGTCAGGATGGGCACCAGACCCTTCTCGTCTTTGCGGAATACGATGCGGTAGTACCATTCGTCGGTGCTGCGAAAGCTGTCCCAACCGCGCGATATCGGGTGCGCCGGCGCAGTCTGAGTCAGCTCCACGTCGTTGACCGGATTTTGCGAATACGGCCGACGGTAGAATCCGCCAATCCAGTCCAGCAACTCCACGCCGCCATGGTCTCCGGGCACTTCCACCGCGTAGTGCAGGCACGCCAGGCCGACGCCCCGCTTCATCAGCTTGCCCATCGTCGCCAGACGGTCGCCGGCCAACAGCGGGTGGTTTTCGCCGCCATCCATGTACAGTACGATGGACTTCGCGTCCGCGAACAAGCTTCCAGCCTTCGTCAGCCTGCCCCAGGCGCAACAAATCCTGCGCCAGTTGCTGCGCCGCCGGCAGATATTCCGGGTCGAATTTCAGCGCCCGCCTTTGCGCGGCGGCCCCTTCGGCAAAACGGTATTTTTGCGATAGTTTATAGCCGATGAGAAAGTCCACTTCCGGATTCGTCTTTCAGAATTGCAATGCCTCCGCGCGGAAATCTTTTCCTGGGCCGGGCTATTTTGTAAATTCGCCAACACTCAGCGGTAGGCTAGCGCTTGCGGGATGGTGGGGATTGACCTGCAGCACAAGGGCAAGCTGTTTCTCCGCCTCGTGACATACTGTTCGGTGTCGATGAGGCCATCACGCGATGCAGTGATGACGATGGGCCCCGGGGCTGGATCGGCGGTGCGGACCAGGGTGGAGCGCACCGCGACACGGTTGATGCCGCATTCGGTGTTCAGGTAGAGGTTGTTGGTTGAATCGACGATGCCGCTGTTGTAGCCGCCGCGCCAGATGGCGGGGCCAGTGCAAGTGAAGTCGACCTTCGCGTAGTCTGTGGGGCAACGAACGCCCTTGGCATCGATCACCTCGAAGTCGATGAGCGCGATGTCCTCGCCATCAGCCTGAAGACCTTTGGGGCCCAAGATCGGGGTGAGCCGGATGGCCGCTGCCGGGCCAGCGGTGGTCAACGTCTGCTGAGCGACGATCTTGTCATCGTTCTTGCCGATGGCCTTGAGCGTTCCGGGGACGAAATCGATCGCTGGGAAGGCGAAGATCCAGCCGTTGTCCGGCTTGGCATTCACACCGAGCGATTTGCCGTTAAGAAATAATTCGACCGATTGGGTGTTGGAGATGACGTAAATGGCCTTGGAAGTCTTGGTGCCGTCTGGCTGGGTGGCCGGGTAGGTCCAGTGGCCCAGGATGTGCAGATCGGGCTGCTGGTTCTGGATGACGCGGTAGGCGAAGTAGATCTCCTTGGGCAGGCGCATGGCGTCGACTTTGCCGCTAACGCGGCAGACTTCGGTGGAGTCCTGACGTCCGTCGGCGTCCTCGTCGGTGAAGTAGATGGAGCAGTAGGCGGACCAGCGGGAGTGGGCCGGATCGGTGTTGGAGATGCGGTTCTCCCAGTAGGCCCAATAACGTTTGACTCCGTCGAGGGCGAAGTCTTCCGAGTTGTATAGATAGCCATCGCGCTTCCAAGTGTCGTTGGGGCCCTTCTTGGCCTTGTAGAAGGGCGGCGAGAAGGCGTCCCACATACGACGCGAACATTCCTCGCGGAAGTCCTCGGTCTCGACCAGCGGGGCGCGGTCGCGGCGGTCTACGCTGTAACCGCGAAACATCTGGCCTGGCTGCGTGATACGGTCGGTGCCGGTGTCCTGGCCGATCATGATGCCGTAGTACTCGGCGATGGGCGTCAGCGCCTGGTTCGACGGCACATCGTCGTTGTCTCTGTAACCCATGACGCGGCCTCCATGGGGGTCGTACTGCTTGCGCATGTCGACCATCTGCTTCAACTCATCGGGAGTGACGATGGTGTTGCCCGCCTCCCAGAAGAGGATGCCGGGGTTGTTTCGGAAATAGATCATGGAATCGCGCATGACCTCGGCGCGCTGGTCCCACTGGCGGCCAGTGACCAGGCGCTCCTTGTCTCCGGCGGGACAGGCCTGGACGATTCCAAAGCGTGTGTAGCAGTCGGCATCGGTGCGGGTTGGCGATATGTGCATCCAGCGCATGTAGTTGCCGTGGCAATCACGGATCATTTTGGCGGTGTAGTCGTGCATCCAGTCGGGATAGCCCGCGCCGACGCCGGCCCATTCGTCCGTGGAGCGCTCGGAGAAGCCCTTGAGGTAGACGAACTTGTCGTTGATGAAGATGCCTCCGGTACCCACGCCACCCTTGAATTCGGTCTTGCGGAATCCGGTTTCGAGGCGATTGACATCGACTACCTTGCCGCCCACTTTGAGGATGCTGTAAACATCATAGAGGTGGGGGTCCTCGGGGCTCCAGAAGCGCGCCTGTCTCAGAGCACCAGTGGCGGAGAGAATGCTCTTGGCACCGTCTGACACGTCGGTGGGCTTGCCGGTGAACTGGGCACTGACGCGACCATTGCTGTCGACGACGGCGACCGAGAGGCCGACAGATGCGCTACTGCCCGACGTGTTGTGAACCTCAGCATCGACAGTGACGTCTGTAGTCTTGCCGGCGATGTTGAAGTTGTCGGCATGGACGTAGACGCCCTGGCTCTGCAGGCCGTAGTAGAGCGGCAGGGTCTGATAGATTTTGCCGGTGACATGCAGCCAGACATGCCGGTTGATGCCGCCGTGGTTGGGATTGAAGTCGTTGGCGTTCCATTCGTATCCCTGACCGGAGCAGGGGGTGCCGTCGGCGTTCTTGGGGTTGGCCATACAGAAGGCGCGTTCGCGATAATTGCCGGAGTTGTTCACTTTGACGGCGAGGACGTTCTCCTGGCCGTTGGGCGCTAGGGCGTCGGTAATGTCGATGCCGTAGGCGGTGACGCCGTTCTCGTAGAGTCCCACATCCTTGCCGTTGAGATAGATGTCGCCGGCCTGGCGCATGCCTTCAAACTCCAGGAAGACGCGGTTGCCGGCCAGCGTGGCGGGTAGCTTGAAGTGCTTGCGATACCAGGAGAGTCCCTTGTAGGTTCCGGTATCGCCGCTGCCGTGGGAGATGAGCTTGCGGAAGCTGTCGACGTCGTTGAAGCTGTGCGGCGTGGCAATGGACGACCAGGCAGCGTCATCGAAGTCGGGGGCCTCGGCGCCAGGGACATCCTGACGAATGAACTTCCAGTTGAGGTTGAAGTTCAGCGTGGTGCGCGGGGACTTGGGCGGAATGTAGGCTGCGGACGGCGCCGCCGTGGGCGCGGCAAACATGGGATAGGAGCGGCCCAGCACGACCGGAAGTCCCAGGGCAAGAAAGCTGGAGGCACCGACAAATTCGCGGCGAGTTACGTTTCGGGAGGTCATGGGATCGGACTGCCTTTCGTTACTGGAGTGGGGTTAGAACGAGAAAAGTAGATACAAATTACGCGGCGTAATCACCATAATCTATCGGGGATGCGATCGTCCATTGCGGGGAATGGGTTCTGATGCGGGCGAATTGGAGCGAAAAATCTCCCTCGGCGGGCTTGAGCCGCGTTGAAATTTGGACGAGTACGGTGGAGTAAAGTTTCAATGCGGCAATGCAGGAACGGCCAGGTGAGGGTTGTTCAGCTAGCACCGCAACCGCGCTGGTAGACGCGCTGCTGACGCCACTGGGCGTCGGTGGCTAAGAGGATGCACGCGGCCCCGGAGTCGGTATTGAGCCGCCAGGTGATGTCTCCCTGCCGGTAGAGCTGATACTTGCCCGTACCGGCGAAGACCATGCCGTTGGGGGGATTGCGGGAGATGGAGTCGGCGGCTGGTGGCTTCAACCCGACGGACTGCGATGAAACGATTGGGTTGGCAGTGGGCGGCCCTTCGGTCTGGGAGGACGGGTTCATCGACGCCGTGGCAGCAGTAGACCCATTGGCTTTACTGCCGGTCTGGTTATGCACAGCTATTTTGCTGTTGTTGAATGCGCCGGTTGTGACGCGGTAGATGAGCCACGCGGATGGAGTGGGGGTGGTGTGGAGCGTGGGTGGTGGGTGGTGGAGACGATGAGGGGGGTTGGGTGGGAGGTGGTGACGTAGAGGGAGGGGGCGAGATGACGACGACGAGGTGGAGGGGGGGGGTGAGGAGGTGGTGGTGGTGTTTTTT
>CAWERM010000028.1:0-16343 GCA_963810995.1 uncultured Acidobacteriaceae bacterium | reverse complement strand
ATTCTCGTGGATGTAGCGATAGTCGGCCTCAACGAGTCGCAGGCTGAAGAGGCTGTTATGGAATGGCATGTTGTAGTCCAATCCACCACCAGCAGTCAGCCCCAAGCCCCATGTGTAGGGTTCGTGCTCGACTGTGGTCGGAGTGCAGCCGGATACGCTGGTCGAACTGTCGCAATTCGGCCCGCCTACTCTCTCACCGCCAACCAACCCATGAGCGAATAGCGTGAAATTCTGCTTCGGCAGGCGGAAGATCGGACCACCCGATATCCCGGCCGCGCCGTCATTTGCACCGCTCGGATGGTCTGTGAATACCGACCTCGATACCCACATGATTGTTGAAGTAATACGCGGCGCTGCCGATCGCGCCCAAGTTGATGGAGGAGTACGAAATCCCCGCAGGCTGGAGCTTACTCTGTGTGCCAAGGTACGAGTACCCCAGAAAAATATCTGCGCGAGACGGACTCGACCCCGCTGCGGCGGGCGCCTGCGCCCCCAGGTTTACCGCGCTAAGGCAAACTAGGCATGATGCCAGCGCAAGCCGGCCAAGATTGCGAAAAGGATGATCGTTCATTCCACTTCCTCCACTGAAATCACTTGTTGTAGAGCTAACTGCGACTCTTCTTATTGATACTGTTGTTGTCAGGTTAACTTGATGCTGCGGTGATCATGTCAACCAAAGTTTACCGCAGTTGTTAGTACAGCTAAAAGAATAATTACCTTGGACCTTAGATTAGAACGGGTTACCGCCAGTTCCCCTCCAGTTCGCCCGGAAAACGGGCCCTCTATGCAGCCCGTAACTCTGATATCTGACCATGAAACCCAGTCCCTCCCTTTGAAATTTCATCCTGCCAGATTCAACACCTTGCGCACAGAACCCCGCTCCGCCTGTATCTTCTCTTGCAACAGCGTAATGGCGTAGAGCAGTTGCTCCGGGCGCGGCGGGCAGCCAGGCACATAAATATCCACGGGAACAATCTGGTTGACTCCCTGCACCACTGCATAATTGTTGAATACTCCGCCCGATGTGGCACACGCACCCATCGAGATTACCCACTTCGGCTCCGGCATCTGCTCATACAGCCGGCGCACCACGGGGGCCATCTTCTGCGAGACCCTGCCGGCCACGATCATCAGGTCGCTCTGCCGCGGCGACGGACGGAACACCTCCGCGCCAAATCGCGCAATGTCGTAGCGAGAACCGCCCATCGACATCATTTCAATGGCGCAGCAAGCCAGTCCAAACGTCATCGGCCAGATCGAACTCTTGCGCACCCAGTTGATCGCGGCATCCAGCGAGGCCAGCACAATGCCCTCGGTCTGGTCGTACCCCCAGTTCACCTCGCGCAACTTTTCCCGGTTGCAGGCGGAGCTGTCCAGCGAACCGAAAAAATATCGGTCATTCGCTTGTGGCCCTGTATCTGCTGGCCCAGCCCTGAGATTTCGATCTGAGTTCGAAGTCATATCCCTACTTACCAATATAAACCGAATACTTATCAAGTATTACGCGCGCGTCCGGCAATCATCAGTCAATACGAGCCGATGGTCCACCATTTGCGCGGAAATATACTCTACTTGGTGAAGTGGAAATATACTCTATTGGCGAAGATGCCTCCACAGACTGCAGAGTTGCCTGATCCCACATATTTCCCCCCTTTGAACTCGCTCAAAAGGGCGCTTGCGCGGCCAACTGTAGTAGCCCGCGACTACCCTGCGTTGTCCTGCATGACCGCCAGCAGGGCCAGCTTCAGTTCCTTCTGCTCGGCCGCATCCAGCTTTGCCCCATCGCGCGAGATATAGAAGACGTCGATCGCCGTCTCTCCCTCGGTGTCCACCAGTGCCACTTCGATATTGCAGCCGCGCTCCGCCAGGGCCAGACTGATAGCGCGCAACAGCCCGGGAATGTCCTGCGCCACCACCTGTAGCAAGGTGCTGTGCGACGACACCTCGTTGTCGAAGTCTACCCGCGCCTCCACCACCACCTTGGGCAGCTTTCTGCGGCCACGTCGTCTCCCGCTCAGCAGCTTCTCCACCGCTAGCTTGCATGCCATCACCTCGTGAACGCTGGCCACAAACGTGGCATGCTCCGACGCATTCATCTCCAGCGTGCGAAAGGTGTCGGTGAAGCGGAAATTGTCCACTACGATCCCCTGCAGGTTGGAGAAGGCGTCCGCCGTAACGATGTTCATCCCCCACGCCGCCAGGGCCCCCGCCATATCGGCAAACAGCAGCGGGCGATCGCGCGCCAGCAGGGTAATCTCACTGCTCCCCGGCGCATAGCGGAACTCGATCTGCACCGGGTCTTCGCCAAAGCGCGCCGCCATCTCGAAGTGCAGGCGCACCTGCTCCGACGTGCGTGTGCGCAGATAGCGCTCCGGAAAGCCCTCCAGAAACTTTTCCACCTCGGCGCGCCTTCCAGGCAGCAGCGCTGCCACGCGGTCCACCAGCTCCTTGCCGATGCGCGCCCCCACCCGCTCGTCGTCCACACTGCGATCCAGATAGCTGGCCGTGGCAAGATACAGCCGCCACAGGTTCTCCGCCTTCCACGGAGTCAGCGCGTCGGGATGTACTGCCTGGATGTCGGCGTAGGTGAATAGTGTCAACATGCGCAGCGCCTCGGGCGTCTGCACCTTGCCCGCGAATGCCCGCACCGTCTCCAGATCGAAGATGTCCCGGCGCAGCGCAGCCGACATCTCTAGATGGTTGCGGATCAACCCCAGCATCAGTTCGCTCTCGTAGGCATCCAGCGCCAGCCGCCCGGCCACGCTCTCCGCCATCCGCGCGCTCTCCAGCGCGTGATCGCCGGAGCTTCGACCCTTGCCCGTATCGTGCAGCAGCGCCGCCAGGAATAGCAGCGCTGGGTGTTGCACATCGCGCAGGATGCCTCCAAAACGCTCCGCCCACACGCTCATCTGCCCGGTCTGCGGCTGCTCCAGCCCATGCAGCGTGTCGATCACCACCATGGTGTGCTCATCCACCGTATAGCGGTGGTAGGCGTCGCGGATCACCAACGCATCGATGCCGTGGAACTCCGGGATCAGCAGCTCAAGAATCCCCAGCGCGTGCATCGCGCGCAGCGTCTTACCGGCATGGAATCCCAACAGTATCTCCTGCACATGACGCCACAGAGATGGCCCCTCTTCCAGATGCGCCGACAACAGCGGCAATCCCTGCGAGATGCGCTCCTCGCTGCCGCGCTCCAGCGAACACCCGCTGCGCGCCATGGCCACAAACAGTTGCAGCACCACGTCCGGGTCCTGCGCCGGGTCGCCCGCCGCCTTGGTCGCGGCATCCAGCAGCAATCGCCCATTCACCACCCGGAAGCCCACCGGGTCGGGGTCTGTGCTGCGCCGGCTCCTGGCAAACGCGGCCTTAGCCGAGGCAGTCCAATTCACCTTGTGCGGCTTGCCCGTGACTACGTCCAGCATCTGCGTTAGGCAGCGCTCCACGCTGCGAGCGTGACGGAAGTAGAGCCGCATCCAATAAGCCGCCTGCACCCCCTCTGCAGCCGGGTCCGCCAACTGCTCCAGCCTCCGCGCGCCCATTCCGATCCCCATCGCCGCAGCCGCGTCCTGAGCATGCCAGTCCAGCGTATTGTCATCCCGCTCATGCCGGTAGTGCAAAAAACAGCGCAGCGTGAACAGAAACTCAACCGCCTGGCGAAACTCCTCGCGGTCTCTCGCCATTCCCCCGCCCACCGGGTTCCCTACATCTCGCTTCTGAGATGCGGGTTCACGTCCCGTCTCCTCCAGCCTCTGCAACCAGGCGCATACATGCACATCGCGCAGTCCGCCGGGGCAGTCCTTGATGCTCGGTTCCAGATGGAAGGGCGTATCCCCATACTTGGCGTGCCGCTCGTCGGTGAGTTTCACCAGGCACGAAGCCAGCGCCTTGTTCTCCCGCTCCAGCATCTTGGGAAATCCCACCTCTATCAGTCTCTGATAGACCGTCGCGTCCCCCGTCAGCAGCCTGTGGTCCAGCAGGGCCACGGTGAACTCTGCATTCTCCTCATCGAAGCGCTCCGCCTCGCTGCGTTTTCTCGACGTTGGAGACAGGCGTATCCCACAGTCCCAAAGCTGCTGGCTGATGCGCCGGATCGGCTGCTTGATCTCCGCCTCTGAGACTTTCCCATCAAGCAGATACAACAGGTCCACATCGGAGTAGGGGAACAGTTCGCGCCGCCCATAGCCTCCCACCGCCAGCAAGGCAATCCCCCGCCCCAGTAGCGGCGTCTCAGCCACCGCCAGCGTCCACAGCCCAAGTATTAGCTCATCCACCGCCGCCGCGCGCGCCGCTACCGTCTCCGCGCCGCTCGCTCCGGTGGCAAACGCGCCACGAATATCCAGCAGCCTTCGCTGATACTGGCCGCACAACCCCTCGCCTGTGGTCGGTCCTTGCATGGCTGAGTTCCGGTCTGCCTGAATGGCTGTGTTTTAGGTAGTATCTACCAGCATACAGCCACCCCACACCAGCGCAAACGCCAGCCCTCGACGCGCAACTCTCCACCGGCGGCTCCCAGGCGATACATCTTTGCGCACGAGAGTGCCGGGAGCCCCACATCTCGATTCTGAGATGTGGGAGCGGCCCCCAAGCCTCATCCCTGAGACCTGGGACATTCCCACCGCAAACTGAATAGAACCACCCCTACAGCGCGATCTCGCCCCGCTCGTCGTTGCGGATGCGGATCGCCTCATCGATCTTCGATACGAATATCTTGCCATCGCCGATCGTTCCCGTACGTGCTGCCGTCAGGATCGTCTGGATCGCCTTCTCCACCATCTCGTCGGCCACCACCATCTCCAGCTTCACCTTGGGAAGCAGGTCCACCGAGTACTCGCGTCCGCGATAGAACTCTGTGTGCCCCTTCTGCCGCCCATGTCCGCGCGCTTCCAAAATCGTCATTCCCTGTACGCCAATCTCTACCAGCGCATCCTTCACTGCATCCAGCTTCGAAGGCTGGATTACCGCTTCAATCTTCTGGATTTAATTCGATCCTCTCACTTGCTTGCCTTTAGGCAAGCTCTAGCATAGTACGCCTCTCTCGGTTGCTGCTGCCAGCCCCGCGGAAGAAAGAGATGCACGCCAGTTCCCGGCTATGCACCCCCCTAAACAAACTGAGTCCGTGGGCCACTTTAGCGGGACTGTTACAGCCCGATCAATACGCCAAGATCAATGCGCCCATTCGTAGCCTTCCTCGCCATGCTGCGAGAGGTCCAGGCCTTCCCTCTCCTCGGCTTCGCTCACTCTCAGCCCAATCGTCTTGTCTACCAGCACCAGAATGAGAAGTGTGCCAACAATCGCCAAGCCCCAGGCAATCGTCACGCCCATTGCTTGGTTCCATATCTGATGCGTGTTGCCCTCCAGCACGCCGGTCGCCTTGCCCGCGCCGAACACTGGGTTGATCGCGCTCCGTGCAAACAGTCCGGTCAGCAGAGCGCCAATCGTTCCGCCCGCGCCATGCACGCCAAACGCATCCAGCGAATCGTCATACCCGAACCACGACTTCACCTTCACCACCATGTAGAAGCAAAACGCTCCGGCGATCAGTCCAATCATAATGGCCGACATGGGCGACACAAACCCCGACGCCGGTGTGATCGCCACCAGCCCCGCCACGCAGCCGGATATCGCGCCCAACGCCGATGGCTTGCCGTTGCGTATCCATTCCGCCGCGCTCCATCCAATCGCCGCGGCAGCAGCGCCAAAGTGGGTAGCCACAAACGCCGACGTGGCCAGCGTTCCCGCAGCCAGCGCCGATCCCGAGTTGAACCCGAACCAGCCTACCCAAAGTAGGCACGCCCCAATAAAGCTCAACACCACCGAGTGCGGCTGCATCGCTTCTTTTGGATACCCAATTCGTTTGCCCAGATATAGAGCAGTGATCAGCGCCGAAACACCCGAAGTGATATGCACTACGGTTCCGCCGGCGAAGTCCATGCACGGGAACCGCCCGCCGTTCGAGTTAAGCAGTCCGCCCACGCCCCACACCATGTGCGCCATCGGGCTGTATACCACAATCGCCCACAGCACCATGAACACCAGCATCGCCGAGAACTTCATCCGCTCGGCAAACGCTCCCGTAATCAGCGCCGGCGTAATGATCGCGAACATCAACTGAAAGACCATGAACGTCTGTAGCGGAATGGTCGGCGCGTACGGGCTCGGATCCAGTCCGACCCCATGCAGGAACATATTGTGCAACCCGCCGATAAACGCGTTCCCGCTGCCGAAGGCCAGCGAGTACGTCACCACCGCCCACAGCACCGTGATCACCGCCATCATGGCGAAGCTCTGCATCATGGTGCCTAGCACGTTCTTCTTGCGCACCAGTCCGCCGTAGAACAGCGCCAGCCCAGGACCCGTCATCAGCAGCACCAGCGCCGAAGAGGTCAGCATCCACGATATCCGCCAGCGCTCAGACCTCGGGTGACAACTCGTGGATGCTGACCTCTTCGGCGCTGGTGCTGCTGATGACGGGCCCTGGGCTGGCGCTGTTCTACGGCGGACTGGTGCGCAAGAAGAACGTGCTAGGCACCATGATGCAGAGCTTCGCCATGATGGCGGTGATCACGGTGCTGTGGGCGGTGGTGACGTACTCGCTGGCCTTCGGCAGCGGGAACGCGTTTATCGGCGGGTTGCACAATATGTTCCTGCATGGGGTCGGACTGGATCCGAGCCGTACGCGCCGACCATTCGCTACAGACGTTCATGGTCTTTCAGTTGATGTTCGCGATCATTTCGCCGGCGCTGATTACGGGAGCGTTTGCCGAGCGGATGAAGTTCTCGGCGATGCTGGTGTTCATGGTGCTGTGGGCGATTGTGGTATACAGCCCGATGGCGCACATGGTGTGGGCGTGGGCGGGCTGCTTACCTAACGGCGGGCGGTTCCCGTGCATGGACTTCGCCGGCGGAACCGTAGTGGATATCACTTCGGGTGTTTCGGCGCTGATCACGCTCTATATTGGCAAACGAATTGGGTATCCAGGAGAAGCGATGCAGCCGCACTCGGTGGTGTTGAGCTTATCGGGCGTGCCTACTTGGGTAGGCTGGTTGGGTTCAACTCGGGATCGGCGCTGGCTGCGGGAACGCTGGCCACGTCGGCGTTTGTGGCGACCCGCTTGGGCGCTGCTGCCGCGGCGATTGGATGGAGCGCGGCGGAATGGATTCGCAACGGCAAGCCATCGGCGTTGGGCGCGATATCCGGCTGCGTGGCGGGGCTGGTGGCGATCACACCGGCGTCGGGGTTTGTGTCGCCCATGTCGGCCATTGTGATTGGACTGATCGCCGGAGCGTTCTGCTTCTACATGGTGGTGAAGGTGAAGTCGTGGTTCGGGTATGACGATTCGCTGGATGCGTTTGGCGTGCATGGCGCGGGCGGAACGATTGGCGCGCTGCTGACCGGACTGTTTGCGCGGAGCGCGATCAACCCAGTGTTCGGCGCGGGCAAGGCGACCGGCGTGCTGGAGGGCAACACGCATCAGATATGGAACCAGGCGATGGGCGTGGCGATTGCCTGGGGACTGGCGATTGTTGGCACACTTCTCATTCTGGTGCTGGTAGACAAGACGATTGGACTGAGAGTGAGCGAAGCCGAGGAGAGGGAAGGCCTGGACCTGACGCAGCATGGCGAGGAAGGCTACGAATGGGCGCATTGATCTGTATGATCGGGCTGTAACAGTCCCGCTAAGTTGGCCCACGGACTCAGTTTATTGAGGGGGGTGCATAGCAGGGAACTGGCGTGCATCTCTTTCTTCCTCAGGGCTGGCAGCAGCAACCGAGAGAGGCGTACTATGCTAGAGCTTGCCTAAAGGCAAGCAAGTGAGAGGATGAATTAAATGCAGAAGATTGAAGCAATCATCCAGCCTTCGAAGCTGGATGCAGTGAAGGATGCGCTGGTAGAGATTGGCGTACAGGGAATGACGATTCTGGAGGCGCGGGGACATGGGCGGCAGAAGGGGCACACAGAGTTCTATCGCGGACGCGAGTACTCGGTGGACCTGTTTCCCAAGGTGAAGCTGGAGATGGTGGTGGCCGACGAGATGGTGGAGAAGGCGATCCAGACGATCCTGACGGCAGCACGTA
Source organism: uncultured Acidobacteriaceae bacterium (assembly GCA_963810995.1). Taxonomy (GTDB): domain Bacteria; phylum Acidobacteriota; class Terriglobia; order Terriglobales; family Acidobacteriaceae; genus Edaphobacter. Next base: position 8,264 of record CAWERM010000028.1, on the reverse strand, counting down.
CGGGAACGATCGGCGATGGCAAGATATTCGATCGAAGATCGATGAGGCGATCCGCATCCGCAACGACGAGCGGGGCGAGATCGCGCTGTAGGGGTGGTTCTATTCAGGTTGCGGTGGGAATGTCCCAGGTCTCAGGGATGAGGCTTGGGGGCGCTCCACATCTCAGAATCGAGATGAGGGGCTCCCGGCACGCTCGTGAGCAAAGATGTTTCGCCGGGGAGCCACCGGTGGAGAGTTGCGCGTCGAGGGCTGGCGTTTGCGCTGGTGTGGGGTGGCTGTATGCTGGTAGATACTACCTAAAACGCAGCCATTCTTGCGCCTGTGAAGCGGCGCCGAAGTCAGCCATGCAAGGACCAAGACCACGGCGAGGGGTTGTGAGCCCAGTATCAGCGAAGGCTGCTGGATATTCGTGGCGCGTTAGCCCCAGGAGCGAGCGGCGCGGAGACGGTAGCGGCGCGCGCGGCGGCGGTGGATGAGCCAGAGGATGGAAGGTGGACGCTGGCGGTGGCTGAGACGCCGCTTCTGGGACGGGGGTTGCCTTGAGAGCGGTGGGAGGCTATGGGCAGCGCGAACTGTTTCCCCTCTTGCGACGTGGAACTGTTGTATCTGCTGGATGGGAAAGTCTCAGAGGCGGAGATCAAGCAGCCGATCCGCGGCGTGATGAGCCAGCGGCTTCGGAGCTGTGGGATGCGCCGTCTCTCCAACGTAGAGAAAACGCAGCGAGGCGGAGCGCTTGGATGAGGGGAGTGCGCGAAGCATCACAGTGGCCCTGCTGGACCACAGGCTGTACTAACGGGATAAAGCGAGGGTATGTCAGAGACTGATTCGAGGTGGGGATTCTCCCAAGATGCTGGAGCGGGAGAACAAGGCGCTGGCTGAGTGCCTGGTGAAACTCACCGACGAGCGGCACGCCAAGTACGGGGATAGCCCCTCCATCTGGAACCGGGCATCAAGCTGCCCCGGCGACTGCGCGATGTCATGTATTGGCCTGAATTCAGAGGCTGAAGGATGCGGGACGTGAACCCACATATCAGAAGCGAGATGGGGGACTGGCTGGGGGGGGTAAGGGCCGGCGACCGCGAGGAGTTTCGCCAGGCGGTGGAGTTTCTGTTCACGGTGCGCTGTTTTCTGCACTACCGGCATGAGCGGGACGACAATACGCTGGATTGGCACGCTCAGGACGCGGCGGCGGCGATGGGGATCGGAATGGGGCGCATCGCCTACAGCAGTTGGCGGACCCGGCTGCGGAGGGGGTGCAGGCCGCCTACTGGATGCGGCTCTACTTCCGTCACGCGCGCAGCGTGGAACGCTGTTTGACCCAGATGCTAGACGGAGTCGCGGGCAAGCCGCATAAGGTGCGCTGGACTGCCTCCGCCAAGGCCGCGTTTGCCAGGAGCCGGCGCAGTACGGACCCTGATCCGGTGGGCTTCCGGGTAGTGAATGGGCGATTGCTGCTGGATGCCGCGACCCAGGCGGCGGGCGACCCCGCGCAGGACCCGGACGTGGTGCTGCAACTGTTTGTGGCCATGGCGCGCACCGGATGCGCGCTGGAGCGCGGCAGCGAGGAGCGCATCTCGCAGGGCCTGCCGCTGCTGTCGGCGCATCTGGAGGAGGGGCCGTCCCTGTGGCGTCATGTGCAGGAGATCCTGCTGGGGTTTTATGCAGGCAAGACGCTGCGCGTGATGCATGCGCTGGGGATTCTGGAGCTGCTGATCCCGGAGTTCCACGGGATTGACGCGCTGGTGATCCGCGACGCCTACCACCGCTATACGGTGGATGAGCACACCATGGTGGTGATCGACACGCTGCACGGGCTGGAGCAGCCGCAGACCGGGCAGATGAGCGTGTGGGCGGAGCGCTTGGCGGGATCCTGCGCGATGTGCAGCACCCAGCGCTGCTGTTCCTGGCGGCGCTGCTGCACGATACGGGCAAGGGACGAAGCTCCGCGATCACGCGCTGGAGAGCGCGCGGATGGCGGAGAGCGTGGCCGGGCGGCTGGCGCTGGATGCCTACGAGAGCGAACTGATGCTGGGGTTGATCCGCAACCATCTAGAGATGTCGGCCGCGCTGCGCCGGGACATCTTCGATCTGGAGACGGTGCGGGCATTCGCGGGCAAGGTGCAGACGCCCGAGGCGCTGCGCATGTTGACACTATTCACCTACGCCGACATCCAGGCAGTACATCCCGACGCGCTGACTCCGTGGAAGGCGGAGAACCTGTGGCGGCTGTATCTTGCCACGGCCAGCTATCTGGATCGCAGTGTGGACGACGAGCGGGTGGGCGCGCGCATCGGCAAGGAGCTGGTGGACCGCGTGGCAGCGCTGCTGCCTGGAAGGCGCGCCGAGGTGGAAAAGTTTCTGGAGGGCTTTCCGGAGCGCTATCTGCGCACACGCACGTCGGAGCAGGTGCGCCTGCACTTCGAGATGGCGGCGCGCTTTGGCGAAGACCCGGTGCAGATCGAGTTCCGCTATGCGCCGGGGAGCAGTGAGATTACCCTGCTGGCGCGCGATCGCCCGCTGCTGTTTGCCGATATGGCGGGGGCCCTGGCGGCGTGGGGGATGAACATCGTTACGGCGGACGCCTTCTCCAACCTGCAGGGGATCGTAGTGGACAATTTCCGCTTCACCGACACCTTTCGCACGCTGGAGATGAATGCGTCGGAGCATGCCACGTTTGTGGCCAGCGTTCACGAGGTGATGGCATGCAAGCTAGCGGTGGAGAAGCTGCTGAGCGGGAGACGACGTGGCCGCAGAAAGCTGCCCAAGGTGGTGGTGGAGGCGCGGGTAGACTTCGACAACGAGGTGTCGTCGCACAGCACCTTGCTACAGGTGGTGGCGCAGGACATTCCCGGGCTGTTGCGCGCTATCAGTCTGGCCCTGGCGGAGCGCGGCTGCAATATCGAAGTGGCACTGGTGGACACCGAGGGAGAGACGGCGATCGACGTCTTCTATATCTCGCGCGATGGGGCGAAGCTGGATGCGGCCGAGCAGAAGGAACTGAAGCTGGCCCTGCTGGCGGTCATGCAGGACAACGCAGGGTAGTCGCGGGCTACTACGGTCTGGCCGCGCAAGCGCCCTTTTGAGCGAGTTCAAAGGGGGGAAATATATCGATCAGGCAACTCTGCAGTCTGTGGAGGCATCTTCGCCAATGGAGTATAGTTTCCACTTCACCAAGTAGAGTATATTTCCGCGCAAATGGTGGACCATCGGCTCGTATTGACTGATGATTGCCGGACGCCGCGTAATACTTGATAAGTATTCGGTTTATATTGGTAAGTAGGGATATGACTTCGAACTCAGATCGAAATCTCAGGGCTGGGCCAGCAGATACAGGGCCACAAGCGAATGACCGATATTTTTTCGGTTCGCTGGACAGCTCCGCCTGCAACCGGGAAAAGTTGCGCGAGGTGAACTGGGGGTACGACCAGACCGAGGGCATTGTGCTGGCCTCGCTGGATGCCGCGATCAACTGGGTGCGCAAGAGTTCGATCTGGCCGATGACGTTTGGACTGGCTTGCTGCGCCATTGAAATGATGTCGATGGGCGGTTCGCGCTACGACATTGCGCGATTTGGCGCGGAGGTGTTCCGTCCGTCGCCGCGGCAGAGCGACCTGATGATCGTGGCCGGCAGGGTCTCGCAGAAGATGGCCCCCGTGGTGCGCCGGCTGTATGAGCAGATGCCGGAGCCGAAGTGGGTAATTTCGATGGGTGCGTGTGCCACATCGGGCGGAGTATTCAACAATTATGCAGTGGTGCAGGGAGTCAACCAGATTGTTCCCGTGGATATTTATGTGCCTGGCTGCCCGCCGCGCCCGGAGCAACTGCTCTACGCCATTACGCTGTTGCAAGAGAAGATACAGGCGGAGCGGGGTTCTGTGCGCAAGGTGTTGAATCTGGCAGGATGAAATTTCAAAGGGAGGGACTGGGTTTCATGGTCAGATATCAGAGTTACGGGCTGCATAGAGGGCCCGTTTTCCGGGCGAACTGGAGGGGACCTGGCGGTAACCCGTTCTAATCTAAGGTCCAAGGTAATTATTCTTTTAGCTGTACTAACAACTGCGGTAAACTTTGGTTGACATGATCACCGCAGCATCAAGTTAACCTGACAACAACAGTATCAATAAGAAGAGTCGCAGTTAGCTCTACAACAAGTGATTTCAGTGGAGGAAGTGGAATGAACGATCATCCTTTTCGCAATCTTGGCCGGCTTGCGCTGGCATCATGCCTAGTTTGCCTTAGCGCGGTAAACCTGGGGGCGCAGGCGCCCGCCGCAGCGGGGTCGAGTCCGTCTCGCGCAGATATTTTTCTGGGGTACTCGTACCTTGGCACACAGAGTAAGCTCCAGCCTGCGGGGATTTCGTACTCCTCCATCAACTTGGGCGCGATCGGCAGCGCCGCGTATTACTTCAACAATCATGTGGGTATCGAGTCGGTATTCACAGACCATCCGAGCGGTGCAAATGACGGCGCGGCCGGGATATCGGGTGGTCCGATCTTCCGCCTGCCGAAGCAGAATTTCACGCTATTCGCTCATGGGTTGGTTGGCGGTGAGAGAGTAGGCGGGCCGAATTGCGACAGTTCGACCAGCGTATCCGGCTGCACTCCGACCGCAGTCGAGCACGAACCCTACACATGGGGCTTGGGGCTGACTGCTGGTGGTGGATTGGACTACAACATGCCATTCCATAACAACCTCTTCAGTCTGCGACTCGTTGAGGCAGACTATCGCTACATCCACGAGAATTTCGGGACCTATGTGGGAGTACCGACAGGCGGAGTCCTGGGCGGGACCACGAACCTGAATGCGGTGGAGCTGAGCGCCGGCATAGTGACCCACATTGGCCACATTGCACCACCCATTCCGGTCTCTTATAGCTGCTCTGTCAACCCATCGACTGTATTCCCGGGCGATCCGATCACAGTGACGGGCACAGCGATGAATCTGAACCCGAACCCGAAGAAAGTTGTCTCCTACACATGGACTACGGATGGGGGCGCGATCTCAGGAACATCGAATGTAGCGAACGTAAACACCGCGACCGCGGCGCCGGGGAGCTATACGGTGAAGGGCCATGTTTCGCAAGGCACTAATCCGAAGCCCGGCCAGATGGCGGATTGTTCAGCGAGCTTCACGGTGCGGGCATTCGAGCCCCCAACCATCAGCTGCTCGGCGAGTCCTTCGTCGGTGAATCCGGGTGGCAGTTCGACGATTACGGCGAGTGCTGTGAGTCCGCAGAACCGCCCCCTGAGCTATAGCTACAATGCAACGGCCGGATCAATCAGCAGCACTACATCGACGGCTACGCTGTCCACGGCGGGAGCCGCGCCGGGACCGATTAGAGTGACCTGCGGTGTATCCGACGACAAGGGACACAGCGTCTCGGCGCAGGCCAGCGTCAATGTGATTGCGCCACCGCCACCACCACCACCACCACCACCGCCGGCACCCATGGCGTCAAGCCTGTGCCCGGTGAGCTTTGAGCGGGATGCCAAGCGCCCGACGCGCGTGGACAACGAAGCGAAGGCCTGCCTGGACGATGTTGCCCTCAGCCTGCAACGCACCACCGATGCCAAGTTGGCGCTGGTGGGCAATGAGGACGCCAAGGAGCAGAAGGTTGACGCCAAGCTGGCCAAGCTGAAGCACAACAAGAAGCCAACGGCCGCCGCATCGCGCGCGGTCAACACCAAGGACTACCTGGTGACGGAGAAGGGTATCGATTCTTCGCGCATCCTGGTCTACACCGGGACCGACGACGGCAAGACGGTCACGACGACGCTGATTCCAACCGGCGCATCCAACCCCGCCGCAAGCGACACCACAGTGGACGAGGGCGCAGTGAAGGCTGTGCATCGGACTCCGCCGGTCAAGAAGGCAAAGGCGAAAGCCGCAGCCTCAACCAAGTAGTCACTATTAGCTGGAAGTTGTAGACGCACACGAGGCTGACTGGGCTGGTTCCCAGTCAGCCTTTGTGCTGGATTGTGCAGGGAAGTTCGATGCCGGACTATGTATTCTAAGAGAGGCTAGCGACGGGATGGGACGAACAAGTTGAACTGTCAGACAACGCCGGATTCACACATTTTGGATGGTCTTGATTCTGAGTCTGTTTTGCTCCCGGACTCACGCTATCTCTTGGTTCCCCGAGGGCCCGGACGGAGGAGATGCACGCACCTTCGCGGCCGATCCCGCCAACCATCTGCATCTATATTTGGGCACGGCAAACGGTTGGGTCTATGAGTCGCGCGACGGCGGCAAGAACTGGCTGCGATTGGCGAGGCTGGGCAACCGCGACGATCTTGTGGTCAAGAAAATACTGGTTGATCCCGCGGACCCGAAACATCTAGTAGCTGGCGCGTGGGTGGTGGCGGATCTACAGCATCCAGACGGCGGTATCTTTAGCAGCCAGGATGGCGGGGAGACGTGGACCAACCAGCCGGACATGCGTGGGCAATCGGTGCGCGCGCTGGCCATTGCTCCATCCGATCCCAAGATCATGGTGGCTGGTTGAGTCCGCGTCTCCCCAGCCGTCCTGGCTGCTAAAGATACCGCCGTCTGGATGGTTAATACCGCCACCACCCACGCGCCAGCTACTAGATGTTTCAGGGTGCCGCAGTAGGGACCAGTGTTTCTTGACCGGCAGGGAATCCTCGTGGCCGCCCAGCCCTCGCCAATCGCAGCCAGTTCTTTGCGCCCATCGCGCGACTCATAGACCCAACCTTTTGCGGTGCCCAAATATAGATGCAGATGGTTAGGCGGGATCGGCCGCGAAGGTGTGCGTGCGTCCCCAGTTGACAGGGCCCTGGGGTCAAAGAGATAGCGTGAGAGGTTTTGGGGCTAGAATCAAGACCAACCCAAAATGTGCCAATTGGGCGCAGTTTGCAGTTGAACGTTGTTCGTCCCATCCCGTAGCTAGCCTCTCTTAGAATACATATTTTAAGCGTCGAACTTCCCTGCACAATCCAGCACAAAGGCTGACTGGGAACCAACCCAGTCAGCCTCTGTGCTTCTTTCTGCTTCCAGCTATTGGTGACTACTTGGTAGGCTGCGGCTTTCGCCTTCGCCTTCTTGACCGGCGGAGTCCGGGGCACAGCCTTCACTGCGCTCTCGTCCACTGAGCGTGTCGCTTGCGGCGGGGTTGGCTGCGCCGGCTGGGATCAGCGTCGTCGTCACCGTCTTGCCGTCGTCGGTCCCGGTGTAGACCAGGATGCGCGACGGATCGATGCCCTTCTCCGTAACCAGGTAGTCCTTGGTGTTGACCGCGCGTTCGGCCGCGGCGCGTCGGCTTCTTGTTGTGCTTCAGCTTGGCCAGCCTTGCGTCAACCTTCTGCTCCTTGGCGTCTTCATTGCCAACCAGGGCCAGCTTGGCATCAGTTGGGTGGTGCGTTTCCCAGATCGTCATCTTCCAGGCAGGCCTTGGCTTCGTTGTCCACGCGCGTCAGGGCGCTTGGCATCCCGCTCAAAGCTCACCGGGCACAGGCTTGACGCCATGGGTGCCGGCGGTGGTGGTGGTGGGGGTGGTGGCGGTGGCGCCGTGCGCATTGACGCTGGCCTGCGCCGAGACGCTGTGTCCCCTGTAGTCGGATACACGGCAGGTACCTCTAGGGGTTCCCCGGCGCGGCTCCCGCCGTGGACAGCGTAGCCGTCGATGTAGTGGTGCTTAAGATTCCGGCCGTTGCATTGTAGCTATAAGCTTAGGGGGAGTATCTGCGGACTCCACAGCACTCGCCGTAATCGTCGAACTGCCACCCGGATTCACCGACGAAGGACTCGCCGAGCAGCTGATGGTTGGGGAGATTTCAAATGCCAACACGCGTGAAGCTCGCTGAACAATCCGCAGCCTGCCGGCAACTGGAGCGTCAACGTATTTTATAGCGGCGACACTTTCTCCGGCAGTTATCTGGGACGCACTTACAACGGCATCCGGACTTTGGATGTGACGGCAACGCTGGATGAATCCCGCAAAGAGCTAGGTCGGGGGGGGGGGGGGGAGAGGAGTAAGGAGCAAGGTGATGGACGCCGCTATTTCGCCGCTGGCTGCCGGGGAATTTGGAAATGTAACAGCGAATGTCATCAACGGCCCGGATATCAAGGCTGAAAACGCCGAGGCCAACCCCAACCGGGTCGGAGTGAAAGCGACTGCGGCGAACGAGGCTGGGAAGTCTCTTAATTACACCTTTGAACCGCACTCGGTTACCGCACTGGTTGGCGCTGTCACCTGATTACGATTCAAACATAAAATAACCGCAATCATAGGGGCCGGAGTCGG
>CAWERM010000027.1:0-15697 GCA_963810995.1 uncultured Acidobacteriaceae bacterium | reverse complement strand
AACCGGCGTGGAGAGATGCCAAAGAATCCGTAGATCTCGTAGAGCGCGACCGGGACAATCACCGCGAAGAGCGCGATGACGATACGAACCTGCCGTTTGTTCTCCGTTCCCAGGCGAAGGGCCATAGCTACTCGCCCTCCTTTCCGCCCCTGGAGGGTTCGGAGGGCGCGGCTCCTCGCCGGATTCCGACGCCGCCCCGGCCCGCGACCAGCCAGCCGTGCTCGTCGACCGCGAGCACCTGCCGCTCAAGCAGCTCGTCGAGGCACGCGGCCGCGCCAAGCCGACCCGCCTCCGAGGCCGGCCAGCTTCGTTGCGAAAGCCGCAGCCGCGCAAGCCGCTCCGCCTCGGCGCTCAGCGGCGCCGCGTTCGCCACCTGGCCGACGGGCACCGAGCGCGCCGCCGACCACCAGCCCTCGAGCATGTCGAGGCCCCCATCGCCCGGAAGCGCGTGGGAGGCGGCGTCGTGCGCAAGCGCCTCCCACCAAAGCGTCCGCTCGTCGGCGGACAGCTCGGCCGAAAGCTCGATGAGGCGCGGCGCGCTGGGAGCGAGCGGCACCAGCGTGGGGCGGAGCGCGGGCGGGCCGGCTCGGCGAGCACCAGCAGCAGCAGCGCTGGGTGCGTCGGCCAAGCCACGCACCAGCTCGTCGCACAGGGCGCGACCAAAGGCCGTCGGAGCACCGTCGCGCACCACAAGACGGCGTCGCGGCGCGCTCGAAGAGCATGGCCTGCGCGGCGGCCTGAGGGGCGCTCGACCGGCGACACGAAACGCAGCGCCAGATCCGCCACGGCTCGTCCGACGGAAGCCCTTGCACCATCGCCAGCGCGCGGCCGATGGCCCGCGTGCGGCGCGCGACATGACGGCCGAGCGCGTCCAGCACCGGAGCGGCTGCCTGCACAACGACCACGCCCCGCGCGCCGGGATCGCACAACAGCGCGTCCAGCTCACACAGCCCTTCAGGGCGCCGCGACGAAGCAAGCGCGGCTGCCTCGAAAGCTCAAGAAGGAGGCAAGTAAGCAACAGTCGCCAAGGCGGTTTTAGAATGGGCGCGGCCCGACCAGCGCTGCAATGCCGATCCGGACCATCCCCTATGTTCCCGTGCCGACAGCGGATTCTTGTCAGGGTTCAGCCGGCGCCGTGCCGTCTTTGGCTCGTCGGGGCGTCGGAGGCGAGGTTGGCTCGCCGCCCATCGACGCCCGCGGCTATGCTGAAACCGTGCGCCGGCTCCTTGTTTCTTTCATCGCCACCGTCGTTGCTGCCGCCGCCTGCGGGGCGCGCCCAGCCTCCCGCTCGGCGAGAAAAGCCGCCGCGCGCGCGACCGCAAAGCCCCCCGCCGACGCCGGCGATGTGCGCTCGACGTCGCTGCGGACGCCGCTACGAGACGTCGCGGCGAACATCACGGCAGCGTCCCTGCAGATATGGCTCAGGACGTGGCCGAGGACTCCCCGTGGTCACGAGGCTCCGCCGAGGCGGGGATCGCCTACATCTACGTCATCACCTCGGAGGGGGACCTTATGGAGCTTCTACCCTCCGCAGCAGGCTCGGTTCACCCCATCGGCACCATCGTTCTTGCCCCGGCGCCGAAAGCGACTGCCCCTTCTCGATGGCGTCGACCGGGCTCGGCTTCGCCTCGGTAGCCTATCAGCAACCGGACAGCTCTTCCGCGTCAACACCGCCAACGCGCAGTCCCCACCGCCACGGCCTACGTGCCCGCCCGAGCTCGGCTGGACCACGTTCGGATGGCCTTGCGCGGCGCCAACAGCCAGCGACGCACGCTACCCGTTCCCCGGTCGGACTACCGGCGCCCCTACAAGGGCCTCGGCCGGGATCGACCTTCGGCCCGGTCAGCTCGACTTCATCGCGCCCCTGTCGCTACCTCTTCGTACGCGTCGATTCACGGGCACGGGGGACGGCGCCTGTTTTGCTTCTCGCTCGACACGCCGGGCCCGGGCTCGCACGTCTCGCAGATCGAACGAGCAGACGGGCCGCTGGTGAGCACATCGCGATCCCCCAGGTCGGCACCAGCGAGTCCATCGTTTGCCTTCGCCGTACTGGGGCGGCGCCTTCTACCTGTTCACGGCCGACGAAGGGAACAACCCGGCGACCATCAACCGGTTCGACCCTGCCGCGGGCACCGTCTCTCCAGGCCGCCTCGCTGGCCGAGTCGGTGGTCGGCGTGGGGGTCTCGACCTGCGCGCCGCTGTAAGCTCGGCGCATGAGCGTTCGCGTTGACCGCAACGGCCCCGTGACGACCGTGATCCTCGACCGCAAGCAGCGGCGCAACGCCGTCGACCGCGACACCGCGGAGGCGCTCGCCGAGGCGTTCCGCGCCTTCGACGCGGACCCCGGAGCGAGCGTCGGCGTGCTGTTCGGCGACCATGGTACGTTCTGCGCCGGGGCCGACCTCAAGGCCATTGCCGCCGGCAGCCCCAACCGCGTGGCGCCCGACGGCGACGGGCCGCTCGGTCCCACGCGCATGCTGCTGAGCAAGCCGGTGCTCGCCGCCATCGCCGGGCACGCGGTCGCCGGCGGGCTGGAGTTGGCGTTGTGGTGCGACCTGCGTATCGTCGAGCAAAGCGCCACGCTCGGCGTCTTCTGCCGTCGCTGGGGCGTGCCGCTCATCGATGGCGGAACCGTCCGGCTGCCGCGGCTTATCGGGCTGTCACGCGCGCTCGACCTCATCCTGACCGGCCGCGCCGTCGGCGCCGCCGAGGCGCTCGCCATGGGGCTGGCCAACCGCGTCGTGCCCGATGGGCAGGCGCGCCCGGCCGCCGAGGCGCTCGCGCATGAGCTTGCGGCTGGCCCGCCAATCACAATCAATACCACTCCGAAAAAGATGGTCAACTTAGCCATGTCGAGGAACTCCTTATGCTGCGTAATTGACCCGGAACCCGTCCCCTAAACCGGAGGTACGGACGGCCTCATCGTCTGTTGCGGAGTGGAGAGACCCCCGCATACGTTCTTGTGACGCAAGTTACCATGCGGAGTTCCATCATAACTGAGGCGAGCCGTCGTGGGTCACGCAGCGGCGGCACTCTTCATCGCCGTCAGCACTTCGTCGGGGGTCCACTCGTTGGTGGGATACCAGGCCCGAACCCTGCCGTCCTTGCCAATCAGAGCCGTGGAGAGCGAGTGGGTCAGCGTACTCCCGTCGCCGGGTGTAATCCCCACATCGAAGAACTGGGTCAGTGCAGCCAACTCTCCCATAGACGGCACGGCAAAGTCCCAGTGCGCGAAAGCTCGCCTCGCATCGCCTCCGATATACGTCTCGCCGTAGCTCTTCAGCACTGTAGGCGTATCAACCTTCGGGTCGAAGCTGATGCTCAACAGGTGCGTCTTCGCGTACAGCGACGGATCGGCCTGCAGCGCCTTGTCGATCTGAGCGAAGTTTCGGCTCATGCGGATGCAGTAATCCGGCAGGGGGCAGCGTGTGTAGACAAAGGTCAGCAGAAGCACGCGCCCCTTGAACTGGGCAAGATGGATCGTCCTGCCGTCTTCGTTGGTCAGCTTGAAGTCGGGCACTGCATCGCCCGCCGTGGGAATGTGGTACTGCACCGTTGGTTTGTAGTCGGGCCGAGCCTGCGCCGTCACCACAATCTCATCCAGCAACGGGTCTTCGTAATCATCCCCCACCTTGCGCACCAGCATCTTCGCCGTGATGCGGTCGCCGGGGTGCAGCTCGCCGGCCACCGACGCGTCCTTCAATTTGTAGGGCATGGTCATTGCGTCCATGAAGCCCGGTATGGCCTCGTGGTCCAGCATCACCATTCCCTTGGCTGCATCCACGCTGACGATCTTGCCGCGGACCGGAAAGGTCTTCAGTTCACCCGCTGCTACAGACCCGTTCGCAGCACCAGACCCGCTCGTCGCTCCCTGCGCACCGCTGCTCGAGTGTTTGCATCCAGCCGCCAATGTCGCAACCAGAATCAACCCGGCTGCCGCTCGCCACGCCAATCCCATAGCAAACCCCCTCCTGCCTCCATCATAACTTGCAGCTTGCCGCCATAACCTGCTGCCCTGCTGACGTACCCGCCGCGTTTTCCGCACCCGCCGGGCGTATAAAAGGCGTATGGACGGTTCGCACACGCTGCCCCGGCAGATTCAGCAGGCGCTGGAGCAAGGCTGGACCGTCGTCACCGCCAACCAGCGCGCAGCGCGCACCCTGCACCACGGGTTCGATCTGCAGCAGCGCGCGTTTGGCCTGACCCACTGGGAGCCTCCGGATATTCTCGCGTGGGACACCTGGCTCACCAGCATCTGGCACCGCCTTCTGCTGGACGGCCACGCCTCAGAGCTTCTGCTGAACACGCCGCAGGAGCACACGATTTGGCACGCGATCATCGCCGCCGACAACGCTGCCGACGGTGCCGCGCTCAGCCTCCGCCCCATCGACGCCCTGGCTGAGCTTGCCGCCGGCGCATGGCGCCTGTTGCATGGCTATTGCGCCCGCCGCCGTCTACAGGCTGCCGTCGCCAGCTCCGACACGCGCGCCTTTGCTCGATGGGCCGGCGAGTTCGACCGTCGCTGCGCCCGTGCGCAGTTGCTCACCGAGGCGCAGTTGCCGGAGGTCTTGCGCGCCGCATTCGCCGCCAACCTGCTCATTCCTCCAACCGGCCTGATGCTGGTTGGCTTCGACTTCAGAACTCCAGCGCAGACCGCTCTGCTTGACGCCATCCGCACCGCTGGCTGTGCTATCGAAGAGTTAGGACCGGGCCCCGCTGCACCCAGTCTCACCCTGGTCGACGCGCCCGATCAGCGCGCCGAATTGACCGCTTGCGCCCGCTGGCTGCGTGCCCGCCTCACTGAGCAACCCGCCTCCCGCATCGCTGTCATCGTTCCCTTCATCGAGACAATCCGCGCCGAGATCGACCGCGTCTTCCGTCAGACGCTCGCGCCCGAACTCAACGACATCGCCGCGCCCGCCGACACTGGCCCCTATGAGTTCTCGCTCGGCGTCCCGCTGGCGCGCACCCCGATGGCCGCCACCGCGCTGGACATTCTGCGCTGGGCCACCGGCCCGCTTGCGCTGGATCGCGTCAGTGCCCTGCTTCTTTCACCACACTTCGCCGCCGAAAATTCCACCTCCGAATACCTTGCCCGCGCAGAGTTCGACGCCTTCGTCCTGCGCCGCCGGCACCTTCTGCAACCCCATATTTCGCTCGACGATCTGTACTCGCTCGCCTCCAAACCTAAGCACGATGCAGGCCTTACAATTCTGCTGCAACATTTGAGCGCCCTGCGCGATCTTTCCCGCCGCATCGAACGCGCGGAACGCAGCCACGCAGACTGGGGCGCGGCGTTCCACGATCTGCTGGACGCCGCCGGATGGGCCGCCAGCGGACGCGACAGCAGCACCGAGTTCCAGACCCGCCGCAAATGGAACGACGCGCTCGACGAGTTGGCAAGCCTCGATTTTGATTCCCGCAGCGACGGCCAGCGCGTCTCATTCACCGACGCACTCTCGGCACTGGTTCGCATCGCCTCCCAGACGCTCTTCGCGCCCGAGTCGCGCCATGCACCCATCCAGATCATGGGACCGCTGGAGTCCGCCGGCTCCAGCTTCGACTCACTCTGGTTTCTCGGCGCCGACGACCTCGCATGGCCCGCCCGGCCCGCTCCCAATCCCCTTCTGCCGTGGCTGCTGCAGCGCGAACTCGCCATGCCCGGCACAGACCCCGCGCTGGACACAGCCCTCGCTCGCCACATCACCCTGCGCATCGCCGCCAGCTCGCCCACTGTGCTCTTCAGCTATGCAAAGCAGTCCGCCGAGGAAGGCATCCAGCGCCCCGCGCCAGTGGTTATAGGTCTGACCACGGCAGGGATTGCCCTGGAACGCCTCAGCGCCGGCGAGCTTGTCCCCCGCCGACCCCGCTGCGGCACCCATCCAGCTCGAACCCCTGACCGACGACGCGTCCATCCCACCCCCTCCCGATCGTGTGCTACAGGGCGGCGCATCCATCCTGGCGGCGCAGGCAGCCTGCGGCCTCCGCGCATTCGCCGAGAAGCGCCTCCTCTCCACAGCGCTCGAACCCGCCTCGCTGGGCCTCGATCTGCGCGAGCGCGGCAGCCTCGTCCATTCCGTTTTGGAAAGCTTCTGGGCAAAGGTCGAGACCCAGTCCGCGCTCAAGCTCATGACTCCCGCCGAGCGCAATTCATTGCTCCATCAATCCATCGACGCAGCCTTCGCCAGGGACCACGACCGCCCTGCATCCGGCTGGCCCCGCGCCTACCTCAACATGGAACGCCTGCGCCTGCTCAAACTGCTGGTTCCGTGGCTCGACTACGAAGCAGGCAAACGCCCGCCCTTCATTGTCCAGTCGCGCGAAGAGACACTCCACAACGTCCACATCGGCCCCCTGCATCTCGATGTCCGCATCGACCGCGTCGATCTTGCACTGGATGAGGGGAACTCCGGCCAACCCTCCGGCGAGATCATTCTCGACTACAAGACCGGCGTTGCCCGTCCCGCCGACTGGCTCGGCGTGCGGCCCGATGAGCCGCAGCTCCCCCTCTACGCCGTAGTCTCCGATAGCCCAAATCTCGCGGCCATCGCCTTCGCCAGCGTCCGTCCAGGAAAAGACATGGGCCTCCAGGGCTACCAGTCTCGCGACGGAGTTCTGCCCAAAGCCGCAAAGTTGAAGGCCGAAAACCTTCAGGCCCAGGTCGGCGAGTGGCGCGATGTTCTCACCGCGCTGGCCGTAGACTTTTACACCGGACAGGCCAGCGTCGACCCCAAGAAGTATCCGAAGACCTGCACCCACTGCGAGCAGCGCCTGCTCTGCCGCCTGGATCCCGCCACACTGGATGCCAACTCACTGGACGACGATTCCGAAGCAGATTCCCTCTCCGGCCCCTCCGATTCCGAGTCCCTGGAGGCCAACCATGGCTGAGGTCCTCCATTTCCCCTCCCGCCTGGCCGCACCGCCCGACGCCGAGGCCCGCCGCCAGGCCCTCGACACTCGCCGCTCCTTCATCGTCGAAGCTCCCGCCGGCTCCGGCAAAACCGGACTACTGATCCTGCGCTTGCTCAAGCTGCTCGCCGACCCCTCCGTCGAGCAGCCCGAGCAGGTACTCGCCATCACCTTTACCAATAAGGCCACCGCCGAGATGCGCGACCGTGTCCTGGCCCACCTCGCCGCCGCGGCGCAAACCACTGACTCCAGCCAATCAATCGCCGAACCCGCGGTGCTGGACCAGCTCGCCGCTTCGGATTCGGATCCAACACCACCCGAGGACAACTTCCACCGCGAAACCCTTACCCTCGCCCAAGCTGTACTGGCCCGCGACCTTCAGCTCGGCTGGCAGCTCCTCGACCACCCGCATCGCCTCAACATCCGCACCATCGACTCGGTCTGCGCGGAGATCGCGCGCACTCTGCCCGTGCTCTCCGGCTCCGGCGGCCGCCTCACCCCCGCCGACGACGCCGACCCGCTACACCACGAGGCCGCTCGCCGCACCCTGCTGCTTCTCGGCTCCGGCGACGACGCATTCGACCAGGCCCTGCGCAATCTCCTGCTGCACCGCGACGGCAACCTCGACGACTGCGAGTCGCTGCTGGCCAACATGCTTAAACTGCGCGACCAGTGGGGCGACCTGGTTCCACTCACTCCCACGCAACTCGACGATGCATGGCTCGACGCCAAAGTCCTGCCTCGTCTCGAACGCGCCCTCGGCCACGCCATCCAGGCCGCGCTCACACCGCTCGCGCAAGCCTTCCCCGCCAGCCTCCTCGCAGAGCTTTCAACTCTCGCTGTGGACCTCGCTCCCACCGCCCCCTACAACCACCAACTCCCGTCTCCCATCACTCACTGCGCCGTTCTCAACACGCCACCCGAACCTCTTGCCGCGCACCACGATCACTGGCTCGCGCTGCTCCACCTGCTCCTGACGAAGGATGGAGACTGGCGTAAGGAGAGAGGCCTCACCGGCAAGAACCTGGGGTTCGTCTATGACAGAAAGCACCGCTCTCACTCACGACTCGTCTCAATCCTCAATCAACTCAGCGACCGCGACGACATCCTCCAGCTCTTGCAAAGCGTCCGGGCCCTTCCCGCCGCCCGCTACCCGCGCGATCAGTGGGCCGTTGCCAAATCCCTCTTCCGCGTACTCAGCCGCGCGCTGGTCGAACTGCAACTGGTCTTCTCCGCGCGCAATCAGTGCGACTTCACCGAATTCAATCTGCTCGCCCGCCTCGCCCTCGCCGCCGACTCCGGCCCGGAAGATCTCGCCACTGCCCTCGGCGCACGCCTACAGCATCTCCTGGTCGACGAGATGCAGGACACCTCAACCACCCAGTACGAGCTCATCGAGCTGCTGACCCGCAACTGGGACGGCTACGGGCAGACAGTCTTCCTGGTGGGCGACCCCCGCCAATCCATCTATCTCTTCCGCCTGGCGCGCGTCGAGCGTTTCGTCCAGGCCATGCACACTCAACTCCTAGGCGACCTGCCACTCACCCGCCTTCGCCTCACCGCAAATTTCCGCTCGCAGAGCACCATGGTCGAGCAGTTCAACCGTGACTTCGCACTCATCTTCCCCGACGAAGCTTCCCCCCAGACCCTACCCTACACCGCTGCCCAATCTACGCTCCCCGCCTCGCCAAATGCTCGCGCAACCGTTTGGCACGCCAACCCCATCTCGACAAGCCTGGACGACGATAGCCTCACCACCGCCCACCTCAAGCAACAACAGGCCCGCCGTGACGCCCAGGAAATCCGCCGCATCGCCCGCGAGTGGCTCGCAAAACCCCTTCCGCCGGATCGCAGCGAGCCCTGGCGCATCGCCGTCCTGGTTCGCAGCCGCAATCACCTCAACGAGATCGTCGCTGCATTCAAACAGGAAGACTCCGCCGGCAGGATCCCATTCCGTGCGATCGAGATCGAATCCCTCGACCAGCGTCAGGAGGTCCTCGACCTTGTCGCCGTCACCCGCGCGTTGCTCCACCCTAGCGACCGCGTCGCAGCTCTCGCCCTTCTGCGCTCACCCTGCTGCGGCCTCTCGCTGGCCGACCTGCACACCCTGACAGGGTGCGACGATCCCAGCCTGAAAGACCACTCCATCCAGCGCCTCATGGCCGAGCGCGGACACCTGCTCCCTGACGACTCCCGCAGGCGTATGGCACGCGTCCGCGCGGTATTGCAATCCGCCGCAGCCCAGCGAGGACGCCTCACCCCAGCACAGCTTGTGGAACGCGTCTGGCGCTCCCTTGGCAGCGACACATACCTTCCTATAAGAGAACTAAATAACGCTAATAATTTCTTTGATTTATTAAATAAAATTCAAAATACACAAGAAGATTTTTCTGGCTCCAACCTGCTCGATTCCACCCGCATCCAGGAGCATCTGCAAAAACTATATGCCGAGCCAAGTCCCATCCCCGCCGGTACCCCGTTCGTGGAACTCCTCACCATCCACAAGGCCAAGGGGTTGGAGTGGGACGTTGTCCTGGTTCCGTCCCTCGAACGCCGGCCTGCTGTAGATCGCTCCCGCCTGCTCACCTGGTCCGAACTAGAACCACCCGAATCCTCCGGCGACACCGCGGCCCACCTCATGCTCGCCCCCATCGCAGCCAAGGGCGAGAATATCGATCCTCTCACCCGCTGGCTAAACGGAATGCACCGCGCCCGCGAAGCTGCCGAACGCAAGCGTCTCTTTTACGTCGCCTGCACCCGCGCCCGCCATGAGTTGCATCTCTTCGCCGCCCCTCAGCTCACCTCCAGCGGCACCATCAAACCTCACCCCGAAAGCCTTCTTCAAGCGGCATGGCCCGCCGCCCAACCCCACTTCGCTGATAGTAAGAATCTGGGTACCCCAGGTCTCGGTTCTGAGACCTGGGTTGCTGACGATAATCGTCGTGTCTCCGAACCCACGGAACGTCCTCGACCTCGCCGCAACCGCGGTTCCGTCGCACTGCAACCTGCAACGCCTCCCGCTCGCATTCGATCCCGCCGCCCGTTTCGCCGCAGCCCGCGCCCACAAACTGCCCTATGGCGATCCCAATAGCGCCATTGCCTCCAGCCAGGCCCCCTTCTCCCGGCCCGAGGGCTCGTTTGCCGCGCGCTCCTTCGGTAACGTCGTCCACGCCGCCCTGGAAATCTTCGCCGACCGCATCGCCAACGGCAACTCGCCCGCCGCGCTCCTCGCAGAACTCCCTTCCTGGACCCCACGCATCACGGCCCTGCTGCGCGCCGACGGCCACGCCCAAGCCACTGTCAACCGTCTCGCCCGCGAGACCAGCGCTGCATTGGAAAACGCTCTACATGATCCCGACGGCCTCTGGCTGCTTGCAGCCAATTCCTATGCCGCCAGCGAATACGCCCTCACGGCCTGGCCCGAGGTTCACAGCCCCAAGGAACAGGCCTCCAATCGACCAGTCTCCATCCGAATCGACCGCATCTTCCGCGCCGGCCCCGCACCTCACGCCCCCGGCAAAGACATCCTGTGGATCGTCGATTACAAGACCTCCGCCCACGGCCTCTCCGGCCTGGACGACTTTCTCGCCGCCCAACGCGCCGCGTATGCTCCACAGTTGGAGACCTACGCCCGCGTGCTCACCCAGCTTGCGCACCCTTCAGACCCTCACTCACCGAAAGAGGTCCGCCTCGCGCTCTACTATCCCACACTGCCGCGCCTGCTCTGGTGGCCGCTAGACTGAATCCACAGGAACGAGGCTCAAGACTCGCCTTCGTCGCCACTATATTATTCCGTCAGCGAAGTGAGCGCGCGTTCCATCTTCACACCACGCGAGGCCTTCAGCAGCACAGCGTCACCGCGCCGCAGGTTCTCCTTGAGCCACGTCCCGGCCTCTTCCGGTGTCTCCACAAAAAGCGCTTCCGTCGCAGCCGCGCCCTCCGCCAGCTCAGCCGCTAGACCACGCACGCCAACCACGACATCCACGCCGCGCCGCGCCATGCGCTGGCCGCACGCACGATGCAGCTCCTCGCCCTTGGGCCCCAGCTCCAGCATCTCGCCCGCCACCACGATGTGCCGTCCATCGTGCGTCACCGGCATTGCCAGCAGCGCATCCACCATTGCATCCAGCGCGCGCGGATTGGAGTTGTAACAATCGTTGACGATTCTTGCTCCGCGCCACTCAAACACTTCGCCGCGCTTCTCGCCTGGATGCATCTCTCCCAGCGCCTTCGCGCACGCCGGCAGCGGGATGCCGCTGCGCAACCCCACCGCAATCGCGGCCAGCGCGTTATGCACGTTGTGTCGCCCCAGCAGATGCAGTTGCACGCTGGCCCGCTCCCCCTGCGCCGTCACACTAAACGCCACGCCCTCCGCACCCAACTCCGTAATCTGCACCGCGCGGACCTCGGCGCACTCGCCCGTCCCATAGAAGACCGCGCGCTCGCCCATCCCCTCCCCAAAATTAGTTACATATTGATCGTCACAGTTCAGCACAGCGATTCCATCCGGCGGCAGCGCCTCGATCAGCTCATACTTCGCGCGTGCGATCCCCGCAATGCCGTCGGCAAAATACTCCAAATGCACCGGCGCGACATTCGTCACCACCGCCCAATTCGGCTCCGCGATGCGTGCCAGCGCGGCGATCTCGCCCGCATGGTTCATGCCCATCTCGATCACCGCAATCTGGTGCTCCGTTTCCAGCTTCAGCAGTTGCAGCGGAAGTCCGAACGCATTGTTCAAATTGCCCTGCGACTTCAGCACACAGAAGCGCGCGCCCAGTACCTGTGCCACCGCATCCTTGGTCGTCGTCTTCCCCGCCGAGCCTGTGATGGCAACCACGCGCCCGCCCCAGAGCCGCCGCACCATCCGCGATAGCAGTTGCAATGCCGCAAGCACGCAGTCGCCGTCAGTTTCAGGAACACGCAGCAGACGGCTCGCATCGGTCCCATCCGGCGCATTCCATCCCGCGCTCACCACCGCGGCCAACGCGCCGTTGGCCAGTGCCGCCCGCACAAAGTCGTGCCCATCGAAGTGCTCTCCGCGCACCGCAAAAAATAGCTCGCCCGCAGCAATCGTGCGCGAGTCGATCGAATAGCCCATCGCCTCTGCATTCGCCGCGAACTCCCCTTCGGCATGAACCCATTCGGCCACCTGTCCCAGTGTCAGCTTCACTGAATCTCCTTCAAAATCTCCTGCGCAACCAGTACATCGTCAAATGGTATCGTCCGGTCGCGCAGTATCTGCACCTTCTCGTGTCCCTTGCCCGCCAGCAAAACAATATCGCCTTTCCGCGCGGCGCGGAGTGCAATCCCAATCGCCGTCGTGCGGTCCGGCTCAACGATGCATTCGATCGCCGTCTCGCGCACACCGGCCAGCGCTTCCTCAATGATTGTCATCGGATCTTCGCGGCGCGGATTGTCGCTGGTCAGCACCACCAGATCGCTTCCCTCCGCAGCGCGCCCCATGCGCGGACGTTTGCCGCGATCGCGGTCACCCCCGCATCCAAATAACGTAATCACTCGGCCTCCGCGCTCTTGAACCACCTCACGCCCAAGCGCAATCAAGTTCCGCAGCGCATCGTCGGTATGCGCATAATCCACGACCACCGTAAACCCCGCCTGCGCCGATCCCGGCACCGCCTGAAAACGTCCCGGCGCGGGTTTCAGTTCGCGCACCGCAGTCGCAATCTGCTCCAGCGTTAGCCCTCTCGCCACTGCCGCGCACATCGCCGCCAACAGATTGGAGACATTTACCCGCCCCAGCAGCGGCGACCGGATTTCTATCGAATCCGAATTGGTTACAAATTTAAAACGCGACTCACCCGCCTGCATTTGGATTGCCTTCGCGCAAAAATCTCCGCGTCCGTCGGCGCTGTACATCATGCGCTGAGAGCGGCAGGCGGCGCGCGCAATGGCCTCTGCCGCCGGATCGTCGGCGTTGATCAATGCCACGCGCGGCGGCAGGGTCCCTACACCTTCAAACAGCCGCGCCTTCGCCGCGAAATACTTTTCCATCGTCCCGTGATAGTCCAGATGGTCCTGCGTCAGGTTGGTGAAGATTGCCACGTCCACCGGAATGCCCCAAACACGCTCCTGGTCCAGCGCGTGTGAACTCATCTCCATCACCGCCTCGGTCGCTCCCGCATGCGCGCCGTCCGTAAATATATTCAGCGTATCGCTGGATTCCGGCGTGGTATGCGGCGACTCCCGAACCTCGTCGCCAATGCGCGTCTCAATCGTCCCAATCAACACGCACTTACGTCCCACGCTGCGCAGCATCTGCTCCAGCAGATATGCCGTGGTCGTTTTGCCGTTGGTCCCCGTCACCGCACTTACCGCAAGCTTGCGTTCCGGATGTCCCAGCACCGCCGCGCTCAACTCGGCCAGCGCGCGCCTTCCATGTGCCACACGCGCCACAGCAATCGTGGGATGTTCGATTCGCAGCTTCGCGTAAGCCTCCTGCGAGTCGGTCACAATGGCCGCCGCACCCTGCGCAATCGCCGTATCGATGAATCGATTGCCATCCGTCGTCCCGCCGCGCATAGCAACGAATGCCGCACCGCGGCGCACGAGTCGCGAGTCATACTCGACCCCGGCGACTTCGCCGCTTCCGCCGCCGCTCTCGATCCATGTAATTTCTGTTAGCGCGTCAGCCCACTGCATATTTCGATTCTATGTCCCTTGCAGACCAAGGGACTTGATAACCTGCCGGCTAGCTAGCGCGCAAAGCGCACAACCACTTCCGTGCCCAGTGGAACCATGACACCCGCTGCCGGGACCTGCTCTTTGGCAAGACCGCTGCCCACCGGCTCAACCCGTAGGCCAAGACCGGCCGCCGTCTCCACCACATTGCGCAGCGCGGTACCGGTAAACGATGGCACGGCGACGCGTACGCCGGCATCCAGCACCACCGAATCTTTGTCCCTCGTCTGCACCGGCGGAGCAACCGTGGAAGCGCGCAGCGCGGTAGAGTTGCCCGTTGCGCTGTCCGGCATCGCGGAATTCGCCCCGCCATTCGCATTGAACAATGCCAGCGCTTTCGCCGGCAAAAGGCCCAGGATGCGCGAGGACATCGGAACGCTCGCTCTATGCGGACCCGCGGAAGACGCGCTCTCCGTCTGCGCCGGCGTAGCAGCACTACTCGCACCCGCGTCTGTTGCGGCGCTGGGCGATGCGCGCAGTGGATCGTCCATCGGCAGATTGTTGATCGCGTCATACATTGCGTTCAAGTCGTCCGGATGATCACTTGGCGCATCATCCGGTGTGCTCTGCGATGTTGCCTCCAGTAACTGCCTGCTCGTCTTAATCGGCTGGTCGTGTGGCACGCCCAGGTACTCCAGCACTTGTTGCGCCACCGTCTGGAAGACTGGCGCCGACACCTCCGCGCCGTAGCGGCTGCCCACGGTTGGCGTATCGATGACCACCGCGATGGAGACCGCCGGCGAGCTGACCGGCGCAAAGCCGGCGAAGCTTGCCACTAGCTTGGTGTGCGAGTAGGTATGTGTCGCCGGATCGATCTTTTGCGCCGTGCCCGTCTTGCCGCCCGCGCTGTATCCATTCAACTGCGCGGCCTTGCCTGTGCCTTCAAGCACAATACCCTGCATCATGGAGCGCATCTTGGCCGCCGTCAGTTCCTGGATCGTGCGATGTGCGCCGTCCGGCAGCTTGGCCGGAAGCTGGTTCGCGGGATGGAAGGCCGCGGGCTGCAACTGTGCATCGCCCTTGGTCTCGCCGGTCGATTGCAGCAGAATGTGCGGCGGCATATACACCCCGCCATTCGCGATGGTGCTCACCATGGTGACAAGCTGGACCGGCGTCACCCCCACCTCCTGCCCGATCGCCAGGGACAGGATACTGGTTGCGCCCCACTTCTTCGGGCTTTGCAGCAGACCGCGCGTCTCGCTGGGCAGTTCGATGCCCGTGCGATCTCCGAATCCGTATGCCTTGATGTATTTGTAGAAGGTCTCCGGGCCGACTTTTAGCGCCATCTTGGCCGCGCCAACGTCACTGGAGTGCTCCAGCGCGTATTGCACAGTCACCGCGCCGAAGTGGTCGTCCTTGTCGTCGTGCAGGGTGCGGCCATACATGGTCATAGAGCCGTTCTGGCAGTCCACAATATCAGTCGGTTCAACGCCCGCGGCGTCGAGCGCGGCCGAGTAGGTGACCAGCTTGAAGGTAGAGCCCGGCTCATACACATCGCTCACCGCAAGGTTGGTCAACGAACCCGGCTCCATGTGCCGTGAGTCGTTGGGATTGAATCGCGGCGAGATGGCCAGCGCAAGAATCTGCCCGGTGTGCGGGTCCTGCACCACCACCGTGCCGTGCGACGCCTTCACCTTGTCCATCTGCTGGTCCAGCGCGCGCTCCGCCATGTACTGGATGTTGGCGTCCACGGTAAGCACCAGGTTTTCACCCGGCAGTGGCTCGTTCTCCACGCTGCCCATCACATGCCGCCGGGCGTCCACCGCGGTCAGCATGTGGCCGGGAGTCCCGTGCATCTCGTCGTCGAACTCCTGCTCCAGACCGCCCAGGCCCGTATCGTCGCTGCCCACATAGCCCAGCACCTGCGCGGCAAGATCGTTGTTGGGATAGAAACGCTTGAACTCCTTCTGGAAATAAACTCCCTTCAAATTCATCTCGCGCACGCGGTTCGCGGTCTCCGCATCCACCCTGCGCGCCACCCAGGCAAAGTCCTTCGAGTCGTTGAAGCGTGCCAGCATCTGCGGCTCCGCGGTGAAGTTGTCCTCGGGATCGGTATGCACCACCTTGGACAGGATCTCAGCCGCTG
>CAWERM010000026.1:0-9141 GCA_963810995.1 uncultured Acidobacteriaceae bacterium | reverse complement strand
GTTTTGTAGCCTTTGGTTCGGTTCCGTATTGCTGCCAGTTCAAGCTGATTTTGATACTGATAGACCCTCGCCCGCTGGTTGTACAGGATGGCCGCGTTGGAGGGGTTCAGGCGCAGCGAGGTGTTGAACTGCTCCAGCGCCTCTTCGTACAGGCCGTCGATGCGCAGCGTCTGCCCTGCCACCATATGCACGTTCCAGTCGTTGGCTGCGGTCTGCAGCAGGTGCTCGATACCATGCCGCGCCGACTCCTTTTCGCCGCGCGACAACAGCATGTACACGCGGTACAGGTTGGCCTCCACCGATCCGGAATCGAGCTTCAGCGCTCTATCGAACGCGCGTCGTGCCTCAATCAGATGCATCTGTCCGCCCAGTCCATGGCGCGTGTACTGTAGGTGTGTGATACCCAGGCCGGACCACGCAGGCGCATACTCTTCATCCTTGCGGACCACGCTTTCAAACATCTCGCGAGCGCGGTTCAGGTCGTCCAGCGAGCCGGTGCGCGAGATAAACGAAGACAGCACGGCGCGCGCCTGTAGATACTCCTCCGAGAGGTCCTGGGAAAGCGAGGGCGAGCTATCGCGTGCGGCGTCGGAGGCGGTCGGCTTCTCCAGATCGCCGAAGCCCTGTAGGGTGGAGAAGACCTCGTTGCAGATCTCCGTCTGCACGCTGATCAAGTCGAAGGAGGCGACGTTGATGGAGCCGCCGGCGCGCACCGACTGCGTCGGAATATCCAGCAGTTGCCAGTTCAGGTCGAAGCCCTTGTCCGAGCGCAGGAAGTTGCCTGCCGGCACCGAAGCGCACCAGCAGCTTCTTGCCGATGGCCAGCGGATCCAACTGCTGCGCGGGGATGGACATCAGCGAGCTGGATGGACGCACCACCAGCGAGGTCATGCGCGCCAGGCGCGCAGCTATAGCGTCGGCCAGCGCGTAGCCGTACAGCGGCGCGGGTATAGCTTCCTGAGCCACCGTTAGCGAGTTGCCGAAGTTGACCGTGTTGCCAAAGTTCACAAACGGAAGCACCACGATGGAGTTCTGCTTCGCCGTGGCGGCGGCGCCGGACTCGCGGAATCGCTCCGCCAGCATCGACAGGATGCCGGTTGTGCGCTTCTCCTCCTCCGGAGTCTCCAGTTCCAGCAGGCCTTGCGCAGGCAACTGAGAGATGGAGTCGCCCGGCATTCCCACCGAATCTAGCTGTAGCGTCTTCATCACCGTGCGCAGCGCTTCGCGCACATCGGCCGCGGAGGCAAAGCGCGCCGACGGCTGCTTCTCCAGGCAGCGAAGCACCAGCGACTCCAGCTCCACCGGCAGATCGGGGACAGTCTCGCGCAGGCTCGGCGGGTCGGAGAACTGTGTGGCGCGGATGGTCTGGAACTCGGGAGCGTCGGCGCGGTGGAAGGGATGCCTTCCGCTGACCAGCTCGTACAGGATAAGGCCCAGTGCGAAGACGTCCGACTGCACGCTGCTGCGGCCCGTAACAAACTGCTCCGGCGCCATGTACGCGATGGTTCCCCCACGCGCCGTGTAGGTTGCCCCAATTAGCGGCGCATTGCGCACTCCCGCGCTGCTAGGGTCGAAGTCGGCCTCGTCAGGGTTGAGGCGGCGCGCCAGGCCAAAGTCCAGAATCTTGATCAGCCCGCCGTCGGTCAGCATCACGTTGGCGGGCTTCAGGTCGCGATGGAAGATGCCAAGCTGATGCGCGGCGAAGAGTCCGTCGGCGATCTGGATTCCCGCCGAGAGCACAAGCTGCAGGCTGGCCGGGCCCTCGGCAATCACCTTATCCAACGACTTGCCGGGAATGTACTGCATTACGATGTAGGCTTCGTCCTCCCCGTCCGTCTCGGATGGCGCCTCGCCTACGTCGTAGATGGCGGCCACATTGGGGTGGTCGATGGCCGAGGCCAGCCGCGCCTCTCGCAACTGCGTCGCCCGCACCTGCTCCAGAGACAGTGCCCCCCGCTTCAGCAGCTTGATGACGACAGGCCGCTGCAACAGCGTATCGGTGGCAAGGTAAACGACCCCCGAGCCACCCGCGCCGATCTTGCGCTGAATCTCGTAGTGCCCAATCGTACGGCGCTTCATGCCTCAATTATCGCAAGGTTGTATGAATGCAATCTGTACAGTGGGCGATGTTCGCACGTTTGTGCGGAATATCATGGTGCCATGCACACCGAGTACCGGCTGGGCGATATTCTGGCCAACGCCATCACCCATGGCGTGGGAGCGGCGTTCGCGCTGGCCGGCGCTGTGGTACTCATTGTTCGCGCCGCGCATGGCACCGCGTGGCTCATCGTAAGTTGCAGCATCTACACCGCGACGCTGGTCCTGGTCTATCTCTGCTCCACGCTCTACCACTCGCTGGTGCGCACCCGCGCGCGGCATGTCTTCCATGTGCTGGACCACTCGGCGATTTATCTGCTCATCGCGGGAACCTATACGCCGTTCATGCTGGTGTCCATGCGCAGCCGCCTGGGTTGGACGCTGCTGGGCATCGTGTGGACGCTGGCCGTCGCGGGCGTGGTCTTCAAGAGCCTCGCGCTGGGCAAGTTTCCCGCAGCGTCGGCAACGGTGTACATCCTGATGGGCTGGTGCATCGTCTTCGGCATTCGGCCGTTGCTGGCTGCAATCACCTGGCCGGGAATGATCTGGCTCATCGCGGGTGGCCTGGCCTATACGTTGGGCATTGTCTTCTTCGCCAACGACCGTCTGCGCTACTTCCATGCGCTGTGGCACCTGTTCGTGCTTGCCGGCAGCGTCGCCCACTACTTCGCGGTGCTGCTGTATGTCGTGCCTCCGCGTTAGTGCCCTGGTCTGGCTACAGCGTCAGGATCGGCGGCTGCGACAGGCGCATCCGTCACCTTCTTGCGCTTGCCGAAGAAGAACAGAATCGCGCCGACGGCGAACATGATGCCGCCCCACACCAGGTTGATGTCCATGCCCAGCGACTTCTGATACAGCGCGGCGTCACCCTGCGTAAACCAGCCGAAGACGCCCATGATGCCGCCGATGAGCAGAAAGACCAGGCCGAGTGGAATGCGAATGTCGAGACCCATAAAGCGCTCCTTTGCAGATGAGAGAAAGCGTACCTCAGGGGCTAAAGCCCCTCGCTTTCGGATGTCTTTGCGGCACGGCTGAAGCCGTGCCCTTAAGCAAAACAATTTCACTTCCTACAGAACTGCCAATACGGTGAAGCGGTGGCCTTGCAAAAACGGTTGACGCTTTCTTCAGGCCACCGCATTCGAGCAACTTCCTACGCGAAGATGATGTTCAGCACTACTGCCATGGCCAGCACGGCGAGCGCCCATACAGTTGGTCTCATGTACCACACCTTGTCGGCTTCCACCGGCTTGGGCGTCAGCGAGTAGACCAACCCTGCCAGCTCCGGTTCGGGCCGCGGTGCCGACAGCCGCGAGACGAGCACGGTGACCACTAGATTGATCGTGAACGCGAAGATCGCGGTCCAGAAGTTCTGCGCCATGTCGCTGGGATAGCGGTGCAGCACATGAATCCATCCGCCATGGATGCCGGCCGCGTCGCCCAGCGGCAGTGTCAGGCCATGGTGCACCAGCGCGCCCTGGTGCCCGCCATCAGGCCCGTAAAGGCGCCGTGCCCTGTCGTCCGCT
The DNA here is from genome assembly GCA_963810995.1 of uncultured Acidobacteriaceae bacterium. Taxonomy (GTDB): domain Bacteria; phylum Acidobacteriota; class Terriglobia; order Terriglobales; family Acidobacteriaceae; genus Edaphobacter. The sequence goes on along the minus strand of CAWERM010000026.1, from coordinate 5,521 downwards.
TGCAGAACATGCCCAGCAGGAACGTGGCAAACAGCGGCGCGTTCACAAAGCGCAAACACCAGTTGCAGCGCGTCCATGATGTTGTTGAAGCTGGTGACGGCATAGGCCGCCGCAATCGACAGCACAATCCCCCCGATAGTCGCCATCCTCCCCATCCATAGATAATGCGCGTCGCTGGCGTTCTTGTTGATGTAGGCCTGATAGATGTCGTACGTCAAGACCGTGTTGAATGCGGTAACGTTGCCCGCCATGCCGGACATAAAGCTGGCCAGCAGCGCGGTCAATCCCAGGCCCAGCACGCCGGTGGGGAAGAAGTGCAGCAGCATCACCGGGATGGTCTTGTTGTAGTCGTACACCAGCACGCCGTTGGAATCCACCACATCCTTGCCGGTGATGGCGTCCGTCTTCACTGGGATAATGCCGTGGGGATGCGCCTCATCCATGGGCAGCGGCCTACCCTGTGTGTCCACATAGGCGTGATTTGCGGCTGGGGCTGCAACGCCTGCGACATGCGATGTGATGGAGACCGCGATCAGCCCAGGCAGAATCACCAGGAACGGCAGAAACATCTTGGGCACCGCTGCAATCAGCGGCACCTTGCGCGCCGAATCCTCAGAATCCGCCGCCATGGCGCGCTGGATCACCAGGAAGTTAGTACACCAGTAGCCAAAGCTAGAGACAAATCCCAGCCCCATCACCAGCCCGAACCACTCCACCCCCATCGCGTTGGTGTTGGCATGCGCCATTCCCTGCCAGCTGTGGGTCATGTTGGCCGGCAGCGTGTGCTTGATGCCCTGCCAGCCGCCTACATTGCGCAGCCCAATCCACACCAGGGGAAGCAGACCGGCCATGATCAGGAAGAATTGCAGCACCTCGTTGTAGATCGCGCTGGTCAGCCCGCCCAGCAGGATGTATCCCAGCACAATCAGCGCCGACAGAATAATGGAGACATGGAAGATGTATGCGTCGGGCAGAATGTTGTGGAAGAGGCCCAGCGCCTGAATCAGCAGCGCCATCGCGTACATCGAGATGCCGGAGGTAAAAATCGTCATCAACGCGAAGGAGAAGGCATTCAGCGCGCGCGTCTTCTCGTCGAAGCGCATGCGCAGGAACTCCGGCACGCTAGCGCGCCTTGGAGCCGTAGTAAAACGGCATCATGAAGATGCCCACAAAGACCATCGCCGGAATCGCGCCGATCCAGTAGAAGTGCGCGGTCTCCAGGCCGTATTTGGCGCCCGACGCGCCCATCCCGATGACTTCCTGCGCGCCCAGGTTGGCGGAGATGAAAGCCAGTCCGCAGACCCATGCCGGAATAGCGCGTCCCGCCAGGAAGAAGTCGTTGGAGGTGCGTCATGTAGCGCTTCAGGGCGAATCCAATGCCCAGCACGAACGCGAAGTAGACAAACATTATGGACCAGTCGATATAGGTGAGGTTCACGTTGGGCTATCCTTGGACGGCGAGTTCGTGATGCGTGCTTGTGGGGGTTTATAGTTGCGAGGAAACTGTAAATGTTTGGCAGGGGTCAGTCCAGCGCAGAATCGGGCGGGCCGTGAGCCGGACCCGTATTCCGCAAAAACATTGCCGCGCGAGGTATACGCAAATGGCGATTGCAGCATCCTAACTCTGTAACCTGGAGCAGGGCAGTTGGGGCAGGGCCGCAGGCCGTCGCTTCATGTGCAATACCAGCGCTTCAGGGAGTCGGGCCAGGGGGGTGGGAATGTGACAGATATACGACATTTGACCCGCCCAAGCCGCCTCCCCAATAAGACCCCAGTCATTCTTCTGATCGACGACAACGCCATCCAGGCCACCATCCGCCAGGCCATTCTGCGTCGCGCGGGATACTTCGTCATCGCCGCGCTCGATCCGGCACGCGCTCTGGCGCGTTTCCAGCAGGACGAGTTCCCCGCAGTCATCGACGCCATCATCACAGACCATGTGATGCCCGGAATGAACGGTGCGGAGTTTGTGCGCGAGTTGCGCAAGACCCATCCCGATCTTCCAGTCATGGTGATCAGCGGCCTGGACGACGCTGAGCCAGAGTACGCTGGGATGAATGTGGTCTTCCTGCACAAGCCATTGCTTCCCGATCTTCTGCTCTCCCGCCTGCACGATCTGCTTCAGCAAAATCGAATAACAGCGGCCTAACGTTTGCCGTTTCAACGCGCAACCCCGCGAAACTAACATGTGTGATGTACGTCACACCCTGAACGACATTCACGGCCTGTTATCTGAGACAATGACATCAACGATGATCCTTCACCCCATGCCGGGTTCGGAAGCTTCTGTCTGCTTCTGGCGCTCAGTCTTACTGCCTTTAACTTCCTCATCGGATCGCTTGCACTTTGGCCCGCTGGAATGCGTTGGGTCGGTCGCGCGCTCGGCATTCCCGAAGCTAACTTGAGTCGCCTTGGCGAGTACGCACGCCGCGCCGGAATCGCCAGCTTTGTTGCGCTGTGCTGCGCGGCCTTTGCCCTGGTGTGGGCGGCGTTGACCAACGACTTTTCCGTGGAGTACATCCGCGCGCACAGCAACATTGCGCTGAATCCGGCGTATAAGTTTGCCGCGATGTGGAGCGGGCAGGAGGGCTCGCTGCTGCTGTGGGCGTGGCTTCTGGGCGCGTACGGCTTCGTGGTGCGCATGCGCCACCGCGTCGACGTTCGGCTGAGCGCCTTCGCGTCCGTGATTCTGGCGGCGATCCAGGTCTTCTTTCTTCTTCTGCTGGTGGTCGCCGCGCCTCCGTTCTCCATCGCACCCGGACCGGTGGCGGCCGATGGCGCGGGGCTGAACGTGCTGCTGCAATATCCCGAGATGGTGATCCATCCGCCCATGCTGTACCTGGGCTACGTTGGGCTTCTCGGTGCCGTTTGCCTTTGCCCTGGGCGCTCTGATGATGCGCTATCCGGGCGAGAAGTGGATCCACATCACGCGGCGCTGGACCATGGTGACGTGGCTTTTTCTCACCTGCGGAATCTTTATGGGCGCGCACTGGGCCTACTCCGTGCTGGGCTGGGGCGGCTACTGGGGCTGGGACCCGGTGGAGAACGCGTCGCTGATGCCGTGGCTTACCGGCACCGCCTTTCTGCACTCGGTGATGATGCAGGAAAAACGCGGCATGATGAAGAACTGGAACGTATGGCTGATCTTCTCCACCTTCCTGCTGACGATTCTGGGCACGCTGCTGACGCGCTCGGGAATCATCAGCTCGGTCCATGCCTTCGCGGAGTCGTCCATCGGCGCGTGGTTCTACACCTTCATCGTCATCGCCTTCCTGGTCTGCCTCATCACCTTCCTCCTGCGCCGCGACCATCTGAAGTCGGAGAACAAGCTGGAATCGCTGGTGAGCCGCGAGTCCAGCTTTCTGTTCAACAACATGATCCTGCTGGCCGCCTGCATCACGGTGCTATGGGGAACGCTCTTCCCACTGCTCTCCGAGGCGGTCACCGGCTCCAAGGTCACCATCGGGCGCGCCCTACTATGATCGCGTCAATATTCCCATCGGCCTGTTTCTTCTCTTCCTCACCGGGCTTGGCCCGCTGCTGGCCTGGCGCTCCACCACGCTGCGTTCCATCCGGCGTAACTTCGTCCTGCCTGCGATTGCCATGGCAGCGACAGCCATCGGCCTTATGATCGCAGGCGTTCGTCCCTGGAACGATGGCGACGACATGGAGTCCACCTTCTTCTCGCTGGTCGCCTTCACCCTGGCCGCTGGAGTGATTACCGCGATTGTGGAGGAGTTCACCCGCGGCGCACGCGTCGTGCGCACCCAGACCGGGAAAAATCTGCTTTCCTCCATGCTGCTTCTCACCCATCGCAATACCCGGCGCTATGGCGGATACATCATCCACTTCGGCATCGTGGTGATGTTCATCGGCATCGCGGGAGGTGCGTTCAACCAGGCCCGCGAGATGGAGATGAGTTACGGCGATACCCTTGCCATCGGCCCGTACCGCCTGGTCTGCCAGAGCATCACCCAAGACAGCAAACCGGAGTACGACACCGACTACGCCGTGCTCGATGTCTATCGCGGCGGCAAATATGTCACCCAGCTTGCGCCCGAGAAGCGCACCTACTTCGCCGGCACCGACCACGAGCAGGCATCCACCATAGTGGCGCTGCACTCCACCGCCCAGGCCGACCTCTACAGCGTCTTCGAGGGTCGCAACCCCGACAGCGGTCGCCCCATCATCAAGGTCTTCCTCAACCCCCTCATCGCCTGGATTTGGATTGGTGTCGTGATTGTGGTCGTCGGCACCTTCATCGCCCTGGTTCCAAATCTCGTCCGCACACCCGTGCGCCAGCGCCTGGGAGATTCAATTGCCGTGCCGCCCGCCGCAGCGCTGGGCGCAACCCATGTGGTTGCCAGGGTGCCCCATGCGTAGACCCGCTCAACTCCGGCGCGATTGGCACAGCCCCATCTTCTGGGCGCGCACCCTCCAGATCGCTCTGCTCTGCGTGGTCACCGTCGTCATGCTGGGCGCAAGCAGGTCGCGCTTCGACCGTCTCGGCCACGAGCTCATGTGCTCCTGCGGATGCGGACAGATCCTACTGGAGTGCAACCACGTCGGCTGCGTGGATTCGGCGCGCATGATTCCCGAACTGCACGCCCAGATCGACAGCGGCAAGACCGACACCCAGGTGCTGCAGTGGTTCGAGGCTAAGTATGGCGCCACCATCCTTGCCGCGCCCATACGCGGAGGCTTCGACAACGCCGCATGGATCGTTCCTGCCGTAATCTTTATCCTGGCCACGCTGGGCACCTTCGGTATCGTCTGGCTCTGGAAGCGGCGCTCGCTCGCCATGGCGGGTTTGGCCGGCCCAGACCTCAGCGCACCCGGCGATCTCAATCCACAGGACGCGGAGCTGCGCGATCGCATACGCCGCGAGACGGAGTACTGAATGGCCCTTATCGCAGCTATCTTTGCCCTCATCCTTGGCTGCTTCGCCTACATTTTATGGCCGGAGCGCAATCCTTTCGTGCAGGCCGATAAGACGCGCGTCGACTACCTGAGCGAGCGTAAGGAAGCCATCTACGAAAACCTGCGCGACCTCAACTTCGAGTTCCAGGCGGGCAAGTATCCCGAGGCCGACTACAATGAGCAGCGCAAGGCGCTGGAAGACGAGGCCGCCCAGGTCATCGCCGAGATGGAAGCCCTCATCGCACGCGGCATGAAGAGCACCCGCGCCAGGGCCTGAGGTTGAAATGTATACACATACCGTATATACTTTTCTGAATGGTTCTAGCGAGGAACCGGAAAATGGCAATAGCCAAAGTCTTCAAATCGGGAAATAGTCAGGCCATCCGCCTGCCCAAGGAGTTCCGCCTGAAAGTCACGCAGGTCGAACTGGTCCGGCAAGGGGACAATATCGTCATTCGCCAGCCCAAAAAACCGACTCTGATGGACGCATACAACGCGCTCAGATCGATGCCGGACGATTTCTTAATCGATGGCATAGAGGACCCGCCCCCCGAACCGATTGAGGGCTGGTAACTATGCTGTATATGCTCGACACGGACAT
>CAWERM010000025.1:0-9734 GCA_963810995.1 uncultured Acidobacteriaceae bacterium | reverse complement strand
GCAGCGAGCAGCCGGTCGGTCACTTCCACCGCCGCGCGCGGGCTCACCAGCGCGATCTCATCGGCGTGGTTCAGCAGTTCATTATAGGCTCGGCGCAGCCAGCGCAGCTTCATGACGCGCCCTCTTCGGCGAGGAAGCTCTCGCGCGCCACAGTACTTCTCAACTCGTTCAGTTACGTATTGCTGGTTCAGCTCGTCGACGGCGTAGCCGATGGTCCAGACGCAGAAGTCGACGTCGCCGCGGGTGCCAATGGTGGAGTAGGTGAGGGAGAGAAACTCGCCGGTCTTGTTCCAGCGGTCGAGGACGGCGGCGAAGGCGGCCTTATGGGCGGTGCGCTCGGACTCGGGCAGGCGTCGCCACTCCGGCATGAGCTTGTAGAAACTGAAGCAGACGATCTGGCGGCGCGCAGGCGGGGCGGCGGGACCGTGCGTGGCTGGGTCGGTGGATGTGGAGACTGGGTGCTGCGTTGCGGTTTGCTCGGGCTGGGTCTGTTGGGACATGGATTGATTGTCTCCCAAGCTGTCCGATGCTGGCAAAGAGTGGGGGTGACGCGTTGCGAAAGAGGGAATAGTGTTGAAGAAGAGGAATTCGTTCTAATGATATAGCTAGGGCAGCCGATGAGGCCCAGAGATAGGCAGAAGTGGAGGTGAATGGGTGAGTGATGCGAATCGAGTTGGAGTGAACCGGGCGGCGATGCCCGCAACCCCGGTTGACGCAGCCGAGGGGATGCCTCCCTCTGCCAGGAGTGGGCTGACGGGGCCGGACGCGTTCGCTGCCAAGCCGCCGCGCAGTGGAAGTGGGATCGAGGAGATTGCGGACGATGCGGAGCAGGTGAGCCTTGCCGGAATGCTGATCTCGCAGGCTAGCACGGGCAGCGATGTTCGCTTTGAGAAGGTGGCGGCGCTGCGGCAAAAGATCGACGCGGGAACGTATGCTGTGCCCGCCGCAAATGTTGCGCAAAAGCTGATGGACGAGATGCAGAAGAAATAACTGCCTCACTGTTGGCTCGGAGCGGAGAGGCGCGGGTGCGCGTGGTGAGCGCAGAGATTGACGGAGAGAATAAACTAAATCGGTGAGGTGGTTGCGATGGCGGAGGCGGAGCGGATTACGGCGCGGCAGCGGGCGATCCTGACGGCCATCGTAGAGAACTATATCGAGACGGGTGAGCCGGTGGGCTCGGGGACAATTGCGGGAACCATTGCGCGGGTGCGTGCGGGCGGAGGTCATGCTGCTGGGCTGAGTTCTGCGACGGTGCGCAACGAGATGGCGGAGCTGGCCAACGAGGGATTGCTGGAGCAGCCGCATACCTCGGCGGGACGCGTACCCACGGCGCGCGCATTCCGAATGTATGTGGAGCGGCTGAGCGAACGCACCGGGCCGCGCTTGCTGGGCGGCGCACAGCGGTCGAATCTGGAGTCGCAGCGGCTGAATCTGGAGTCGCAGATCGATACCAGCTTTGCCGGGATAACGGGAACTCAGGCGATGCTGGAGCGGACCAGCCATGTGCTGGCGACGGTATCCAGCGGAGTGGGCGTGGCCGTGGCGATGGTGAGTAGCGGCGACACGCTGGAGCATGTGCATTTTTCGCGGTTGGCCAAGGGAAGCGTTCTGGCCGTGGTGGTGACCAGCTCCGGGCTGGTGCGCGATCGCATGTTGACCATGGGGGTCGATGTGACGGCGCGGGAGCTGATGGCGGCGGCGAACTTCCTGAACGAGCACTTCCGCGGATGGAGCATTGAGCGGGTGCGCACGGAGATTGGCCGGCTGGTGGAGCGGGAGCAGAGCGAGGTGCAGCGGCTGCTGACCTCGGTGGAAGCAGCTGTGGGCGGGCGCCGTTCCCCAGGGCGCGGGCGTGCAGACCGTGTATGTGGAGGGAGTGGCGAACCTACTGGGCGCGCGCGGAGTGGGCAGCGCGGAAGATATGGCCCGGCTGCGCGAGGTGCTGGCGGCGCTGGAGGCGAAGCAGCGGCTGGTGGAGCTGCTGGATGCTTACATCGATGCGAAACAGGAGTCGGTGCGGGTGATCTTCGACCTGGAGGAACATGCGCCGGAGATGGCCGGGCTGGTGCTGATTGCGGCGCCGGCGCGCATGGCTGGCGATGGGCACGGAACGGTGGGCGTGATCGGGCCAAAACGCATCCACTACCAGAACACCATGAACGCGGTGAGCTATATCGCGCAGGTCTTCGAGCGGATGCTGCATCCTCCGGCGTGAGGGCGGGATTCATCTTGAACTGATCGAAGGGCTGATGTGATAGCGGACACATGGCATCCCGGCGGGGCGGGGGGTAGCATGATTGCGTCGTTCTGAGGAGTACACGATGCGCTCGGGCCTAGCGGTTGTGGTTTGCGGTCTTGTTGTTCTAGCAGGATGCGGCGGTGGTTCTTCTACTCCTCCAACCATTAAACCTCCGGTAGCGAATGCGGGTGGGCCGTACACGGGGATGGCTGGCACGGCGGTGAGCTTCAGCGGCGCGGGGTCGACCGATCCGCAGGGCGAGGCACTTACCTACGCCTGGAACTTCGGCGACAACGGAACAGGGACAGGTGTGACTCCGACGCACACGTACGCGACAGCGGGGACTTATACAGTTACGCTGACGGTGACGAATACCAGCAACCTGAGCGCGACAGCAACCAGCAAGGCGACGATTGCGGCTGCGCCACTGACAGATGTTGGCATTACGGGCACGGTGAATGGCGGGGCTACGCCGATTGTGGGAGCGCATGTATATCTGTTTGCCGCGAACACGACGGGATATGGTGGCGCGGGGATTGCGGCGTCGAGCAGCAACGCGTCGGTGTCTCTGCTGAGCGCGGCGGAGACGGGAACGTCGGACTCGGTTGGAGCATATGTGGCGACAGGATCGAATGGCGCATTCAGCCTGGCCGGCGACTACACCTGCACCAGTGGACAGCAGCTTTATATCTACGTGCTGGGCGGGAACAGCGGACTGGGGACAAATTCGGCTTCCGGGCTGATGGCGGCCATCGGGAGTTGCCCGGCAAGTGGGAGTTCCGCGATCACGGTCACGGTGAATGAGGTGACGACAATTGCGGCGGCGTACGCGATGGCTGGGTTTGCCACCGACGCGACGCATGTGTCGAGTTCGGGGACGGCGCTGGCAAAGGTGGGGATTGCCAATGCGTTTGCCAATGCAGCGAACCTGGCGACGCTCTCGACGGGAACCGCGCTGGCAACCACTCCGGCGGGTAATGGCACGGTTCCGCAGGCGGAGATCAACACGCTGGCGAATATCCTGGCCAGTTGCGTCGAGACCAGCGGGCCGGGATCGAATGGATGCACGCTACTGTTCTCGAATGCAATGTCCGGCGGGTCTTCGGGAACGGCTCCGACCGATACAGCAACAGCGGCAATCAATATTGCGCATAACCCCGGTGCGAATATAGCGGCGCTTTACGGGTTGGCAAGTACGGCGGTGTTTTCACCCAAGCTAAGTGCGGCGCCGAATGACTTTATGATCGCGCTGAGCTTTACCGGTGGCGGGCTAGTTTATCCAGAAGACATAGCGATTGATGGATACGGGAATGCATGGGTGACAAATCAAGTTAGTGGTGTCAGCAAGCTGTCTCCATTAGGCGCGGCCATTTCACCATCGACGGGTTATGCCGGAGGTGGGCTTGATTTTCCAGGGGGCATCTCCATCGACGTCTCGGGTAATGTGTGGTTCAGCAATAGTGGGAATGATATTGGCGAGCTCTCCAGTACGGGTACTGCTATTTCAGGGGCCTATGGCTATACAGGGGGTGGTCTGAACTCACCCGGAGACATTACCATCGACGGCTCTGGCAATATATGGGTCATTAAACTTTTCATGCGAGTGCATCAGCGAGTTTTCTAATTCCGGTGCAGCTCTTTCGCCGTTCATGGGTTACACCGGCGGAGAATTATGGATATTGCAAGGGATCGCCGCCGACGCAAACGGGAATATATGGGTAGATAATCCAACTTATAACATTAAATAGTCTCGTCGAGTTATCGAAATCCGGCACTATCATATCTCCATCAAATGGCTTTACGGGAGGCGGCATGTATGAACCTCGTCGCATTGCTATTGATGCATCTGGACAGGTGTGGGTACTGAATGGCGGTGATAAAAACAGCGTCTCTAAGTTTTCCAGCCTTGGTGTGGCGCTCTCTCCTTCTACCGGATATACGGGTGTTATGAGCGTTGGATTGGGCATGGCCATTGATGGGGCAGGGCAAGTCTGGATTGTTAGTAACAATATGGGGTACGGCTCGATTACTGAGTTCTCCAACGCTGGCGTGATGCTCTCGCCCTCTACCGGTTTCACTGGCATCGGTTTATATCAGCCCAGCAGCATCGCCGTGGATGGTTCTGGCAATGTGTGGGTACCCGGCGGTGTCCCTTATTACATTGGTACAACGGTGTTCATTGGCGCAGCAGCGCCGGTGGTGACGCCGCTGGCGGCGGGGGTGAAGAACAATACGCTGGGGACGCGGCCATAAAGACAGGGGTCAGGGGACAGGGAACAGGGAACAGTGGTCAGAAAAACAGTGGTCAGTGGTCTGTAAAAACAGGCAAAGGCAAGGGCAGATGCGGGGATTCTTCGCAGCGCTCAGAATGACAAACAAAAAAGACAAGGGCAAATACGGAGATTCTGGCTGCGCCAGAATGACGACGGTGGGAGATGCGCAGGATGACGAACTACAACAGACAGCCGCAGGTCCTTCGACTCATCCGCCCACGATGAAGCCGCGAGCGGCTTCGCTCAGGATGACAAACAACAAGAACAACGACTGAGATTCTGGCCTTCGACTTCGCTCAGGCCAGAATGACGAACGAAAAATACAACAGCAGATTCCTCCGCATCGCTACGGAATGACAAACCAAATGCGGGGGGCCCCTCCACTTCCCCTTCGACTCGCTACGCTCGCTCAGGGTTCGGTTGGGATGACGGCAAGTGTGCGCGGGGCGGGTATACTGCATCTGCATGTCTGAGAGAATAATTGCGTGGTTGGTGGGGGTGGTGGGCAGCGGCGGGTACGGGGGCGTGGTGCTGCTGATGGCGGTGCAGTCGGCGTGCATCCCGATACCGAGCGAGGTGATCCTGCCGCTGGCGGGCGTGGCGTTGGTGCATACGCTGGGGATGACGCCGATGCAGGTGCAGATGCAGCTGGTGCTGCTGGCGACGGTGGCATCGCTGGCGTCGAACCTGGGGTCGATACCGGCGTACTGGGTGGGCGCGCGGGGTGGGCGGCCGATGGTGGAACGCTATGGGAGATGGCTGCTGCTGAGCCAGCGCGACCTGGACCGGGTGGACCATTTTTTTGCGCACTACGGATCGATCACGGTGCTGGCGGGGAGGATGCTGCCGATCGTGCGGACGTTCATCGCGTTTCCGGCGGGCGTGGCAAAGATGAACCAGGTGCGATTCCACATCTATACGTTTGTGGGATCGTGGCCGTGGTGCTACGCGCTGGCGTATGTGGGGGTTCGGCTGGGCGACAGCTTCCGGACCGATCCGCGATTCAAGGCGGTGTTTGAGCGCTTCCACTTGGGAGTGGAGGCGGTGCTGGCGGTGGGCGTGGTGTGGTTCCTGGTGTCGCACTGGAAGGGACGGATTCGTACGGATGCGGTGTGAAACAATCGCAAAATCTGACCTCAGGGGCTAAAGCCCTATTCTACGCGTGGGCTTTTACGGCACGGATGAATCCGTGCCCTTAAGCAAGACGGCAAAACGAAAATCATGTGAGCGATCAGACCTAGGAGAGTTGAGCTATACCAGACCTAGGGATTCGAGGGCGACGCCCGCGCCGCGCAGGTTCTCCGGCTTCATCTCGGAGTAGCTGCGCGAGAGGACGACGCCTTGCGCGCCTCCTTTGTAGGCCGCCAGCACCGCGTCGCGGACGCCTTCGGGAGTGCATTTGCTATGGCCATTGGCAGTGGGAACGTCGATGTCGATGCCGGGGTAGGTCTGGGTGCGGGTTCCGGTGAGCGAATCGATGGTGCGCTTCGTCTCGCGATAGACGTAGTCGGCGGAGAAGCCGGCGGCGGCCAGTTTATCCAGCGGAGCTTCGTTGTAGTTGAGGACCTTGTATTCGAAGTCGAGGGCCTGGGTGCGAGGGAGATCGCCCTGGAAGTTCTGGCCGACGGAGTCGAGGTAGCTGATCATGCGCTCACCAGCGCAGTTGTTGTAGAGGACGGGCTTGACGTAGTCGGTGAAGGGGGCCATGGCGGCGAAGTCCTGCTCGGCGCGGTAGATGGGGTTCCATGAGGCGTTCTGCCAGATGTGCCATCCAGCCTGAAGCGCGGGGTTGACGGATTTAACTTTGGCGTGGAGTGCGGCGTAGGTGTCCTGCTGGCCGGTGGTCCAGAAGCGCTCCCAGACGAGGATCTCGGGATACTGTAGCAGGACTCGCCAGAAGGCGACGTAGTAACCGTCAGTGGGCCGCTGGTTGGAGCGGCCAGCACGCACAAATTTCTGTAGCGCGAGGTAGCCTTGGCGGACGCGGGCGAAGTCGATGCCCATGCCGCGTGCCTTGGACTCGCAGAAGGGGCAGAAGCAGCAGGTGGTGGCGGGATCGGCGCGGGCACCGTTGTGATATGCGCCCAGGGAATAACCGAGTGGCCCCTGGCGTTCGGAGCCGAACATGATGCCGTCGACTTGATACGACCGGCAGTAGTCTTCGACCAAGCCGAGGAGGAAGTTGGTGTAGTTGGGATTGTTGAAACATGGACCGCCGGGATGGCGGGTGGCGGGGCGTCCGTCGAGGCCGACCTCCCAGAGCTTGTCCATGTTGGGGACGTTGGGGAGGGTGTTGTCTTCGATGATCCAGCAGAAGGTCTTGATGCCGCGCTTGCGTGCGGCGGGGACGACGGTGGCGAGGATGTCGAGGCCGGGGAAGTCGGGAGAGCGCGTGTCTTCGGGCTTGAGCAGGGTGTCCTTGTAGTACTGCGGATGGACGGTGGCGAAGTTGCCGCCGCGGAAGGGAGCGGCGGTGCGGGCGTGAACACGCTCGTCCATGTAGGTGATGGTGTAGAGGAAGAGCGCGTTGACGTGGGCCAGGCGCTGGATGTCGTCGAGCACGCGATCAACGCCGTCGGAGAGGATGCGGCCGATGTCCATTTGAATGCCGACGAAGGTTTTGGGCGCGGCGGGCGGCTGGGCGAGGGCTGGCGTTTGGGTGAGTGCGGCGGCGGCGCTGGCGAGTGCGGCGGACTTTACGAATTCACGGCGGTCCATAGGTTCCTTTGACTTCCGGAGATAGCTTACCTGAGGAGAGGAAGGGTGGGCTTTGGAGGGTGCGAGAGCGTGACCGCAGAGGCTTGACTACTGCGTTGGCGACTATGAGCAAAGATCTTCATTGGCTCATGCGTCGATCGATCACCATCGCAACTTGTCGGCGAGCCAGTAATCGATACTGAACTTTCCCGGACCAGAACAGATCAGCCAGATAAAGAAGAGCACATAGAGGACTTCCGAAAGGTAGAGAAAATCATCTAGCCAGTTGAGCGGCGAAAGCTCTTTAGGCATTGCGGAAAGCTTGGTGGTGCCAATGGCGACGAGCATATTGATCAAAAGAGCCGCGCAGGACAGGCTGGAAAGCAACCCAACGACTAGGAATGACCCGCCAACAAACTCCACACCGGACACGAAATAAGTCATCAGGCGGGGAAACGGGATTTTTGCCTCCACGAGTGTCTGGTACATCGTCTGCCTGCCGCGCGCGACAAACAATTTGTTTGCCCCGGATATGGCAAAAAACAGCCCGAGCAGCACACGTACCAGCAGGATGGCATACTGCTCCAAATCAATGCTGCCGAGCAGCGCAAATTCGATCAACCGTTTCCAATCCATCTCTTGTCCCTGCCTCGAACGATGTGCTGTAACGTCAATCCTAAAAATAATCGGTCTGCACTCGTCAGCGTACATAACCGTATCCCCATCGGGCCGATGTTAGCCATATGTAAGGTCGGTGCTCTGTCCGACTTCGATGATGTAGCCGTCAGGATCGCGGATGTAGCAGCGAATCTCGCCGTACTTGGGTATCGGCGGCGTGATGAACTCGGCTCCCCGACTCTTCCATAGCTCATAGCACGCATGGATATCGGCAACGCGGAAATTCATAAAGCTGTTGATGTGATTTGGGTCAGGGACGCTGAGCGTTACCGTCGGCTTATCGGGGGTCGGGCCGCCTCCAACGTTCAGAATCATCCAGATATTCGCAAGCTGAAGGTACGCAGGCGCGTTGCCGTCGCCCATGCTGAGAATGCGAGCGCCGAAGACCTTTTCGTAGTAGTGAGCCGATCGCTCGATGTCTGTCACGGTGAGAAAATGCGCGATGCTGAGTCCATCGCGCGGGGGCATCTCATAGCTATTTTGACCTACTTGAACAGGGTTCATGGATGGCTCCTTGGATGTGTTCATGGATGTCAGTCTTTAAGTCCGATCCGAATGAAGTTGCCGCACGGTATTTCATGAATTCAAAGTCGACGTTGGTGTACGCCGAGTGACGGCCAATGCGGTACTGGAACCTATTGCATGCCGGCTTCCATTACGCCAACCATTCTTCAGCAAAACCACAAGTCACACCGGGCAAGGGTAAGAAGCTTCTTCGTCGAAAGCTTGAATCGACGCCTCAAGCTGCTCGTGCAAGCTTTCGCCGAACTGCATCAAGTCAGACGTGAGAGTGCTCATGTCAATAGACAGCAGATGCCGCTGCACGGTGTTCGATACGACATTATGCAGGATGCGCGCCTCCGCCACCACCTGGCGTGCCGTATATCCCTGGCGTCGTCGCTCTTTCCCATGCGCGCGCGCGGCCTCTCGCGCTTCATCTCCAGCCTCGAAACGATTCGATTCGACCCGCTCTGCCAACTCCACCAGAATAGCCGGTAGATGATCGATACGTTCCCTCTTTGCAAGCGACACTCGCGAGACCTCTCGATCCTGTGTGGACGCGACGAGCCAGTCTTCTACGATTTGATTGGCGTTTTCGCGTAGCACAGTTGAAACACGTTTCATTTGCACCGGTGAGTGACGCCTCGGTTTTTGCATATTCTCATTTATCACTGCAATAAGAGTCTTGATGTCGGTAGGCTTCGTCAGGTAGTCGTCTACTTGACTGCGCAGGGCCTGTAGCGCGGTGTCGAAATCAGGGAAGCCGGTCAGGATTATCGTGACCACCTCCGGCTGGGACCGGCGCATCGCGCTGATCACCGTAAAGCCGTCACCCGGTTGTCCTATATTTAGATCGGAGAGCAGCAGGTCGAATTTTTCCTTCGTGATATATTCCAGCGCCTCAGGAACGGTTGCCGCTACAGTCACTTGAAATCCCTCTTGCTCCAGAATCTTCGAGAGTGTGATTCTGATCAACGGCTCGTCGTCTACAAACAGCAATCGAACACCTTTTTCGCTCATAAACTCCTCCCATAATGCGCCTTAGATGCGAAAGCAAGACGCCGGAGTTGGGCAGGTTGTATTTAACTTGGGTGAGATTTGTATCTTGTGAACTTTCAACAAGTCTTGTATTCGGGAACATCAATCGTTCACATCAAATTGATCCACTTCCGCCGGGATGGTGGGCATTTGACACGGGCGTGGGTGGGGAGGGATATACTGATCTTTCCGGTTTAACGGAAGCAGCATCATCTAATTTGCAGGACAGAGGGGTAAAGCAAAGCATGTCTACACCCGGAGCCGCAACGCCAGAAGCGGCCAGCATCAAGCCAGCTACAGGAAAACTT
>CAWERM010000024.1:0-9865 GCA_963810995.1 uncultured Acidobacteriaceae bacterium | reverse complement strand
AAGCCCCTCTATTGAAAATGCTCAGACTGACCACCTGGTTGCCCCCGCCATCAATGCGCGTCCCGTTCCTGTGTCACGCCCGCCGCTTTTCCCTCGGCAAAGGCGGCTGATTTCTGAGCCTCGTCCTCTGCGGGCCGATAGCCCGTTGACAAGATCGTGCGTCTGCTTCGTCATCACGTCTCTGGCGAGATCCTGTTCCATCATCTTCCCTTGACGCCAGAAGGTGAGCACCTGAAGCAGGAATCCGCCCACGACCGTGACAAGCCCCGCGATGGCGCCGATGACAAGAGCGATGCCCTGATAGTCCACATCACACCAGCCTGCCGTTCCGGCGTTGCCAAGCCCGCGAGATTTTGCCCAGCCGTGTCACTTCAGGTCCCACGCTGAACTCAGAAAACCTGTCCCGCAATTCCTCGATACTAACGAGATTGTCGGCTATGTCGATGCGCTGGAACGCCCATGTGGCGAGACGCTTGCGTTCGGAAGGGGTGAGATCGGACGGAGCCACATTTATCGCGCCGCCCCGCCTAGCTTTTCGCCGCTTCGAGGATTTTTCCGAACGTCTCCGCAACGCCGGTATCGCCGGAAACGGAAATGTCTCCCACGAGATCGGCCCAGACGACGGATTCGCTACCGGACTGCAGCTTGTTCAGCACATCAATCGTGGTCGTGATCGTGCAGTCGGCCGCGCGAACGCCTTCCACAGCGCGACAAGGTTATTCGGATATACATAGGCCACACCATCGGGACCGAAGATCCACGCAGATGCTTTTCCCAAGCGCGGGCTTGCCAGCCAGTGCGGCTTCTGTCTTGGCGATAAGCTGTGAGAGTGCGGGGGTCATGTCAGGCTGCCTTCGGTGGAGTTGCGGGGGCGAAATTGGTGATGATCTCTTGTGTGCTCTGGACCGAAACCGGCTTCGGTGGAGTGCTTGCGGCACCGGCGTCGCCAATATTGATCACGGAACCGTCAGCCGCCAGAGCCTTGCCCTGAAGCGTGAGATTGATGCCTGAAGCTACGCCGACCGCTACAGCCGCCTTGCGCTGCCTCGCCTTCTGAATAGCCGTCCAGAGCCCCCAGAGCGCCGCTGCGACGGTCGGGACAAGGCTTGCGAAGATCGTGACTTGGCTTTGCGACGCAAGGCCGTAGCTCACGAAACCGCCGCCAACGGCAATCACAGCGGCGCGCAGTGCGCTGAATACTGCGTCCATCGAACCGTCCGAACTGTCCATGTCTCATCCTCGAAAAATGGCGGGCGGCCCAGCGCAGAGCTGCCGAGTTAGGATTGCGTCCGCCCTGATGAGCATATTTTAATTTGATGCGTCTGCCGCCCACCATCGGCGGTTGATGCGCGCTGACGGCGTCATTCAGTATCCTGGTAAGCAATGGGGTGGACATGTCTATCATAGCCGAATCGTATAAATCATGCACTACATCGAATAATTTACCCACTCCACTGCCGTGTAGCGCGGATATAGGGTGTTTTTCAGCAAATGACAGAAACGGCAATTTAATATCCAACTGTTTTTTAACAAATTCCTTAATGTCATCCAGCGTTATTACGTCGGAAAGGAAATAGCTGCTTTTCTTTTTTACGATGGGGTCTCCGGTCATCACCATTTTCTGATCGGCTTCATTGTATACCACTTTTTCTGAAAATGCCACCAAATCTTTAAACTCGACTTTTACCTTTTTTTCCTCTGTAAGCCGTCATTCTCTGGTTTGCGCTCTGGAAATTCGCCTCGTCAGCGTGCATGGTCAGCGTGTTGCCGTCGTCGAAAATCTTTTTTACCGCCACGTCGCCGTACGCTGTAATGTCATTGAGATTGTCCTTATACCGCATGCTTTTGCAGTCAAGTACCATCGCCTGTTTCTTGTAAACGGCTCTTACCCCGCCGTGGCCACCGCGTTCTGCTGGTAATTTTCGCTTACAAGGTTTTCGCAATAAATCCTGACATCCCAGGTCTGACGATAACATTGCCCGAGAACACCGCCGCTTTTCGGCGCCATGCCGACCGGCATCTGCTGCACGATGAAGGCCGGGAAGATACGATTTCCGTTCGCCGCACCCATCGCCGTTAGCGCCGCCGGATGCATTCCATAAAACACAAACAGCCCCGCGCCGATCAGCAGAAAGAGCGCGAACTGGATGAAGATGACAACCCCGCTGGAGAGCAGGGCCAGCCGCGATTCGCGCAGGTTCTTTGCCGCCAGCATTCGCTGCACCATCAACTGATCAGTCCCATGCGAGGCCATCGTTAGAAACGTTCCGCCCAGCACTCCGGCCCAGAAGGTATACGTTGTGGTCAGGTTCAGCGCAAAGTTGAGCATGTGGAACTTGCCCGCCGCCGCCCCCACCGCGTGGATCGTCGCCCAGCCACCGGGAACATGCGCGCCCAGCGACCATATGGCGACCAGCGTTCCGCCGACGTAGATGGCCATCTGCACCACGTCGGTCCAGATGACGGCAGCCATTCCGCCCTCGAAGGTGTAGAGCAGGGTGAGCGCGGTGATGAGTGCGATGGAGAGCACGTTACCAGTGCCGATGGCGATGCCGACCACGATGGAGACGGCGAAAACGCGCACTCCCTCGGCTGCGGCGCGGGTCAGCAGAAACAGCCCGGCTGTAACCTTGTGCAGCATGTGGCCGAAGCGCCGGTCGATGAGCTGATAGGCTGTCAGCATCTCTCCTTGAAAGTATTTGGGCAGAAAAAGCGCGGCGACCACGACGCGGCCAAACATGTACCCCAAGACGATTTGCAGGAAGCCGAAGTCGCCGGCGAAGGCCAAGCCGGGCGTGCCGATGATGGTGAGTGTCGAGGTTTCCGCGGAGACAATGGAGAGTGCAATCGCCCACCAGGGCACGGTGCGGTTGGCCAGGAAGTAGCCGCGTAGGGAGCGGTCGTTCGACGCTGTGCCATCGACCGTGCGTCGCCGGCTGAAGCGCAGGCCAAAGAGCGTAATCGCCACCAGGTAGAGACCGACAACGCCGAGGTCGACGACATGCAGGCGAACAGGCATTGCCTGAGTATAGCGGCTCGTCGAATTGAAAAAGACTTAACACCGATCTACACCGACGAGCGCCGATTAGAACCAGTTCTTGTCTTTATTGATAAAAAATGTTTCTATTCGCTTTTGATCGGTCCAATCCGTGCTAATCGGTGTTAAGCGTTCGTCTGCGAACGAGTAGCTTATGATGGTGTGCGATGAGCTACTTCCTCGCCATCGACGCAGGTGGAACCAAGACGCAGTGCCTGCTGGCCGACGAGACACGCGTGCTGGCGCGCGCGACAACCGGCACCGTGAAGCTGATGCGCATCGGCGAAGCGGAGGCGACCGCGCAGCTAAAGGCCATGCTGGCGGAGGTTGCGGCGACGGCGGGCGTATCACTCGACCAGGTGACGCGCACCTGCTTCGGACTGGCTGGGATCAGCAGCCCCGCGGTGCGCGCATGGGCTGATAAATCGATTGCGGAGCTGGTCGGGGGAGAGCTTCTGCTGTGCGGCGATGAGGAGATCGCGCTTGACGCAGCCTTCGCCGGAGGGCCGGGAATCCTGGTTGTCGCGGGCACGGGATCAAATGCAATTGGCCGCTCGGTTACGGGCGAAATCTTCGGCGCGGGCGGCTGGGGACCAGTACTGGGCGACGAGGGATCGGGCACATGGATTGGGTTGGAGGCTATTCGCACAGCCCTGCGCACGCGCGACCGCGAACGGTTAGGTGAACTGAATCGCGGCCAGACCGCCATCGGCCCCACTTCCCTGCTGCGCGAGATCGAGCGGCACTGGAAGCTCAACTCACTCGGCGAACTGGTCGCCTACGCCAACCGTCACGGAGATGCGACCCACCCTGCGCCTGACTTCGCATCGCTCGCACCAGTGGTGGCGCGACTGGCGGCTGCCGGAGACGCGCTGGCAGCCAAGGTCCTGGCTCTGGCAGGCGTCGAGCTGGCCGAACTGGTGTCGCTGGTCTTCCGCAAGATGACTTCCACCACATTGGGTGCCCCATCCATGACAGTTTCTTCCGGGATACCCGGCGAGCGGTCTTTGCTCGATGGGGTGAGATCGTCATGGGTGGGTTCCACGATCGATATTGCCTTCACCGGCGGCGTTCTTACCCACATTGCGCCGGTGCGCGCTGCGATGACCGCGCGGCTAACCGTCTCGCTGCCCACAGTTCATGTGCGCCAGGCGCCCGTCGATCCGCTCGACGGCGCACTATGGCGCGCGCGCCGAAGCTGACCGGCAGTCTTGATGAAGCTCTATCGCCACTAATAAACCATCTCATACATTCTGCCACGCTCCCATCAACTCACCGCGCCTTGACGATCTTCACCAGGCTCGCCTCGCCCGGGCCGGAGAACCCCGCGCCGGTGTGGGTCAGCTTTTGCGCGGCCTGCGACCAGTGCAGATGCGTGATCTCCATCGCGCCGGTTTCATACGCATAGGTTGTGCCGTCGTCGTTGTACAGATCGAAACTGGCGTCGGCACCGGGATAGACGCGCAGCTCTTGCAGCGGCTGCTTCTCGTTTGTGCTCTCCACCGGCGCTCCCATGGGCAGGATGGAGCCGGCACGCACAAACAGCGGTAGCGTGTCGATGGGCGCAGAGACCATAACGGTCTGTCCGCCGCGCAGCTTCTGGTTGGTCCAGAAGTTATACCAGTCCGTACCGGCGGGCAGATATACCTGGCGGCTGGTGCGTCCTTGCTCGACGACGGGAGCAACCAGTAGCGCGGGGCCAAACATATACTCGTCGCCGATGTTGGCGACCTTGGGATCGTTGCCGAAGTCCATGAACAGCCCGCGCATGTAGGGCGCGCCGGTCTGGTGGGTGCGGTAGGCAAGCGAATAGATATACGGCATCAGCGTATAGCGCAGGCGCAGATATTTTTCCAGAATCGGCTCGGCCTGCTTGCCGTACGACCAAACCTCGTTCTGCGGACGGCTTCCGTGCGCGCGGAAGTTCGGCTGGAAGGCGCCGTACTCGAACCAACGCACGTAGAGCTCGGGATAGTCGTCGTAGTTGCCGACCTCGTCGCGCGCGTCGGATGGATCGATCAGCGGCGGACGCTCCGGCTTATGCGTGGCCGGCAGATATTGCCATCCTCCGATGTCGGTGCTCCAGTAAGGCATACCACTTGCCACAAAATTAATGCCCGTAGGAATCTGCCGCTTCAGCGTGTCCCATGTGGGGTATATGTCCGACGACCAGAAGATGGCTCCGTTATGTTGCGCGCCCAGATATGTGTCACGAGCCAGGATCAGCGCCCGCTCGCTCATGTCGCGGCGCATTCCGTTGTAAAACGCGGCAGTATGAAAGAGCGGATAGACATTGAAGAACTCAGTACCTGGACCAACGTGGAAGTAGCTGCCATTGGGTGGCAGATCGGGCTCGGTCTCATCGGCCCAGAACGCATCGAAGCCCTTGGCAACGTAGTTGTCGCGTATCACACTCCAGTACCACTTCGCGGCATCGGGATTGGTGGTATCGATGTCGGAGCCTGCGCGGTCGTAAGGCAACCCGTTGATGGGCGTGCCGTCTGCCTTATGTAGGAACCATCCGTTGTCCAGGACGGTCTTGTAGTAACGGTCCTCGGGGACGAAGCGCGGCCACACGCTGATCATGGTGTGGAAGTTCATGGCGTGCAGCTCGCGGTTCATGGCGACGGGGTCGGGCCACTTCGTGGGGTCCATGTCCATCTCGCCCATCTTGGTGTAGTGAAACCAGTCGATCACCAGCACGTCTGCCGGCAAATGGCGGTCGCGATAGCCCTTGGCCACTGCCATCAACTCGGCCTGGCTGGTGTACCGCTGCTTGCACTGAATGTAGCCATACGCCGACTTGGGAAGCATGGGCACATCGCCGGTGAGCAGGTTGTAGCCCTGGTAGATCTCGTCATACGTCTTACCTGCTATGACGAAGAACGACACACGCTGGCCCACATCGGAGGTCCATCGGGTGACCTCGTTGAAACCGAACTGCGCGGTAGTCTTGCCGGGGTTGTCCCACAGCAGGCCATAGCCTTTGTTGGTGACCACGAACGGAACGCAAACACTGGGCCCGGCAGGAGCGGTATAGTCGTGTGCGCAACGCACCGCATGGCCGCGCCGGTCCAGATAGCCCTCGTGGTTCTGCCCCAGGCCGTAGTAGTGCTCATCGTTTGGCGAGGCGAAGGTTGCGCCCACCTGATAGAATGGATCGTCGGTGGGTCGGCGATCGTTCAAACTTTCTGCGGTCCCGTCCTTGTTATTCGGAACCGACATCTGCCAGTCGTTCATCTGTAGCAACGGCGCACCCTGCGCGGTTTTGATGGAGATGTTGACCGGCGGCGTCGATCCATTGAAGAACTTCGCAATGTCCGCCTCGGTCCCGGTGAGCGTGACGTTTCGCTCTGGAGCCACCGTAACGCTCATCCGCGACGAGCGCAGTTCGTCGCCGCCTGCGCCCGATGTTATGGTCCATCCGCTGGCCAATGGCTTGGCTGTGATGCCGTAGCCCGGCGCCGCCATCGCATTCTGCTTCAGCAAGCTGATGCTGACGCGAACGATATTTTCCGCGTATGGCTCGACCATCACCGTGGCCGAGCCGCGCGTAACCACGATCTGCTGCGCATGCGTCGCCGGAGCCATCGCCAAAGCAAGCGCCAACGCGCCTGCCATCCATCCCGCAGGTTGCTTCATGGATGTTTTTCCTCTATTCACTCGCCAACTTTAATCTGTTTACGCAGAGCAATCGCGTCCGACGAGCCGCCCACGCGAAGCTCCACGCTGTCGTTCTCAACCGACATCGCACTGCCATCCCAGTAGGCCAGCACGCTTGCAGGCAGAGGGATCGCGACGGTTTTGGTTTCGCCCGCGCGTATCATCACTCTGCGGAAACCCTTCAACTCCTGTAGAGGACGCGCTACCTTCGATCCGACATGCGCCGCATAGAGCTGGACCACCTCATCGCCATCGCGCGCGCCGGTATTCTTCACATCCACGCTCACCGTGACTATGCTGTCCTTGGCCAGATGCGGGCTGCTGACGCGCAAGTTGGAGTACGCAAACTTCGTATAGCTCAGTCCATAGCCAAACGCATACAGCGGCTTGCTGCTCAGATACATATACGTACGCCCGTTGCGGATGTCGTAGTCCATCATCGGCGGAAGCTGATCCATGGACACGACCCAGGTCTGGCTCAGTCGGCCCGCCGGGTTGTAGTCACCGAAGAGAACATCGGCCATGCCATCGCCCTGCTCCTCGCTGTTGTGGGTCATCATCAGGATGGCAGGAACATTCTCCTGAGTCCACGTCGTAGTAAACGGGAAGCTCGCCTGCAACACAACAACCGTCTTTGGATTGGCCGCCAGCACCGCCTTGGCCAGGTCTTCCTGCGCCAGCGTGAGCGTCTTGCGGTCGATGGCCTCCTTGCCGTCGCTGGGCAGCGGACACTTGGCCCAGCCCGCATCGCACGTCGGGTGATTGCCGATGATGACGACAGCCACATCGGCCTTGCGCGCTAGATCGGCAGCCGCTGCGGTGTCCGTGCCGTCGGAGGTTGTCACCGTAACATTCTTGCCCACGCGAGTGCGAATGCCCTCCAGCGGAGTCACTGCGAAGGGCGGCGTTCCGCTGTACCAGTCCAGCGCAACCTTGTCCGCCAGCGGCCCGATCACGGCGATGCTCTTGATCGAAGCAACCTTCAGCGGCAACAGTCCGCCCTCGTTCTTCAGCAACACGATGGACTCATCCGTCACCTTACGCGCCAACGCCTTGTTTTTGGGCCACAGCCACGGGTCGTCCACGCTGCCGTTGGCCTGCGCCTCCGTGCCAATGCGCGAGTAGGGATCGCTGCCCGCCGGTTCCAGCATTCCCAGCTTGATCATCACGCGGAATACGCCGCGCAGATTAGCGTCGATGTCCGCCTCGGTAATCAGGTTCTGCTTCAGCGCGTCCTGTACGGACGGTGTCGCGTTCTCCAGATACTGGTTGATGCCCGCGTGGATGGTGGCCGCGGCAGATTCGGCCATGGTGTCGTAGGTGTGGCTGGCGTGCATCATGTTGCCCAGCGCGCCCGCGTCGGTGCAGATGATGCCGTCGAATCCCCACTGCTTCATCACCACGCTGTGCAGCACAGGGTTGGCGCCCATCGGCACCTTGTTCCACGAGTTGTACGCGGTCATCATGGCGTTGGCGTGGCCCTGCTCAATGGCCATCCGGAACGGCACCGAGTAGTACTCATGGAAGAGGCGGTCGTCGAAGTTGGAGCTGGACCCGGCGCGTCCATCCTCGTTACTGTTGGCCAGGAAATGCTTCAGCAGCGACGCAGTCATCCACGTCTTCGCATCGTTGCCCTGCAGTCCCTCGGTGTACGCCGTGGCCAGCGTGCCCACCAGGAACGGGTCTTCGCCGTAAGACTCTTCGGTGCGGCCCCAGCGCGGATCGCGGCTCAGGTCGGCGTTGGGCGCACGCACCACCAGCCCGCCCTTGTGGAACTTGTTGTAGGCCCAGCGCGTCTCGTAGGCTTCTTCCGCTGCTGCCTGCTTCAGCAGCTCGGGGTCCCAGGTCTGGCCCAGCCCGTGCGACTGCGGGAACTGCGTAGTCGGCGTCACCAGCCCGCGTCCGCCCCATCCTCCCGGCCCACCCAGAGCAAGGCCATGCAGCCCCTCCACATGGTTCGTCCCAACGATGCCGAGCCGCGGAATGGTGGGATCGGTGCCCAGCATCGCCAGCTTCTCGTCCAGCGTCATGCGCTGTATCAGGTCGGTGATGCGCTGCTCCGCGGGAAGCCGCGAGTCCTGATAGGGCAGGATCTTGCTCTGCGCGGGCGCGGTCGGCTTTGTGGATGAAGCCGCGTGCGGCGCGGGCGTGGTTGTCTCGGGCGCGGACGGCTTGGTTTGGGCGTAGGCCATGCCAGACAGCAGAACGAGGGTTGCTACGACGGATGCGATGCGTTTCATTGGAGGGGTCCTTTTTGAGTCGTGGCCAATATACCAGCAAACACAGGAATTGTGGGTTACAAACTCCACACGCCAGCGACCGCACCCTCTTCCTCGCCTCCGAAACCCCGCCGCCGGCCTCATGGCTGGTTCAGCCGCACGTAACCACATCCTTCGCGATAAGGCCCCGATGAATGGGCACCCGGCATCAAAGATGATCTTATAGGCTACCCGCCCATCATTCAGATGTTCTGGGGCTCAACTGACCGCTAGGAATACCGAGCAACTATTGATCTGTAACACTCATACATGCGCTCAATCCGTTCTATCTTCTCACGAAGTTGGATCATTTGGAGTTCACAGCATATCGAGTGATTACGTTCTCCGAGCGCCGGAAATCTACAGCGCAAGAAATCCATGATGTTTATAGACAGGAGGTCAAACATCTCCCACAGCAGTGTTATGCCGCCTTGGTCGAACGCATGTTTCTCAAGAAACTCGTCACTGTGGCGCTCACCATAGTAGAAAACGGGGAAGGCATCATTGATGCTGTCCAGAACCTCGGTTAGCAACACCATTCCGGTGAACCTCCAGTCCAATTATAGCGAGGTGACAACTGAGGAAAATCGGGACAGGTGACCGATTCACAGATACAACTCGAGTGCATCATTCATGAGCGTTGTTTCGCATGAGTAGGAACGACGCAACCCCAGTCATCGAAAACCGTGATGTATACGGCACCCGGCAGGTTTGCGACTACGGATGAGGTTGTTTGTATTGGGACATAACTTCCTCGAACGATTTACCCTGAGCAAACAACTCGGCATCACGCTCCTCTAATTCTTGGAGTTTGTGCTGTGCAGTGCTCTGCCACGAAATCACTCGAACCAATCCTTTAATCAGGGCAATCAGTTGGAAGATGGCAAGAAGACTGACGATTCCGGCT
>CAWERM010000023.1:0-16917 GCA_963810995.1 uncultured Acidobacteriaceae bacterium | reverse complement strand
TTGGTTCCAACGGCCGGCTCTTCCGCGACGCCGGGCTTCTTCTTCCAGGCCACCAGCATGATGACTCCACCCAGGGCGAAGAAGGCGAACTTGGGCATACCGGGAATCAGTGCGAGAATTAGCAAAACTCCACTCACAATCCACAGCGGACGCGAGGTCTTGAACATCTGCTTGCGAATGTCCACGCCCAGAGACTGGTCGGAGGAAGCGCGTGTGACCACGATGCCCCCCGCCACGGCCACTAGAAGCGCAGGGATAATCGCCACCAGTCCGTCGCCCACGGTCAGGATGGTATAGGTCTTCACGGCCTGCTGAAAGTCCATGCCCTGCTGAAAGACTCCGATGAGCAAGCCAGCAACGATGTTGATGACCATGATGAGGATGGTGGCCAGGGAATCCCGTTGGCTGAAGCGTGCGGCGCCGTCCATGGAGCCGCAGAACTCGGCTTCGGCGGCCACTGCATCGCGGCGCGCGCGGGCCTGATCCGCGGTGATAAGGCCGGTATTCAGGTCGGAATCGATCGCCATCTGCTTGCCCGGCATGGCATCGAGGGTGAAGCGGGCCGAAACCTCGGCAGTACGAACTGCGCCGTGGCTGACCACCAGATATTGAATCGCGATCAGCGCCAGAAAGATGACAAAGCCGACGATATAGTTGCCGCCAACCACAAACTGGCCGAACGCTTCGATCACCTTTCCCGCGGCTGAGGTCCCTTCGTTCCCATGCAGCAGGATACGCCGCGTGCTGGCCAGGTCCAGTGACAGCCGCATCAACGTCAATAAAAGGATGAGGCTGGGAAATACAGAGAACTGCACGGGACGCAGAATCTGAATCGCCGTCAGCAGCACCAGCACGGAGGCGGTAATGCTCACGGTCAGCAACAGGTCGAGGACGATGCTGGGCATGGGCACAAGCATCACAAACACCAGGGCCACCGCAGCGGTTGGAATGATCCAGTCGCCGGATGCGCGGAGCGAGGTCAATAGTCCGGGCTTGTTGGTCACAGGGGTCTCAATTCTCCTTGCAGGTTAGCGGAAGCTCTCCTTTGAGCTTCACGTTGTTTCACTTCGGCCTGGGCCTTATAAACCATGACCAGAATCTCTGCGACTGCGTGGTACAGCGCGGATGGGATCGCATCTCCCACCTCGGTGCCTTTATAGAGCGCCTGCGCAAGCGGCCGGTTCTCCATCACTGGGATGTCGTGGTCCCACGCGATCTCCTTGATCTTCTGCGCCAGCAGATTCATGCCCTTGGCAACCACGGTGGGAGCAGACATGGCCATCTCATAGCGCAGGGCAACCGCATAGTGGGTCGGGTTGGTGATGACCACCGTTGCGGTTTCCGCCGCCTTGATCATCTGCCTGCGCCGCGTCTGTCGCTGCAGCCTGCGGATCTTGGCCTTGTTCTGCGGATTGCCCTCCGACTGCTTCAACTCGTCGCGTATCTCCTGGCGGCTCATCTTCAGGTCGCCTTCGCTCTTCAACCAGAGCAGCAGATAGTCCACACCGGCCCATACAACCAGGACCACGCCGGACTTCCAGCAGACCTCAAGAAGCATGCCGCTGACCAGATGGACGAAGGAGTGCGAGTTGGAATAGGAACTCGACAAGATTTCTCCCCAGTGGGCGCTGATGCATGCATAACCAATCCAGCAGATGGCGGCGAACGGCAGCAGAGATTTCAGAATCGTGCTGAGGCCGGTAGGCGAGAACAGCTGCTTGAGCTTGGCGGCGGGACTTATCCGCTCCGGCTTGATCGACATTGCATCGGGGGCAAAGACGAAGCCTCCCTGGGCATACCCGGACAGAAGCGAAGCGCCGAGCGCGGCGGTCAGGATGGGGACCGTCCAACGCAGCGTCTCTACGCTGGTCCAGAACAGAAGCGGCCCGCCCGCCTGGATGGATTCGGTACTTGCGGAATCCAGTGCGTTGCGGAAGAAGTCCGTCCAGTGATAGATCGCCTGCTGGGCCGTGAGCGCAACAACGCCGGCGACCGCGACCATCGACAATGCGCTGGTCAGTTCGCGCGAACGCGTGACCTGGCCCTTTTCCCGCGCCTTGCGCCGGTGCTGCGGTGTTGCTTGTTCGGTCTTGTTCGATTCAGCCATTGTGCCTCAACGTGCCAGGTGAAGGATGCGTTCGCCGTTGGCCAGCGTGTTTAGGAACAGCCCGCGGAAAAGGTCGGGCCAGTATTTCAGTGTCGCGATCAATATGGTGATGCCCAGGAGGCTCTTGATTGCCGGTCCAAGCAGCATGAGCGGCAGTTGCGGAGATGCCTTGCCAAGCAAGCCAAGCACAATATCCGCGACCAGTGTGGCCGAAAGCACCGGCGCTGCAATCTGAATTCCCAGGCCAAATATCTCGCCGCCCATCTTCAGCACGGCCATAGTAAACAGACTGCTGAGATGGGTGGTGCCGAGCGGCATGTAGACAAAGCTGTTGCCGATGGCCCGCAGAAGCCAGTAGTGGACATCCATGCGAAGAAACAGAAGCATGACGATGCTCTGATAGAAGAACGAGATTACCGTGGTGTCGACCTGGGTCTGTGGATCGAGGATGTTCACCAGCGAGTAGCCCATCTGAACGCCGAGCACTTGTCCGGTCATATTGACCGCTTCGAATACTATGTTGGTCGCGATCCCCATGCCCACACCGATCAGGAACTCCATGAAGATCAGCAGCGGCCATTGCGCCAGGCTGTAGGTCCCGATGTCATGCCCAACGCTGGGGTACAGCAGCAGGGTTATCGCCAACACCAGGATCGCCTTCACCCGCGTGGGGATTGCGATACTGCTGAAGAACGGCGCGAACAACATCAGCCCGGTGAGGCGCACACTGATGGTCAGCACTCCGCTGATGATCGAGAGTAGGGGTATCTGGATCATTGCAGGTACCCATGAAAGTCGGAGAAGATGTTGAGCGTGTATTGCACCAGATGACGCCACATCCAAGGCATCATGAGGAATAGAGCGCTTCCCGTTGCCAGCAGGCGGGAGACCGTGGAGACCGTCATGTCCTGCAGCGAAGTCAGCACCTGAATGATGTTCACACCCAGGCTGACCATGATGGCAACAAGCAAGATCGGGCCGACCAGGATCATTACCTCCTGCATCATCATTCTTCCCAGCATGACTACTTGATCGACGCCCATAGGTTTAGTTGAAACTCCTCATTAACGAACCGATTAGAAGGTGCCAGCCGTCCACCATCAGGAAGAGCAACAGCTTGAGCGGGGTGGAGATGACCACCGGAGGCAACTGCAGCATGCCCACGGAGGTAGTGATGGAAGCAACCACCATGTCCACGATCAGAAAGGGAAGAAACAGCACGGTGCCGATCTGAAATCCGGCCTTTAACTCCGACAAAATGTACGCAGGAAGCAAAACGCGCATCGATACGTCGTTGATCGATGCGGGATGCGGTTCCTTGGCCAGGTCGACAAACAGCGCCACATCCTTGTCCCGTACATAGTGCGACATGAAATGGCGTACCGGGTCTTCCGCGCGACTCAATGCATCGATGGAGGTGATCTGGCCTGCCTCCATCGGGATGAAGGATTCCTGATAGATCTGATTGGCCACCGGCTGCATGAGAAAGAAGGTGAGGATGAGCGAAAGTCCGATCAGCGTCTGGTTGGAAGGCGTTGTCTGAAGCCCCAGGGCTTGCCGTAAAAAATGAAAGACAATCAGCAGGCGCGCGAACGGGGTCATGCATACAAGCACGGAGGGAATCAGGGTCAGGGCCGTGAGCAGAACAACTACCGACCATGGCACCGATCCGCCGGTCGTACCGGGAAACTGCAAAACTCCGCCAATATCGGCGGGGGACGAGGCGGGAGGCACGGGGGTTTTCGTGATCTTCGTTGAGGCGTTGGAGAGTGAACGCTTGGGGGCAACCGTTGCGGCATTGCTGGAAAAACGAGTTTGCGCGGCCATGGGGGCCGCGATTGCAAGTAGCAGAAATATCAGCATTGCGAGTCTTCGCATGGGGACGCATCGAGTCATGCCGAGTCCCCCTGAACGCCCAATTCCGCTCGCATTGCGTTGGCAGCACCCGGCACAGTCCCCAACTGGGTAAGCAGCGACACGCCGGATGAGCCTCCGCCGATCAGAAACTCGCAGTCCTCCACGCGGATGAGCGCCACAAATCGCTTCTCTCCGAGGGAGACTGTCTCGGCGACACGCAATCGTTTGTTCGCTCCAATCGCGTATTTCCGATGCAGCCAGGACCATGCGCGCTGCACCATGCCGGGAGCCGGCCGCTGCAGTTGACGCGTAATCGCGCGGGGTGGAAGCGGGCCTCACGGGGCATTTCGCGCACCACCCAATCTTCCGCGCAGTCCGTCAGAGTAGCATGAAACGACGCGCCCGCCGGCAATGGGGTCAACGCCAGCGCGGCCGGACCCGCCGGCAAGCCAGGGAAGAAGGGACGCGGAAATCGAATCTTTACAATCATGCTTGGTCCGTAATACGCACGGCGATTCGGTCGCCGATGACTTCAAACTCCGTCCAGCCGATCAAGAGGTGGTTGACTCGCAGCGGCACGTCGCTGGTATGGTGGCAGGCTGTCTCCACGATCGACCCCTTGGCCAGCGTCAGAGGTCGCCAACGGTAAACCGCGCGACGGGCAGCTCCAGGCTGAGGGTGAACGGCAACCATGGCATGAGGTCGAGCGGATCTTGCTCACTCGGTGGCGGCGACCGCGAGGGTCGGCTGCGATGGGCGTAGTTTCCGGTTCCAGCTTCTGGACAGCAGCGATCATTGCGACCCTCGCGCGCTCCTGGTTCCATGCATCCTGTCGTAAATCTGCCAAAACCTCTGGCGCCGATCTGCCTGGATGACGTTGGGTGGAGCGGTTGCATAAAAACTAAATGCAATCGAAGGGCCGGAATTCGAGGTGTCTGTACAACCATCCGCGCGCCGTACTGTATCAAGGCTAGATGATTGTTTTTACATGGGTTAAAGACGAACACGAGCTGGCCGCGCGACCCTCCAGGCTGGTGAGACAGCCATGAGAGCCGGCAGCCGGCATGCGCCTTTCCGCCAGGAGAGGGTTCCCCTGGCGGGAGGCTCTAATCGTAAGCTAACAACTTGCCCAGTCCTGCAAACTACGCGGTCATCATCTGGATCGTCGCCTGGGAGATCTGGTCGAGCGTCGTCAGCGCCTTGGCGTTGGCTTCATAACCCTGCTGTGCAACGATCATGTTGGCGAATTCGGTGGAGAGGTTCACGTTGGACCCTTCGACCGATCCTCCGGTGATGGTGCCGTTACCGCCCGCGCCAGCCTGCCCAACCACAGCAGCTCCCGAGGCGTATGTGGCTTGATAATCGCTCTGCCCCGACTGCGCCAACCCCTGGGCATTGGCGAAGCTTGCCACCGCCACCTGTCCGAGAGCCAGCGTCTGGTTGTTGCTGAACTGCCCCTGCACGGTTCCATCCGGCAGCACGGAATAGCTGCTGAGTGTGCCCACCCCATAGCCGTTCTGGGTAGTGGTGGACGTTGCACTGGCCGCGTCCTGCTGCGTGATGCTGGGATTCCCCGATGCGTCGTTCAGGTCCCAGGTCAGGTTCATATTGGCTGCGCCATCGGCCAGGCCGGTGATCTTGATTCCAGTCACCGTACCAGTAGGCGCGGTTAACTGTCCCGACGAGTTGAAGGTGAGGTTGCCGGAAGCGATGGTCGTCGGATTCCCGGTACCGCCCGTGGCCGCTGCCGGAAGGGTGATAGTGTAGCTCCATTTATTTGCAGCCGTATTCGTATACTGGACGCTCAGGGTCTGCGATGCGCCCAGCGAGTCGTAGACCGTGATGGGTGTGCTGAACGTTGTGCCTACACCGGCGCTGGAATCCAGGTTCGTACTCATCTGGAAGGTGCTGCTGGCCACACCGGGTACGGTGCTTGCCTGATTGACGGAAATCGGCGCAGAGCTCCGCTGGTCGAAACCACCCCATTGATCGCCGGATATCCCATCACCAGTTCACCGTCCGGAGTGGTGAGCTGTCCGGACGAATTCACCGTGAAGTCACCCGAGCGGGTGTAGTCCGTCTGTGTGCCGTTTTGAACAACGAAGAATCCGTTGCCCTGGAGGGCCATATTCGAGGCAACGCCCGTAGAGCTGACACTTCCGTTGCTGAAGTTGGAGGACGTGCCGGCGGCCTGCACTCCCGACCCTGTCTGGATCGGGTCTCCATTCCCCGAAGTCCCCTGCATCTGGTTGAAGATGTCGCCGAAGTTGAGGGTTTCGTCCTTGTAGCCGTCCGTGTTGAGGTTCGCCAGGTTATTCGCAATCACATTCAACGATTGAGAAGTGGCTTCCAAGCCTGAGAGTGGAATCGAAAAAGCTGACATTTACTTGCCTCCTGTTAGTGTTGAATTTAAGGTCGCTGCTGGGGTTCCGAAGCTGCCATACAGATTCATAAGCGCATTCGGGGCCGGTGGGGTGTATACCGATTGCTGTTGGCTGAGCGCCGCTGCACTCGCCAAATTTGGATTGGCCGTGGTTGCAGCGGTATTGCTATCCGTTGTCGCCGAATTTCCGGCAGCCGCCGCAACCATCGGGCTAGCGCTCGATGTATGCGCAGTGCTCGTGGCCCCTGACGTACCGCTGGACATGTTATCCAGCGTCTGGTTGATGGAAATGAGTTGATCCAACTGGTTCAGTGACACCATCTGACCGACCATCTCGGTGGGATCGACCGGAGCCGTGGGGTCCTGATTTTGTAGCTCCGTCACCAGCAAGTTCAGAAACGTGTCCTGTAGACTGCTTGCCGTGGTCCCCAGTGAGCTGTTGGAAGTGCTACTCGAACTTCCGGAACTACTGGCCGTACTCGCTGCCCTGGGCGCGCTGGTGTTTTGCGCCATCAAGGGTGCGCTCACGCTCGGTGTAAGTCCTTGAATGTTCATCTGACCTTCCCTTCTTGAAATGATTTCGTTCTATGCTCTGATGTCCAACCGTGACCCATCGTTTGCGCTTATCAGCGCTGCCGTGCCCAATCCTGTTTCAGGCTCTGCCGCAACTGCTGCGCTCACGATGCGTGCAGAACGGACAAACTCCTGTTGTTCCCTCTGCGCGGAATTCCCTGAATCACCCGATGACAAGGCCCCTTGGTGATTGACCTCGATCAAGGTGTGCAGGCCGGATTCGTTTTCCAGCTTCGATTGCAGCGAGGAGATATGCGATGACAGGGCCTGGCTCAAGTCGCTGTGATCCAGCAATATCTGGGCCAGCATCTGCTGTTGCGAGACCGAAGTGCGAATCGAGATATTGCCGAATTCGCTGGAACGCATTCCGACGCTCATCTCCGTCTGACCCATCGTCTGGATGAGCTTTGCGGCATTGATGCCAGATGAAGCCACGGCATCGCCAGTGTCCGACTCGTTGGCAGCGGGGTCGCCGCGCTGCAAAGTTTGGTGAGGCAAATTTTCCACTCCGCTCCCGCTGCGAAGAGAACGTCGCCACTTCGTGGGAGGCGCCATGCATCAGTGCCACCTGCAACTGAGACGCGCCGCTATCTATCGACTTCGCTGGCGCCGCCGCACCCTGCGAGGGGTCCCCCTGCGAATGCTGCGTGGACTGGCTGCTGTTCTGAGTTCCATGCGACCATCCATCGCTACCCGTGCCCGCTGCGTCCCCGGCCTTGCTCTTACCTGGCTCCGTCGTGCTCCCGAGGTCGGGATTCTTTGCGCCAGATGTGCTGTTGGTTTCCTTCGCGGTTGCTTTGCCGGCAGGCATACTCCAATCCCCATGGCTAGTTGGAGCGGCAGCTGCAGGTAGCCCCATCGGCACCGTAAAGCTCTCTCCTGCAATTTGTGCGGCGATGCCTGCTCCGGCCTGTGGCGCCCCGCTTGGAGTCGCCGGTGCGAGCCCCTGCCCCTCTTCGGCAACCATCACGTCGGAAGGCGGGGCCGCATTCAACTGCTTCACGGCCGTTGCGTTCCCGTCCGCCGGATCAGTTACGGCATGCGAGGGTATTAACTGCTGCGCCAGATCAAGCGCCGCGGTGGAAGAAGGTACATCGGATGTCTGCGCGTAGGTCCCCGAGGACCCATCGCTCGCGCGAGTGACTTTATCTTGCCCGCTCGACCTATCCGCTACAGACGACACCGATTGATCGGTTGGCGGAGTAGTGACCGTTGTAAGTGCGTCCGCATCGGATGGTGTCCGCGCGCCGCTCAATGTGTCGTTATCAGGTTTTGTCTGCTTGGATGAATTCACCGGTGACGCAGTCGCTGGGGTCGAAGAAGGCGTCTTCGTCGAAGCGGATGCAATTCGAACGCCCGTCATGGTGCGCGTCGTGTGCCATGTTCTTCCATTTGCAACAACCACGCTGGCAGGTGGAAGAGTTGCAGTTGTCCGGGAGCTGGAATCGGAGGACGCTTGAGCCTTATCCTGCTTAGTCAAGAAGCGACTCGCTGCGCCCGAACCGGAATTCGTCTGCGAGTCACTTTCCGTTGAGTCGCTTTCAGCATCCGCACGCTTAGACAAGTTCGCCAGCGCCGAGCGAAAGGTGATGCCTGAGGGACTGACCGGCACCACGGCCGCCGACCGGGAAGAGGACATCGTCGTCAATAAGGATGCAATTCGCACACCCATCATGTTGCACGTCGCTTGCCAGCATCAGCCCTTTGCAGTGCATACGGCAGTGGGTGGAAGATACTGATTGCAAATAACTTTTAAATCGCCCGGATGAATACGCTTGAAACTGCGGCGAAGCACCGGCAATAGTTGCCGTACCCACTGGGCAATGGTTGCCCACTTGGCCTGCTGGGACACGGTGCTTTGCTCTGAGGATTTGTTGCGGAAGCGGAGTCGGAGCCATGGACGCAGCATGGGCTGGGCGGTTCTAGAGCAGTTCTCAGCTTCGGTGGCGACGGGCCATGAAGATGTCGTCCAGAGACTTCTGTTGCATCCGAACCTGTTGCTGCTCATACACGTTTCGCTGATCGCGCTTCATGCTGATCAGGGTCTCATGGTTGCGGTGGGCAGTCTGGTATACCTTCATCTGCTTGTCGCGCTGCTGCTCCAGGACTTGAAGAGTGGACAGCAGGGCCTTCCGTCTCACTTCGGCCAACTGCGCCTCCCACAATAGACCGTGCAGGTACCCCGCCGGAACCGGCTGCCGCAGCGCTTCGTCCTGTGCGTCGCGCGCCCCTGCAATCTCAGCGCTCAACTCTTCAATCTGGCGCAATACGCGTGCCATCTCGAGTTGAATCTGTTGCAGTGCGCGTTCCTCGCGCTGCTCGATGCTCTCTCTGACCCGAAGGACCGTCGCAAGTGGAAACCGAAATGCCATCGCTGGAACCTTCCTCTGTTGCCGTGTATTGGGCCAGGGCCATCCATGTAGCTTTACCTAATCGCGGATAGCTTGTTCGTCTTCAGGGTCGCCGTCCAATGCGGCCACACTCTCTTAACCTGGCAAAGCCATCAGAAGATCGATGGCCTCCTCGTATTTACTTTGGGTATCCGGTTTTTGCTGTAGGAACGCATTGAGTGCGGGCAAGTTCCTAACGGCGTTATCCAGGACGGGATCGCTGTCTTTCTGATACGCGCCGATGCGGATCAGGTCCTCCGACCGGGCATACGTCGCCATCAACAGGCGCAAGGCATTCGCCTTTGCAAGATGCTGCTCCGGCACCACGCTCGACATCAATCGGCTGAGACTCTCCAGAATCGAGATGGGCGGATAGTGGCTGCGCATGGCAAGATTTCTGTCCAGAACCACGTGGCCATCCAGAAGCGAGCGGACCGTATCCACCACAGGGTCCTGCTGATCGTCTCCCTCCATCAGCACGGTATAGAAGGCAGTGATGCTGCCCTGCGAAAAGTTGCCTGCCCGCTCCACAAGCCGGGCCAGCATGTTCAGGACGGAAGGCGTATAGCCTTTCGCGGTGGGCGGCTCGCCGGCCGCCAGTCCAATCTCGCGCTGCGCCATGGCGAAGCGGGTCAGCGAATCCACGATCAGCAGTACGTTCTTGCCCAGGCTCGCAAAATACTCGGCAACCGCTGTGGCCGCCAGGGCCGCGCGGATGCGCAGCAGAGGCGATTGGTCCGAAGTAGAGACAAGGACAACGGCGCGGCGCAGGCCTTCCTCGCCCAGAATCTCAAGAAATTCGTCGACTTCGCGTCCGCGTTCTCCCACCAGAGCCAGCACCGTCATGTCCGCGGCGGTCCCACGCGCCATCATGCCGATCAGCGTGCTCTTTCCAACGCCGCTGCCGCCGAAGATGCCGACACGCTGTCCCCTGCCGCAGGTGACAAAGGCATCGATTGCGCGGATGCCGCAGCCCAGTGGATCGCGGATGGGAACACGATCCAGAGGCAGCGGCGCTGAACCATCAATAGTCACCGAGTGGGTGGCGCGGTACTCCCCTTTCCATCCAGCGCATTGCCCGTGGGATCAATCACCCGGCCCAGCAATTCCGGTCCAACCCGGACCGATGGACGCGCACCCCAGGTCTTGATCTGATCGCCGAAGCGAATTCCCTGCGGATGGTCGGCCGCCATGGACAGCATGGTTGAACCGCGGAAGCCGATGATCTCGCCTGCATAGCTCCGTCCACCGGCGCCGATGATCTCGCACGATTCGCCAACAGAACAGAACGGCCCATCCGATTCGATCAGATTGCCCACAACCTGATTGATCCGTCCCATCCATCGCAGGGTCGAGCCGGTCTCAAGATAGTGGGTGTACGGAGTTAGCAGCGGGCGGTTCATCGATGGTCCGGCCTCAGCGCCAGCAGATCGAAGAAGCCCTGTTCGACTTCCTTCAACTGGGTGTCCAACCCGAAGTTGGCAGACCCAAGTTCCGTCTCCAGCACACAGTCATGGTCGCTGAGTTCCGCGTCCTCGGTCACCTCGACGTGCGCGACACTGGGTTGCCCGGCAAAGTATTCTTTCCACCGTTTGGAACGCCCTGCCCCTACGCGGACAGTCACGCTCGACCCTTCGTTCATCTTCTCGATGGTGATGCGCACCAGCGCCGCCAGCAGCATGGGATCGACCTGTACCTCGCGATGCAGTATCTTGGCGGCAATGGTCAGCGCAAGCTGGACCACCTCCGCCTCCACGCGCGCGAAGTACTCAGTCCGCTGCGCCTCGAAGGCAGCAAGTGCAGCCGCGACCGGCGCCCGCTCCGCCTGTAGTTTCGATTCATACTCCTGGCGCAGCCTCTGTTCCGCCAGATGCGTGGCCTCTGCCCGCTCGCGGGCGATCCTCTCCGCCAGCTCTTCCTCTGAAAACTTGACCTCGACCCGGCGTCTGTTTCCCGTGATGTTGGACCGGGTTCCCGTCATGACCGCGCCGTCTGGAACCAGGTGGCCCGCCATATCGCGATACTCCAGGGCCGCGATCGGCAGTGAAAACACATTTTCGCAATCCGCGCTAGAGGACATATTCGTCTTCTCCCTCAGCTTTCAGTACCAGCTTCCCTTCAGACTCGAGTTTGCGCGCAATGGCAACGATCTCCGCCTGGGCCTTGGCTACTTCCTTGCCGCGAACCGGCCCCATCATCTCGGAATCCTCTTTCATCATTTCCACCGCGCGTGTAGACATCGTCCGATAGAACTGGCTTCTCAGGTCCTCGCTCGCTCCCTTGAGTGCAATCATCAGGGTCTTCTTATCGATCGAGTTCATGCACTTGCGCAGCTCCTGCTCGGGGACCTCCAGGAAATCGTCGAAACGGAACATGAGGTCGCGAATGCTGATGGCCAGCGTGGGTTGCTCTTTCTCGATGCTCTCGAGGATCTCGCGCGCGGTCGTCGAATCGATGCGGTTCATCAACTCGGCAACATTCCTGGAACCGGAATCCGCGTGCTTGCTGTGGTCGCCTATCGTCTTCAACCGCCGGTTCAGCACAGCGGAGACCTTCGCAGCCGTCTCAGCAGAATACTGACCGAGGTTGGCCAGGCGTTTCACGCAATCGGCACGCACCTCGGGCTCCATGCTCATCAGCAGAGCGGATGCCCGCTTCGCGTCGAGATTGCCAAGCACCAAAGCCTTTGTCTGGGGACGTTCGCCAACCAGGAATTTGGCCAGTTGCTGAGGGTCGGCCTTCTTCAATGACTTCACCTCCAGCAGACCTGGATCATCCGTTCCCATCAGTCGCTGCACCATGCTCTTGGCGCCATTCTCTCCAAACGCCTTGACCAATAGGCGGGTTGCAACATCCTGTCCTCCTACCGCGATGAAGTCCTGAGCGGACATCATCTGCTGGTATTCCTCCAGAACGTCCAGGGTTACATCGAACGGCACTTGACCCAGCTTTGCAACCTCATCGGTGACGCGTTGCAGATCATGGTCCGGCAGGTTGCGCAGGATCGCAGCCGCGGGCTCGTCGCCCAAGCAGCGACAACAGAATCGCGGCCTTGCGCGCGCCTGCTACGAGGTAGTTTCCGGTTGCCTCATGACGGCTCCTCGCGCAACCACGCCTGCACCGCGCGCGCAGTGTTGACCGGCTTCTGCCGGATCATCTCAATGGTCTGCTCTTTCAATTGGGTGGCCCGCTGCGTATCGCCAAACATCTCCCCCGAGCCGATGCCGAGACGCTCTACCTTAGGCGCGCTAGCCAGGACAGGTTGCGCACTCATCTGTACCGGGGCAAGGGCCTTCTTCTGCACCGGCCGCAGCACAAACATATAGGCAAGCAGGAAGAGCCCGAGCAGCGAGAGAGGGCGCAGAAGCGATGAGTAGTCGGTCATCGCTTTCTGCGTCCGCTCCATCAGATTCGGGGCCGGAAGATCGGCCGCTGTGACCGGCGTGTCGAAGGACATGTCCTGCACGCTGATCGTATCGCCTCGTTTTGCGTCGAATCCAATCACTCCTTCGGCAAGTTGCTGGATCCTGTCCAGTTCATCCTGCGATCTCTTTTGTCTGGCGTAGCTCACCTTCCCGCCCGCCGTGTTTCGAACCACCGCGTCGTCCACCACAATGGCAGCCGTTATGCGTTGAATCCTGCCCGCCGGGACCACGGTATGGGTCTCCACCTTATTCACTCCATACTCCGCGCTCTCCGTGGTGGAGGACTGACCCGGGCTTTGATTGGGGGAATTCGTCTTGCCGGAGTTGGCCGGCACGTTGCTGGCGATTCCCGGAACGCCGCCCGCGGCAGGCCCTCCCGCGCCAACCTGGTCTAGCGTCTTCTGCTCGCTCAACACGGCGCTAACCGTAGGATCGTATTTCTGTTGCATTTCATCGGTTGAGCCCTGATCGTAATCGACGTTGACGCTGGCCCTGATCTTGTCCACGCCCACCACCGGCTCCAGGGTACTGACCAGGCGCGCCGCCAAGGTTGTCCCGGTGGCCTCGCCATCCGCCTCTCCATCGTGGCCCAGTCCCAACGATCGGTCCGAGTCGGCATCGACAATCGAGACATCTTCCGGCTTCAACTGATCCACCGCGCCCGAGACTAGCCGCGAGATCGCCAGCACCGCGTCCTTGGACAGGCTATCGTGGCGAAGCTTCAGGATTACCGATGCCTTGGCACCGCGCTGATTGTCGGCAAAGACAGAATCGGTCGGCATCACAATATGCACGCGCGCGCTCTCCACGTCGGACAGCGTCTGGATGGTCCGCTCAAGCTCACCCTCCAGTGCTCGCTGATAGGTCACCTTTTCGTCGAATTCGGTCTGTCCCCAAGACATCTTGTCGAACAGCTCGAAGCCCATGCGCCCACTGTGCGGCGCGCCCGCGGCTGCGGTCTGTAGGCGGGCTGCATCCAGTTTGTCCGCGGGTACGCTGATGGTCTTGCCATCGGCGCTGGCCTCATGCGGAATGCCCTGGGCATCCAACTGCGCGGTAAGGGTTTGCGCGTCCGAATCTTCCAGCCCCGTATAAAGCGGCTTATAGTCGGGCGTGCCGATCAATCGGACAAAGAGCGCAAGCAACAACACGGTGGCGCCCGCGCCGGCCAGAAGGAACCCCTTCTGCCCCGCGTTCCGGCTCTCCCAGAATTGTTTAACCTGCTCGGTTGCGTCGCTAAAGCCTGCCATAATTTTTCAATCCTAGAACTGCATCTTCTCGATATCCTGGTACGCGCTCACAATCTTGTTGCGGACCTGCATCATGAGCTGAAATGAGACGTCCGCCTTCTCCACGGCGATCATCACGCTGTTCACATCGCTGTTTCCGCCCTGCAAAAGGTTGCTGACCTGCGCTGTAGCGTCGTCGTTCACCTGGTCCACGCTGTGTACGGCGCTCTTCAGCATGTCGCCGAAGTTCACCCCCCCAGCGTCACTGCCTGCGCTGCCTCCGCTGTCGAGCGCCGGTGAATTCGCTACGGTCCAATTTGGAATTCCGCCTAGACTGACGTTGCTCATAATGCCGCTCCAGACTTACGTGGTTTTCAAAATGTCGATCGATTCCTGAATCATTTGCTTGGCCGCGTTCACCGCCGATGCATTGAGCTGATAAGCTCGCACGGACCCCATCAGATCCACCATCTCGCTTACCGGATTGATGGCCGGATAGTCCACATATCCGCTCTTATCCGCATCCGGATTGCCCGGCTCATAGCGCCTGACCGGCGGCGTGGTGTCGTTCACAACCTGCGTCAGTTGCACCGAACCTGACGGCGGCTGGGCAAACCGCCCAACCCGGTTGAAGACGGAGCGAAAGGGAGTACTACTGGTGGCGCTGAAGACAACTTGCTTGCGCACATACGGACCGCCCGCGTCGGTATGGGTGGTCTCCGCATTGGCCAGGTTCGCGGAG
The DNA here is from genome assembly GCA_963810995.1 of uncultured Acidobacteriaceae bacterium. GTDB lineage: Bacteria > Acidobacteriota > Terriglobia > Terriglobales > Acidobacteriaceae > Edaphobacter. Next base: position 2,211 of record CAWERM010000023.1, on the reverse strand, counting down.
GTAACTTCCGCCCGCTGCCGTTCCGCCGCAAGGGCCGAACCGCTGATGGTCAACATGTCAAAGAGTCCCATGGTTAGCTCCCTTCCTTGATCGCTGTCAACAATTTGTGAAACTCGGATTTAATCAGCTGGATGCCCATCTGGTACTGAAGCTGGGTCTGCGAAAGCATAAGGCTTTCGCGGTCGATGTTCACATTGTTTCCATCCGGGCGCTCGGGCAGCCCCTCCACCTCGCGCGAAGCGGGTAGCATGCGCACGCTCCCCTCATTCACCACCTGTTGCATTGCCCCCTGGAAGTCCATGTCCTGGGTGTGGTAGCCCGGCGTATCCACATTCGCCATGTTGGACACGATCATTTCCTGACGCTGATTGGTGAGTTGGAGATAACCTTGCAACTGTTGCAGCATTGGGATGTCGGCCATGTTATGCATACCTCCGTGGCGGTAGACCATACTCGCGAATTTTGTTCCTTAATGTGCGCAAGCTGATGCCCAGCATCTCGGCGGCATGAGTGCGGTTGCCATCCGTCAGGGCCAAGGTGTTTTCCAGGTGCAGCCGTTCCACCTGGCGGATCGGTGTACCCGCGACCGCACCCGCGACCGGCATCTGCGACGCCGCGAAGGGACGGGCAGCTTTCTGAAATTCCATCTCGAAGCAGCTCGCATCGAGTTCCGATGTGCCGCTCATGGTAAGTACCCGACGCATGAAGTTCGCCAGCTCCCGAACATTTCCCGGCCAGGACTGCAACTGCAGCAGATCGAGGAACTCCGGATGAAGCCGGGGAGGCTTGGTCTGCAACTGCGCCGCATATTTGCGGGCGAAGTGCTGGGCCAGGATGGGTATGTCCTCGCGGCGATCACGCAAAGGTGGTAGTGAAAGCGGTATCACATTCAGCCGATAGTACAGATCGCCGCGGAACTGTCCGCGCTCCACCATCGCCGCTAGAGAAACATTGGTGGTTGCAATCACCCGAATATCGACTTGCACCGACCGCCCTTCGCCAAGCCTCTCGAACTCGCGCTCCTGCAAGGCGCGTAGGAGTTTGGGCTGCAGGTGGAGCGGCATTTCGCCAATCTCGTCCAGCAGAATCGTGCCGCCGTCGGCCAACTCGAACTTGCCCGGCTTGGCTGCAACCGCTCCGGTGAAGGCGCCCCGCCCATGTCCGAACAGCTCGCTCTCCAGCAGGGCCTCGGGAACAGCGGCACAGTTGACAGCCACAAATGGTTTGCGGCAACGGTCGCTGGAATCGTGGATGAATCGGGCCAGCAGCTCTTTGCCCGTCCCACTCTCCGCCTCGATCAGAACATCGGCGCCGGTGCAGGCCGCGGAGCGTGCCCGTTGAATGGCGCGAAGCAATAGCGGCGAGCTACCCACGATGTCACCGGCCGGGGCGGGGTCATCGATCGGCATCTGCCGTGCGCGATGCATTACCTGCGCGGCCCTGGCCTGCAATTGGTCGAACGAGATTGGCTTGGTCATGTAGTCCAGTGCCCCATCGCGCATTGCGCTGACTGCATCCGGGACCGAGCCGTAGGCCGTCAATAAAATTACGGCTGTCTCCGGAGACAGTTCGCGGGCCGAGCGCATCACCTCCATGCCAGTTCCATCCGGCATGCGAATATCGGTCACTACCAGGTCGAATTCCTTGCCTTCGAAGTTGCGGATCGCTTCGCGCACACTGCCGGCAGTCTCTACCTGCCAGCCGTGGCGAAGAAAATTCGCGCGCAACGCGGTGCGAATACCTGGTTCGTCATCGACCACCATTACCGAGGATGCAGCGTCCCTTGTCATAAGGTTGGAAACTCCAGTTGAAACGTACTGCCAAAGTTCGTGCGGCTGGAAACTCGTATCTCTCCGTTGTGTTGCTTCATGAGCTGCTTGCAGACAGCCAGGCCCAGGCCCGGAGTATTGCCGTCCGCGCTGAATCCGGCCTCGAACAGGTGCTCCAAAATATGCTCCGGCATTCCACAGCCTGTGTCTGCGATCTCTACCAGGGCGCTCATCGTTCCCGTTTGCGATACTCCGCGGGTCGTAACCGTGATCTTGCCGCCTGCGGGCGTATGTCGAATGGCATTGCAAACCAGGTTCAGGATGATCTGACGGAGTCCGTTCTCGTTGCCCTGTATGGTCAATCGGTCCTGAGCACCCAGAAATGACAGCGATACGCCGGCCTGCTCCGCGATGGGTTGCACAAACTCCACGCCGCTATGCA
>CAWERM010000022.1:0-5068 GCA_963810995.1 uncultured Acidobacteriaceae bacterium | reverse complement strand
CGCTATTTGGTCGGTTCGCGGAGCCGTGGAAGCAACCCCGCCAGCACTCGGCGTAGCAGCTTGTGCAGGCGCAGTCTGCACAGATGGAAACGCAGGGTTGGGTGTCTGTGCAATGCAGGCAAGAGGAAGCAGCGTGAGCAATACGAATTTGCGGACGAACCGTTGAGAGAGGCGCATAGTGCCCACCAGATTACCAGCCTGTACTTAGCTTCGTCACAGGTCTGCGTCAGCCAGCCCTCGCACGGCCTCTTCCAGTGCCGCGGTCAACTCTGCCGGATCGGTCCGCTCACTGGCTGCGGCAACCGCTCGCCCAATCCGCACCTCGATCTTGCCAGAGCGGAACCAGCGTGCACCACTTGCGCGCAGCTCACCTAGCCCAACCAGCGCCACCGGCACAATCGGCACGCGTGACTCCGCCGCCAGCAGTCCAATGCCTGGCCGAAACGCATGCAGCATGCCATCCCGGCTACGCGTTCCCTCGGGGAAGATCATTACTGAGTAGTCGCGATCCATTGCCTTGCCTGCGTGCGCAAAGCTGCGTCGGAAGCCCCGCGCCCGCGGCAACGGGAACACATTGAACAGCGCCGTCAGCAACCAGTACGCTGGCGGTCCAAATAAATCTGCCGCCGCGCTCACCTGATTGCGCGCGTGACGCATATCCTCCAGCATCTCGCCAGACATAGCCGCCGCAACGCGTCGCCGCAACTTCGACGGCAGTGCATACAAGATTAGTGCTCCATCGTATGCCGTGACGTGGTTGGCAATTACCAGCACCGGCCCGTCGGGCAGTTCCGCTGCTGCGCGAACCACGCGCGGCGCCGCCAGTAACCACACTACAGGCCGCATCACCAGTTCAATAAACGCGATGCGCACCGCCTGCATCGGCCAACTCCATGGCCAGCGCGGATACTTATGTTCCTCCACCCGCTCCTCATTTCCCGGTGCCTGTTTCTCATAGAGGCCGCCGCTCTGCTCCGTCGTATTCGAGCTAGCCCGTATCCTGCATCCAGCACCCTCCACCAGTGTGCGCAGCTCGCCGACAGTTTTCAGATTCGCGACCACATCGTCTTCCAGCTCTACTCCAAATCGCTGTTCCAGAGCGGATTGCAGTTGCACTCGTCCCAGGCTGTCCAGGTGCAGGTCCTCCGACAATCGCAACCAGTCGATCTCTCCCGCATCGGCCTGCGGAATCGCCTCGCCCGTCACTTCGGCAATCATCGTAAGCAGCTCATCCCGATCTGCCGCGGTGCCGGACTGCTGTCCGCCCGCCAGCGTCTCGCATGACCAGCTCGCCACCTGCCTGCGCACCAGCTTGCCGGTTGATGTGTACGGGAAATCAATCTCCGGCCAGCGCAGCACACGACGAATCTGCTGATACTCCGCCAGCCCGCGGTTGGCCTGCACCACGACACGTTGCAATTCTTCTTGCGTGCCGGAGAACAGCACCACCGCGACCGGCTCCGCATTCCCTGCAATCTCGCACGCCACCACCACAGCGCCTCGCACACCCGGCTGCGTGGCCAGCGCTGCCTCCAGGTCGGCGGGATGGATGTTCATCCCAGCACCCGTAACAATTACATCGCCCTTGCGCCCCAGGAATCGCAGCTCGCCCGCCGCGCTCTTCTCCGCCAGGTCGCCGCTGGCCAGCCATTCGCCCTCGCGCGCTTGCATCCGCCCGTCCGTCCATGTCGCGCCGGAAAGCATCTCGCCGCGCACCAGGATCTCGCCGTCGTCGCTGATTCGTACCTCGCGTCCCGGCAGCGCCTTCCCAATCGTCCCTGGAGCAATGTGGAAGGGATGGTTCAGCGTCACAAGCGCCGCGGTCTCCGTCATGCCGTAGCCCTGGATCAGCGCAAATCCCAGCCGGTTCCAGAACGTCTCCAGCTCCACCGGCAATGTTGCGCCGCCCGAGATCACTGCCCAGAACTTCCAGCCCAGCGCGCCATGCACCCGGCGGAAGACCCACCAGAGCTTCCATATAGACATCGCTGCGGATGCGTCCAACTCCACCGTTAGCCCCGCGAACCTCCCCAGCAGATGCACGCGCAGCAGATGCAGCACACGCGGCACAGCCACCAGCACCGAGATGCGTTCGTGCCGAACCAGTTCTGTAATGCGCGCCGGTTCTAGCTGTTCCGCGAAGTGGACCTCGGCGGCCAGCAGCGCAGGGCACCACAACCCCATGAACTGCCCAAAGACGTGGCTCAGCGGAATGCAGTGCAGAAAGCGCAGCGGATGGACCCATCGCTCGTAGCGTCGATACTTCGCCATCTCGCTTTCAATCGACTGTAGGCTTACCAGCACATTGCGATGCGTATGCACAATCCCGCGCGGCTCCGAGGTCGTCCCCGAGGTAAACACAATCTGGAACGGCGTATCCCCCTTTACCGCGTCGCTGACCTCGTACAGCGGCTCCGACGGTAAATGCGCATGAATATCCATAAGTGGCAGGCAATCAGGGCTCTGCCATTCCGCGGCTTTTTCTGATCTCTGTTCCCTGATCTCTGTTCCCTGTTGTCCCAGCGTAGCGATGAGCCGCGCATCGCCCACAATCAGCTTCGGCGCAACATCGCGAATCACGCGCGTCGCGAATTCGCTCGTACCGGCGGCATCCAGCGGCACCACAATCACTGCGCGCAGCAGGCAGCCGAAGAAGACTCCAATCCACTCCGCGGAGTTCTCGCCCCACAGCACCACACGCTCACCCGGTGCAATGCCGCGCTGCTCCAGCTCCGCCGCGAATCGTCCTGCAATTCCAGCCAGGTCGCCATAGCTGGTGGCGTAGCGTCGATTGCCGCGATGGGCCACCACCGCCGTCTCCCCGGCGTGTCGGCGAAACTCCTCCACAAGGCTGGCCAGATGCTCCCGCACCCGTCCATCATAGTGCCGCGCTGGGGTTCCGGTGGTTCCAGTCAGAATGAGAAGATAAACTTGGCGCGATAAACAGATGCAGGAGGAACCCCATGCCCACCCACTTCACCCCCGACGCCCTGAAGTTTCTGCGCGGACTCAAGCGCCACAACGACCGCGCCTGGTTCGAGCCGCGCAAACCCATCTACGAGCGTGAACTCAAAGCCCCCATGCTCGCGCTCATCGAGCAGGTGAACCACGCCCTCGCCAGTTTTGCGCCGGATCATGTCCGCCCACCCCACAAGTCCCTCTTCCGCATCTATCGCGACACACGATTTTCCTCCGACAAACGCCCCTACAAAACCCACATCGCTGCATGGTGGGCCTGTGCCGGAATGGATAAGACCTCCGGAGCGGGTTTCTACTTCCATGTCAGCTCCACCGAGACCGTGATTGCCGCAGGCGTCTACATGCCTGCGCCCGAGCAACTCCTCGCCATCCGCCGCTATCTTGCCGACCACCACGCCGAGATGCGCGCCCTCCTCGCAAGCCGCAAGCTGCGCGCTGCTATGAGCGAGTTCGAAGGCAACCGGCTCACCCGTCCGCCGCGCGGATTTTCCGCCGATTCACCGGCCCTGGACCTCCTCCTCTGCCGCCAGTGGGGCGTCTCCGCCACACTTCCCGCCGAGAGCGCAACCCGGCCTACCCTGCTGCGCGAAATCACCTCACGCTTCGCTCTCGCGGCCCCCATCGTGCACCTCCTGAACCACGCGATTTCGTCGGCCCAGCCGGTAAAAGGCACCAAAAATCCCTTATTTGTGCCATAAAACGGACAAAACCCAAAGAAAACCGCAAAATACCTGTGGAAACCGCATAAATCCCATTGACAAAACAACCCGAATGGTCGAAGGTGAATTGCGGTATGTATTCCTGATACCCGCATAAACACCGGCGATTTCACAGCAAGAAACCGCTCGATCGATGGTTCAACGCGGGAGTCGGGCTAGCGTATCGGCGCCGCAAGGCAGCCGCAGCACCATTAAGCACCATCAACTCGGAATTAAGGAGCAACAACTATGGCAAAAGGAATGACCAAAACCGCGCTCGTTCGCCACATGGCGGAGAAGCTGGGAATCACCAATAAGGAAGCCGCAGCCGGCCTCGAGCTGTTAGCGGACACCGCGATCAAGGAAACCAAGAAGAACGGCGAGTTCACCATCCCCGGAATCGGCAAGCTGGTCAAGGCAGATCGCAAGGCCCGCCTCGGACGCAACCCCCAGACCGGCGAAACCATCAAGATCAAGGCCAAGACCGTGGTCAAGTTCCGCGTCGCCAAGGCTGCCAAGGACGCAATCGCGCCTCCTAAGAAGTAGTCCTTCCCTCGGGCCTCATAGTCGATTCACTCTAGTGCAGTTCGGCCCGCCGCCCGCGGAACCTCCGCGGATCAGAGCGGTTTCACCGGTTCTGTGGAGGCAAAGCTATGGTTGGGGCACGGTCTCTCGCAAGGAGGCTGCGTCTGCCACCAGTGCAAAGCCACAGGAACTGTGACACCGCTCAGACGGCGGGCCGGTTCTGCATCTGAAGTGCGCGAACCACCAGCGATATCCCGAGCCAAACCAGCACGCACTTCATCAGCAGGAATGCGTTGTACTGCCAGCCCAGCACCGCGAACGATGCGGTCATGCCCCACATAAAGATCTCCGCAAGCGCAGCCCGCGCCCATTGAGGCCTCGCCCCAGAAGCTGCAATCCGAGGTCGCAGAGCAGGCCACAACTGCGGAACCAGCGCGCAGTAATCCGTATAAGATTCGCCCAGCTTCGCCGCCAGGAACGACTCCTCACCCAGGATCAGCCGCATCTGGAACAAGACCAACAGCACAACGGAAGAGATCGCTCCACTGACTGGCATCAACAGCGCCAGCGCCAGTGAATGGATCCACGAGCCCACGTAGAGTGGATTGCGCAGATGCCGGTACGGCCCGTCCGCCACCACTCCCTCAGCGCGCATCGCCGAATCGCGCATCACATCCGTACCCAGGTACGCCGATCCCCATGTCCGCATCCACGCCCCTGCCGCCGCGCACAGAATCCCCATCCCAAGCACCGCAGAAAAGGCCGGGCCGATCCTCATCATTCCAGTCTTCGACAGCAGCGCCGCCAGCACGCCCCACAGATGAGCGTTCGGTCTCATCCCATCCAGAGGCAGCGCGGCGTCCCAA
>CAWERM010000021.1:0-7214 GCA_963810995.1 uncultured Acidobacteriaceae bacterium | reverse complement strand
ACGTCTCCGGTCAACGTCATGCGATCCAGAATGCCGTCGTAGGCTGCCCGCTGCGCATTTGCGTGCTGCACATCCTCCTGCGCATTCCCTGAATTTGCACCAGGCCTGGCCTCAGCCTTAGCCGATGCTCGCCGGACCATGGTGACATGCCCCTGTTGAACAGCGCTCAGAGGCATTAATGTTTCTCCACCGGACGGGAAAAGTGACGTTTGCCGCCCTGCAACGCCACTCGCTGGGGGTTGCGCCCGGAACTTCGCGTCCAGCGTATCTCCCGAACTGGTCTGATCGATCCCATTCGCCGTTACCTGATGCAGCACCGAATGGCCGCGCCCCGCAACCGTATCCAGTTGTGGTGGTTGCTTGCCATCGCCAGTGACAACCATGTGCGCTGTGAGTACATCAGCTGACATCTCCTCCTTGCCGATGCCCTTTGAACTCGCCCAAGTACCGTTGTTCACCGACGTTAGATGTGCGCTTCCGGTTGCCACTACATCCCTTACTTGGGACGTACCGTTCACCGGGACCAGCGCGGCCTCCACCTTCGCCGCGGTCAGATCGCGCGAACTCCACGGCTCCCGCGCAGCCTCAGTCGCACGCGTACGCTCATTCATGTGGACCGCTCCGGTAAACACGGCGTTGCTCGCCTGTCCCTGTGCGTCGAAGGCAATGGTTGCCTCCTCTGCCTTCGCGCTGCGCTGCAGCAGAGACAGGTTGGATGAGTACTGGACGCCTCCCGTCAGCACAGCAGATTGCGGCTGACTCTTGGCATTCAACACCACATCCGCCTGTTGCGAGACCAACTTCGAGCCCTTGACCTCTCTCGTCACATTTCCCTGGGCCTGCACGCGTGCCAGCGTCCCATCGGGCCTGGTATGCAGCGTTGCTCGTTGCGCCTCCACTGTCTGCCCAAGGGATACGCACCGCGCCCCGGTCAAAAATATCTCCCGATTGCGGTTGTCGGCCTGTGCCGTCGCTGCCGTTACATCCAGTGGACGCTCACCCGCCACACCGCTCATCCTTACCGATGAGTGCATCGTCAGTACACCTGAGTCACTGCTGTAGTCGGCGCCGGTCGCATGCCCCTCATGGCGCCCGACTGGAACTCGATGTACTCATTGGTTGCCGCCACGCCCAGTTTATTCAGATACACCAAGTTGCTAGTGGTCACATGCAACACTTTGCCGTTGGCAGTGCCAGGCGCGGCCTTCCCGGCATTCTGCTGCGCCGCCTGCAGGTCGAGGTTCACCAGGCCAATGGCGCGTACCACCCCTGCCTTCTGGTCGTACTCGAAATCGTCCCCGTAGATTCGGTCGTTACGGTCGCCATTCTTCCCATATAGATCGATTGACACATCGTGCAGAGCGATCTTACCGTCGGCGTGTTCCATCTCCCTGGCAGCGTGAATGCAATAGATCGTCCTCGATCCCACCGTATCGCACAGGTTCACCCCCGTTTGGTCGATCTTGATATTAGCGGCCAACTTTTCCGGAAGATACGCCCGCATACGATGCCTCAGATAGCGTGCAGATCCCAGGAACGCGACAATCACCAACAACAGGAAGCCCGCGCTCCCCAGCAACCAAATCCTCAGTCTCTCGACACGATTACGCATCCATCCACCACATCTATCTTCTCATCCCGCCGCCCAACCCCCATAAAAATCCCTCAGCACAAGCCTCTTTACGGAATATGTCCGTGAAAAATGCTCTAGAATGATCCTCCATGGCCGACCGCCTCTACCTCAGCCTCTGGTATCCCAACTTCCGCCTCGAGGCCCTTCCGGATGCGTTGCTTGGAGTCTTGCGTCAGTTTGCCCATGTAGGCGCTAAACGCGTCTCCGCCGCCTCGGCGTATCCTATTAATTTCACGGAATCGCCCACCTATCAGCGCATCTACGTCGTCGACGACCGCACCACCCAGATCGATCCATTCACCCCCATCGATCCCACAGACGAGTCCGCCGACTTGCTGCTGGAAGCCGCCGTCGCGGAAGCCACCGAGCAACTGCACGACGACATGGCCTACGAGTTCGAGATGCGCTGGCAGTTGTGGACCCCTGAAGGACAACAACCAGCCTATGGCCGTCTTGGCCTCGCCTCCAACCGCGAGGCAGACGAGGATGACACCGACGATCCCTCCATCGACCTTACCGATTCATCCTGGCGGACACGCTCCCACACCGTCCGCATCCTCGGCTTCGGTCCTGACTTCGACGTTGCCGGGTACGAACAGAATGGCCAACTGCTGGTTGACTTCGGTATCGACACACCATGGGTCCCGGACCATCCGCTGTCCAATCCCTCGCCGCAAAGCCCTGAAGAGGAGGCGCTCGACGAGACCGCGCAGATCCACATCCAGCAAAACGTGGAAAAACTCCTTGCCTTTACTCTCCTGGTGGAGAAGAACTGTGGTATCAGCAGCCGCTTGCTGTGGACCGAGTCAGGCAAACCTCTGGCCGAAAAACTTATTGCTAGCCTGCAGCGCGTCCACTAATGTTCGCGGATTGCCGCTGCTATCGTGCTAACGTACGACCTATGACAGTCGGGTATTATCGCCTCGTTTCCTCCATCGTGCGCTACGGCTCCTACTTCGCAGCCGCCTGGGGGGCCTTGTTTATCCGCAGATGGATCAGGCGCCATCGCGAACGTGTCGCTCAAAGCTGGCCTATGGCCGAAGGCGTCATCGTAAGCGGCAGCGTATCGCGCATCCGCAGGACATCGCACTTCCACGCCACCCTGAATTACACCTACTTCATCCAGGAGTACCGCACCGGCAAGTATGTCCAGGAATTCTCTTTGGAAGCCAACGCCGACGAATTCGTTCGCCTGATGAAAGACAAGCGAGTCCGAATCCGCTACAAACAGTCCAACCTCCGCAAATCACTCCTGGAGCAAAGCGTCGTCGAGCGGATTGTTCTGCATTGCCCACGCGCGGTTGACTCGCCTTCTGCCACTGGCCAGGGCGAGATACCATAGGAAGCATGAATACAAAGTTGATCTTTACGGATACAGGCGGATTTCAGACGCCCATGCTTGCGGTCTTTGCGGTTGACCTTGCGACGGGGAAGAATGCCGAACCCCGTCCTGTGCTGCTGACATCCTCCATCGATATGGCCGATGCGGCGGCGCGCGCGCTAGGGCCAGGCGAGTTCAAGGCTGCATTGGGAGAGACGGCGTTGATCTACGCTGACCGATGGTTTGCAGTCTGCCGGATTGCAAGCGAACGGCTGCTTATCGTGGGACTGGGCAAGGCGAAGGACTTCTCGCTCGACAAGCTTCGCAAGGGCGCTGGTACGGCGGTGCGTGCGGCCAAGGCGCGCTCGGTGCGCGAACTGGCGATCACATTCCCGAAGGCTGGTGCTGTGGGGAGTGAGCCGATCGTGCAACTCTCCGCCAAGCTGACGGCCCGGGCAATGGTGGAGGGTGCAGAGCTGGCCGAGTTGGACTGGGACACATATCGTACTGATCGCAAAGATCACAGTATAAATAATTTATCAATACTTATAAAGTATCAGATGAATTTATTGAAACAGGAGAGCAGAGCTGGCTTAGCCGAGGGTTTGATCGTTGCCGCAGCGCAGAACTTTACCCGCTCGCTGGTGAATGAGCCGGGCAATGTCCTGACACCCACTGAACTGGGGGCGCGCGCCAATACGATGTGCGACGAAGCCGGGCTGGGCTGCGAGGTCTACTCGTCCCAGAAGATTCAAGAGCTGAAGATGGAGGCCTTCTGGGCGGTGGCCAAGGGATCGGAGCAGCCGCCCGCACTCATCGTAATGACCTACGAGCCGGCGGGAGGCGTAGCCGACGGTGCGCCGGTGCTTGGTCTCGTCGGCAAGGGCATCACCTTCGACACCGGCGGGATCTCCATCAAGCCCGCTGACGGCATGGAGAAGATGAAGTACGACATGGCCGGGGCGGCAGCGATGATTGGCGCTATGCACGCCATTGCACGCCTGAAACCCGCGGTCAAGGTGGTCGCGGTGGTCTGCTCGGCGGAGAACATGCCGGACGGACGGGCCATGAAGCCCGGCGATGTGGTGACAGCGATGAGTGGCACCACCATCGAGATTGTGAATACGGACGCGGAGGGCAGGCTGGTGCTGGCCGATGGGCTGCACTATGCCAAGACTCTGGGATGCACCCGCCTAATTGACGCAGCCACGCTGACCGGGGCGTGCGTCATCGCACTGGGCGTGCTCAATGCTGGACTCTTCTCCAACGACGAGGAAACTTGCGCGAAGTTCGAGCAGGGTCTGGCCATCTCCGGTGAGGGCTTCTGGCGGCTTCCCTGCACCGACGACTATCGCGAGCGGATCACCAGCGAGATTGCCGACATTATGAACACCGGCAAGAATCGATTCGGCGGGGCCATCAACGCCGCGATCTTCCTCAAGGAGTTCGCGGGCGATACTCCATGGGTTCATCTGGACATCGCCGGATGCGCGTGGAACGAGGAGAAGAAGCCCTGGATCGCCTATGGGCCGTCGGGTATCGCGGTGCGCTCCATCGTGGAGTGGGTGCGCAGCTACTCCACATAGACAAGCTACATCACCGTCGGAGCTTCGATGCCCAGGTAGACCCAGCGCGCGCACCATCTCTCTGCGCGCGACCGCAGCCGTCGCCATCAACAGAGCGCGGCGCGTGGGGTCCGCCTCGGTGAGGATGTGATAGCGGTGGTAGAAATTGTTGAACTGCTGCGCCAGTTGGAAAGCGTAACGTGCCAGGTGCGCCGGCTCGGCCGTAGCGATGGCCAGTTCGATCAGCACAGTCAACCGCCCAGCCAGCAGCCATGTCTCCCATAGGCTGGTTCCCTCTTCGCCTGCCAGACCAGACAAATCCAGCCCAGCGACCGATGCCAGCGCATCCTCTTCCGTCGTCCCGCCCTTGCGAAAGATGTTTGCCGCGCGCACGATAGCGTACTGAATGTATGGCCCGGTCTCGCCCTCAAAGCTCAACGCGTCCTTGAAGTCGAACGCGATCACTGTGTTCCGTGTGAAGCGCAACATGAAGTAGCGCAGGGCGCCCACCGCGATTTGTGTTGCAATCTGCGCACGCTCTTCGGTGTCGATCTCCGGGTGACGCGTGTCCACCTCGGCCTGCGCCGCAGCGACGAGCTTATCCAACAGATCGTCGGCCTTGACCCCGTATCCCTTGCGCCCGCTCACCTCGACGAACGGTCTCGCCTTGTCCTCTTCCGACAAGTCGTATCCAAGCTCCACGGCGCAGCGTGGCGTCATGGCGACCATCTCGTAGCTGAAGTGGGTGTAGTGGTCCGCAGCGTCGTTGAATCCCATCCCGCGCAGGGCCGCGACGACGTTGTTCTGCGGATCGTTTTGTCGCGAGTCGATCACGTTGTAGATGGCGTCGGCACGTCCGAAGGTAGGCGCCGCGGGATCGCTCGCCGCAGAGGTCGATATCCAGCAGGTGTGCGAGGGATACTCATGAAACCGCGCATAGCCGAAGTCCTTGCCCGGCAGCAGTCCGAACTTCCAAAGGTGGTACGCAATGTCCTTGCCTACGTAGGTGACTGTGCCGTTGGAACGCACGATGACCTTGGCGTCTTCATCCGGAAGGCTTGAATCCTGCACCGCGATCTCCTGCGCTGAACCCGCCCGCCGCATCACCAGGCAACCCTTGTTCTTGCCCTCGGTTTCCAGGTACAGCACGCCGCGATCCAGCATTAGGGTGCGCGCCGTGTCCCAGAAGTGCAGGCTGATAATCTCGCTCTCGCGCGGCAGAAAATCGTACTCGATGCCCAGCCGCTGCATCGTCTCTAGATGCCGTCGCAGCACGGCGGTGGAGATCAATTCGGCAATCGCCGCCGTCTCGTTCCCGCCGGTCTCCAACGCATGCAGCGTGTCCAGACGGATCTGCCTGCGACGGGCAAGTTCGCTGGGCGCGGGTGGTGTCGCGTCGTCCACTCCAGTTCCGGTGTACCACTGGCTGATCCGCGCATACAGGTCCCAGCAGTAGAAGTCGATGCGCTCTCCGCGATCCGCTAGATCGGCAAGCAGCGCTCGCGTGCTATCCAGCGTCTTGCCCTCCAGATGCACCAAACCCACAACCACATCGGCAACCTGAACGCCGGTGTTGTCGATATAGTTCTGCACACCGACCTGGTAGCCGCGCTTGTAGCCGTCGGGCCGCAGCAGCCGCTGAAAGGTGTCGCCCAGGATCGCGTTGCGCAGATGTCCAATGTGCGCCGCCTTGTTGGGATTGATACTGGTATGTTCGACGAGGCGAAACCCATCTCCGCCGATCTCCGCGTGTTGGTCGCGTGCAATGGCTCGGACCGCAGCCGCGCGATTCAGCCGGATGTTGAGGTATCCCGCGCCTGCAACCTCCACCGAAGCCACTCCAGCAAGCGCATTTGGATCGCTCGCAATCAGAGCATTCAACTCCGCGGCCAGTTCCGTGGCAAACGCGCGCGGTGCCTTGCGCAGACGCTTGGCCAGCTCAAACGCCACCGGCAATGCAAGCTCGCCGAGCGCAATGTTCGGCGGCTGCTCCACTGCCAACTGGTCAAGTGCGACGCCGTACCTGGCCAAGAGAATGGCTTGGATGCGAGCCTGAAGCGCGATCTGAATTGTGCGAACCATGCTTGTGGTGTTGACCTGATCGTAGAGAGTTGTGCGTAGTCCTCAGTGTAAATGTCGCGGTGAGTGGCGAATGCGATATGCCTCATCGCCTGAAGGAGAACTTCTTGTGTCCGAAGTAGCTGTAGCACGCAATAATCCCGGAGTTAACGATGCCCGCCAGGAATGGTGCATAAGGACGCGTGAGCACAAGGTGCAGGAAGATATTGGTGGCCGTGGGAAGGATTATGAGTCCCATGGGAAAGGTGACGCTGTAGACGGCGAAGCAGCGCAGCCACTCATTAAGGTAGTTGCCGTGCGTGCGAAAGACGAAGTGCTTGTAGCACAAGAAGGCTATGGTAATGCCGATGGGCGTGGAGACGGCGAACGCGATGTCCGCGATCAGGGGCTTGCCGTAGTGGGGAAACAGGTGAGCAAACAGAAGTACGAACGCGGAGTAGATCGCCAGCGAACTTACCGTGTTCGACACGCCGACCATCAGGAAGCGGACTACCTCGCCGGCAGGCAGAGGCTCGGCGGATGGCGGCAAATGGGCCGTGCGCCCTGGGGTTGGACGCCGTTCCGCGCGAGTTCAGTGAGCCAGATGGGTGAGGACCTGAAGACAGACTGGATGGTC
>CAWERM010000020.1:0-5151 GCA_963810995.1 uncultured Acidobacteriaceae bacterium | reverse complement strand
CTCAAAGCTCTTGTGGGTGAACTCATCCTGGTTGGATTTGGTGAGGAAGCTGAGATTGATCTTCGATCTCCAAATCCCCTCGCGATAGGCGTCCGCCTCAAGTTCCCCTTCGCGATAAATGGTCTGGAATTGGGCAGGCGTTAGGGCACGCTGCCACGCTCGCCGCGCGCCTGAGATGACGATGGGCAGGCCAGACTGGGAGAGTCTGCTGAGAAACTGTGCGCGGTCATCGTACGGCGAGCCGATGAAGGACACCGCGCGGTTGCGGTCTGCATCCGACCAACCTTGCGGTGGAGGAAAGTGAGCAATCCGATCGTAGGCGGTCTGGATCTTGATGACATCGCGGGCGCCGTGCCGTTTGAGGTCGGCCACACTAACGTCCCGTTGGGTGCAGTGGAGATCGAAGCATGGGATGGCCTTCTTGTAGAGGCGCAGACCTGAGTCGCGGCGCGGACCGAAGGAGTTATCGATCATGTAACAGACTGTTTGGATGCCCATATCGCGGCAGCGGACGACGGTGGCGGGCTGGAGTTGGAGCACCTTGTCCGCCCAAAAAATATCGGGTTTGTGCTGCTGGGCTAAGCGGAGGACCTCCCGATTGAGGCGCGCCACATTGGGGCCGACTGAGAGCAGAAAGCTGATTTTGCCCAGAACCCCTATGCCTGGATTGAAGCGATTAGTGTCCAGTGCGACAATTTCGTACCCCATTCGTTGTAGGGCCAACAGGCGCGCGCTGGGCCGTGCTTCCCTGGTGCAACTGGCTCACATATAATATCTTCATACTCATGTGCTTCCATGCATGTTAACATTCCACGGCTCCTTCGACTCTCCAGGGCATCCAACTTTTTACGAAAGCTGTCGCAGACGAGGGCTGTCGATGAGAATCCTGCATTTCATTCACTCCATCGATCCGGCCACTGGAGGCCCGGTTGAGGGGCTGAGACAACGCTGCGAAATCTATCGCATCAACGGGCATGAGGTCGAACTGGCCACGCTGGACTCGCCTGAAAGCGTTGCGAGGTGGAATTTTCCGGCCAAGGTGGTTGGGCTGGGGCCGGGCTGGGGAGTATTCGGATACTCACGCAGTGCAATGCCATGGCTGAAGGCGAATCTATCACGCTTCGACGTGGTGTTCGTGGATGGCGTCTGGCAATACAACCTGTATGCGGCGCATCGCGCGCTTGTCGGCACGGAGATACCCTGGGCCATCTTCGTCCATGGCATGCTCGACCCCTACTTCAAGAAGCGCTATCCGCTCAAACACATCAAGAAGGTGATCTATTGGCAGTTCTTCTTGAGGAAGATCATGCGCGATGCAAACGCAGTGATGTTTACCTGCGAAGAAGAAAAGGTCCTGGCACGGCTGTCGTTCCCTCGATACAAAGTACGCGAGACGGTTGTACCCTACGGCACATTCGGACCGAACTGCGACCTGGCAGTGGCCAGCGAGGAGTTTCTGGAGCGATGGCCCGATCTGCGCGGCAAACGGCTGGCGCTTGCCCTGGGCCGAATCCATCCCAAGAAGGCGACCGACATCCTGATCGAGGCCTATGCCAAGACGCTGGGCAAAGACGATGCCTGGCGGTTGGTGATCGCCGGCCCAGACCAGATCGGATGGCGGAAGGAACTGGAAGCGCTGGCGGCGAGACTTGGCATCAGCCATCTCATTACCTGGACCGGGATGCTGGAGGGCAAGCTGAAGTGGGGCGCCTTCTCAGCTTCGGAGGTGTTTGTGATTCCCTCGCACCAGGAGAACTTCGGGATTGTGGTGGCGGAGGCCCAGGCATGCGGCCTTCCCGTGATCTTCTCTGAGAAGGTGAACATCTGGAGAGAGGTGATGAACTACTGGGCAGGGCTGGTGGGGGAAGATACAATCGATGGCACCACGGCCACGCTGCGCCGTTGGTCGGAGCTGAGCGCGGAGGAGATTGCGGCACTACGCATCCGCAGCAGGAAGTGCTTCCATGAACTGTTCAACTTTAACATCACTTCCAAGCGGGCGATGGAGGATGTTGAGTATGTGGTACGGACCACCCCACGCTATACAGAGAAGAACAGTGGTTAGTGGCTAGCTGTTAGGCGTGAAGCAGAGGCAGGGATGGCCAAGAAGGTGCGTTACAACGCGGCGGAGCATATTGCGGCGGAGACGGCCACGGATCCTTATCTGCGTCCGGCGTTTGCGGCTGGCGACCGCGCTCGGCGGCAGCTATGGAACCTGTGCTGGGCGTTGTTGTATCGATCGTCGCCACGCCCGATGCACGGGTGGAGGGCGTTCCTGCTGCGCTGCTTTGGCGCAACGATGGGACCCAACTGCCACTTCCATCCGAGTTCGAAGGTGTGGGCCCCGTGGAACCTGGTGTGCGCCGACCAGGTAACGGCGGGCGGTGGCGCATTTATTTACAACCCGGTCGCGATGCGCCTGGGCTCGCACGCCATCCTCTCGGAGGAGGCCTATCTGTGCGGCGCAACCCACGACTACGACGATGCGCGCTTTCCTCTGCTGGCCTGCGAGATGGAGATTGGAGCGTATGCGTGGGTGTGTGCGCGCGCCTCGGTGGCGCCGGGCGTCAACCTGGGTGACGGCGCGGTACTAGGATTGGGTTCGGTGGCAACCCGCGACCTGGAGCCGTGGTGCGTGTATGCTGGCGTCCCCGCGGTGAAGGTGAAGGAGCGCAAGCGGCGATGAGCACAGCCCAGGCCACGCTCGACCGGCCGATCAACACACCCCGACAGGTCCTCTTCGCCAGCCTGATCGGCACCACCATCGAGTTCTTCGACTTCTACATCTACGCGACGGCAGCGGTGCTGGTGTTTCCCAGGCTCTTCTTTCCCGCGTCCGATCCGGCCACGGCGAGACTCGCCTCACTGGCTACCTTCGGCATTGCGTTTCTGGCACGGCCCATCGGATCGGCTCTGTTCGGTCACTTTGGCGACCGCATCGGGCGCAAGACGACGCTGGTGATCGCCCTCTCCACCATGGGAGTGTCTACGGTCGCCATCGGCGCGCTGCCCACTTATCACACGATCGGAATTGTGGCGCCGCTTCTGCTGGCACTGTGCCGCTTCGGCCAGGGGATCGGGCTGGGCGGGGAGTGGGGCGGAGCAATTCTACTGGCCATAGAAAATGCTCCCGCCAACAGGCGCGCGTGGTACGGCATGTTTCCGCAACTGGGAGCGCCCATCGGATTCTTTCTCTCCGGCGGCGTCTTTCTGCTGATGTCGCACTGGCTCAGCGACCGCCAATTCTTTGCCTTCGGCTGGCGACTTCCCTTCCTGGCAAGCGCGATCCTGGTATTTTTGGGCCTGTACGTTCGCCTCAGCATCACGGAGACGCCGGTCTTCCAGAACTCGCTCGATCGCGGCGAACAGCTCCGGATGCCGATATACTCCGTCCTGCGCAATCACGCACGCGCGCTGATCTCCGGCATCGCGATCTGCCTGGCAACCTTCGTGTTGTTCTATCTAATGACCGTCTTCGCGCTCTCGTGGGGCACAAGCGCGCTCGGCTACAGCCGCAGCAAGTTTCTCCTGATGCAACTTTTCTGCGTCTCGCTGTTTGCCGTCACGATTCCCCTCTCGGCACTGCTTGCCGAACACGGACGCCGTCGCGTGATGCTGTGGGTCAGCGCATCGATCGCAATCTTTGGCGTATTTCTTGGGCCAATGTTCGCGGCGGGCACCTCCGGCGCCGTGGCGATGATGGCTGTGGGCCTCTCGCTGATGGGAGTGACCTACGCGCCCATCGGGACGTTGACCTCCGAACTCTTTCCCACGCCCGTGCGCTATACGGGCAGTTCGCTTGCCTTCAGTCTTGCCGGAATTCTCGGCGCGTCGCTGGCCCCGTCCATCGCCACCTGGCTTGCCAAGAGCTACGGCATCGACTTCGTCGGCTACTACCTTTCCGCCGCTGCCGTGCTCACACTGCTCGGCCTTCTCTCCATCCACGAGACCAAAGACGACGACCTTGGCGGGGTTGCGCATCGCCGATAGCGCAGCGGCTAGTCAATTCTTTATGAATTCCTAACGGAATTTCGGTTACATCTTGGAGTATGCGAAAGAGCAGCCTCACACAAGCCGTTCTCCCCGTTGAAACTACTCCTGCGGAGCAGGATATGACACACAGCAAAGGTAGCGTCATCGCACTCAAGATTGCGGGGGTGCGATTCTTTTCGCGCCGGATTCAGGCATGTGGCATGTCTCTATTATGCGTGGCCATCGCACTGCTTATCTTTGCCCCCGATGCGATCCATGCGCAGGCCCCAGCCGCTATGTCTTCCATGCAAGGGATGAGTACCAGCAACGATCTGTTTGTGATGGCCGGATCCGACATCGACCGGCCAGGCCTGCTGCCCAGGGCGAACTACAACATTGGAATCGGCCATACCTTCGCTTTCCTGAAGAAAGACCCGATCGGGGATGAGCTTACCTTGAGCTATACCTACGTCTCGCGCTTCGTCAGGAAAGTCTGGGATTACGGCTATCCCGACGGCACCTCCCAGGTTACGCATTGCATTGAAAAGCGCCGAAGCGGAGCCCGCGTGCTCGTGCTCGATGCCTGCAATCGCAATCGCTGAGAGCGGCGCCATGGTCAGGACTTGTGCAACAGCACGGACCAGACTGGAGCTTAAGAACTGCGGCCCAGAAAAGTCATCTGACAACCCGGTGGCGAGCAGGCTTCCGAAGATAAACAGGATGTAGCCAACGATGACCATCCAGCGACTTTCGACGCGTTGCATAATTCTTGGAAGGAACGGAATGAATAGCAATTGCGGCAGCCCGAGCCAGATCATTACGCCGCCGACCTGCTGGGAACTGAAACCTTGCATGCGCGACAGGTACTGCGGGACGAGGTAGATCCAGCAAAACATCGAGAAGCCGAAGATGAAATTCGCGCAGGTCCCCAGACCGAAATTGCGCCGCGCCAGCAGGCGCAGGTTTAACAACGGCGCAGTGCGCTTCAGCTCCACCCAGATGAAGACGCCGAGACTCACTACTGCGATTCCGGCCAGCCGCACGATGAGCGAGGAGCCGAACCAGTCATTCTTCTCGCCATCTTCCAGCACGGTCTCCAGACAGCCCAGTCCGACTGCCATGGCCACCATCCCGAGCCAGTCACCATGACGCAGCAATTGCCATTGACGCGGTGCGGGC
>CAWERM010000019.1:0-23650 GCA_963810995.1 uncultured Acidobacteriaceae bacterium | reverse complement strand
CATCGCTCCATGCATCCTTGTGAGCGCATGGTTGGGTATGACATTGTGGGAAAAGATCGGTCTCGTCGCGGTTGGGTTTGGAGTTTGGCAGTGGCGGCGACCAGGACGGCAGCAGCGGAAAAGGTAAAAAGGATCTGCTAAAAGCCGGGCAGGGACTCGATTGAAGCAGTAACCGGAAGATTGAATCATTGATCGACCAGCAGTTTTCAACCGCCTTGCTACCCTCCGAATGCCCCCTTGGCTCCATTCTCTGGTCCACCCCATTAGGGCTCCATACTATTAACTGTATTTTATTCAGTGTTTTACAACGAAAAACCCTCATCATGGCCGGGATCTAACTCCACTCCTCCGTTGCGTTGCACTGTTGGGAGTACTTTCAAGAGGGCGCGCAGTTCGCGCGACTATTGCATGGGAGCTGTAAAATATTTTTAGAACCCTCTTGACGAACAGCATGAGACCTGCTTATAGTATTTTTTACAGCTCCTATATATTAGAACAGGAGCTGCGGAACAGAGAGGGAGGATTACGAGTATGTCGAAGCAACAGGTCTTGGAAGAAATCAAAGCCTACATCGCCCAATGCGGCGGTGCCTACTCATCATGGTACGCAGGTATCGCCTCCGATCCGAAGGGTAGGCTATTCAACGACCATGCCGTGAAAGAGAACGGCGACTTCTGGATTTTCCGCACATGTGACTCGAGCGTGGACGCGAGAAGTGTCGAGGACACGCTTTTTCGCCTCGGCGCAAAGGGCGGTCCCGGTGGCGGCGACAACACCACCAAGGCTGTCTACGCCTACAAGATTCGTACTCACACCATTGAGTGAAAGTACGCCAAACCAAAAGTAACTATAAGAAAACAAAAGGAGACACGGGTATGAAAGTCAGCTTTCCAGCAATGCGGGGTGTGATCGGCAAGACGCAGTACTTTGCAACCATGATGGCGCTCTCGGAGATTCCGCATCTTTTCAAGTTCAATGACTGGCAGCAGTTCACGCCGGAACTCCGGGCGCAGCGGGTGTTGGTGAAGTCCCGTGTCCCCGAGATTGTGAAGTATATCGTGGACAACGAGGACAGCTACCTCTTCTCGTCTATCACCGCAGCCTACAGCACAGATGTGAAATTCAAGCCTGTCGAGGAGGGTGCCGATATTGGCTACCTGGAGATGGAACTGGAGGATGCGAAGTTCCTGATCAATGACGGCCAACATCGTTGTGCGGCGATCAGCGCCGCGCTGAATGAGAATCCGGCGATCGGCAAGGAAAAGCATCAGCGTACTGCTCTTCCCCTGGGAGAGTCTGGAGCGGGCGCAGCAGATGTTCACCGACCTCAATCGCTTCGTCCAGAAAACGTCTAAGTCGCTCAATATCCTTTACGACCATAGAGACGTGCTCTCCGGCTTCACGATGGAAATCACCGAGGGAGTACCTGTTTTCAAGGGTATGATCGACAAGGAAAAGTTGACCATTCCGATTCGTTCAGAGAAGCTTTTTACCTCTCCACCTTTACGATGCCAACGAGGAGCTAATCGGCCAAATCTGGAAAAGCCCGACACCCAGAATATAAGGATAAACTTGAGCGGGCTGTGTCCTACTGGAACGCAGTCAGCCGCGTCATTCCTGACTGGCAGAAGGTCAAAGAAGGCACTATCAAAGCTCCAATGCTTCGCCAGGAGAAAATCAACACGCACGGCGTTGTCCTGCGAGCACTTGGCGGTCTTGGGGCGGTGCTGATAGAAACCTACCCAGACGCGTGGGAAGCAAGACTCGAACCGCTCCGGGATATCGACTGGAGAAAATCCGTCGGAAATAAGGTCAACCCGGAGTGGGAAAACGTCTGCATCACCGCCGGCTCCGTTCTCTCCAATCGCCAGGCGCGTGTTGCTACCCTTGCCGTTCTGAAGGGCAAAGTTGGGTTGGATTTGACGGGACAGGAGACCCAATTCAAGAGCAAGCGCGACGCCGTTGGAGTGGCGTAATCGGAGGCTCGCATGGATAATTACG
This sequence comes from uncultured Acidobacteriaceae bacterium, assembly GCA_963810995.1. GTDB lineage: Bacteria > Acidobacteriota > Terriglobia > Terriglobales > Acidobacteriaceae > Edaphobacter. The sequence continues at coordinate 21,649 of CAWERM010000019.1, read as the reverse complement.
CGCTATTCGACCTCTTGCTGAAGGCCGAAGAGCGAAGCCGAGGTTGATGAGGTTCTCAAGAAGATCGGCTATCTCAACGATGACCCCCATCTCTGGCAGCCATTTGGCGGCTTTGGAATGAACCTTAATCAAATCAACAACCAACAGTCCGATGCGACCGGCGCCTTGGTCGAGAAGCTGATTAACTCCATTGACGCAGTGTTGATGGCCGAGTGCTATAACGCGGGGATCGATCCCAAGGGTGCGGATGCCCCGCGAACGATGGCCGACGCCGTAGATCGCCTGTTCAAGGTGAAGGACGGGCGCCTTGAGAACCTCACGCCGACCGAGCGTACGAAGTTAGCCGAGCGCATTCACTTCGTCGCCACGGGCACCAAGAAGGACCCCTGTTACCTGGTTGTGGATCGGGGCGAAGGTCAAACTCCGGAATCCTTTAAGGATACTTTTCTGTCGCTGACAAAGCAAAACAAGGACGATATTCCATTTGTGCAAGGCCGGTTCAATTGCGGCGGGACTGGCGTATTGCCCTTTTGCGGAGACCGCAAGTACCAGCTCATCGTTTCCCGCCGTCACCCATCCTGTCCGGTCTCTGCAGGGGACGCCACCAAAGAGCTTTGGGGGGTCACCATCGTCCGCAGACAGCGGCCCGCTCCTGGTAGAAAGTCATCGATGTACGTCTATCTGGCTCCCGGTGGGTCTATCCTGACCTTTGCCCGGCCCACTATCCGCGTATTTCCAGGACAATCGAGTAAGAATAAACCAGCCCCATCCTATGCCGTCGAACTATCGCATGGAACATGTATCAAGCTTTACAACTACCGATGGAAGAAAAGGACGTTGGTCACAACCGATGGCCGCTACGAGCTAGAGCGTTATCTGCATTCGGTATCTCTTCCGCTACGCATTTCCGAAACCCGTGACTACAAAGCTAATTACTACAGTACGACACTCTCAGGCATTCTAGCCGACGTGAGTGAGGAGGGCGCGGAGGCCGACTCCAGTTCCAAATTTGAGAAGGGATTGAGCCCTGCTTACGGTGAACTGAACTTATCCGGTATTGGCCGTCTTCCGTACCGACTTTTCTTACTCAAGGAAGAGTACGACGCCGGAAACTTTTCGCATGGAGTCTATTTCACGTTGAACGGCCAGGTGCATGGCGATTTGCCCGCTAATTTTATAAGCAGCACGTTGAAATTCGATTACCTCAGCAAAACCCTGCTGGTCTCTGTGGACTGCACTGAAATGGATCAGGCCAAGCGTGAAGACTTCCTGATGGCATCACGTGACCGGGTCAGGCGTAATGAAGTTTACGATGCGATCTACGGCGCATTGCGCGAGGAGTTGAGAGAACATGCAGGTCTGCGTGAGCATAACGCGCAGCGTAGAAAGAAACGTCTCGACGAAACGCTCTCGAACGAAGAGAACACAGCGGATTACCTAAAGGAGCTGCTGAAAAGTGATCCCACCCTGGCCAGCATTTTGGGCATCGGAGGAAATGTCGTATCGACAACAGGCCCCACGAATGATCCAGTGCCTTACAACGGCCGGAAGTTTCCCACCTACTTCCGGATTGTCAAGGAACCCAAGATCGGGCTGTCAAAGTCGTGCCCGCTTAATCGTACTGTGCGTGTCGAATATGAAACTGATGCCGACAACGACTACTTTGAACGACCAGACTGTCCCGGCTTGATTTCTTTTGATCCTCCGAACCTTTGCGTCAGCTCCCATCTTTGGGACGGGAAGTTTACAACGAAATTTCAGATGCCTTATGACGCCCATGTGGGCGACGTGGTCACAATGACAGTGACGGTCACCGACATCCAATGTGATACGAAAGAGCAGCCCTTTGTCTCGCGGTTTACCCTGATAGGCACGACAGAGTCGGAGGAAACGCCACCCCCGCCTTCTGGGCAGACTCCTCCCGGCACGAAGCGAAATGACAACGGGAAACACTCTTCGCCGGTTCTGGAAACACCTGACATCCGGGAAGTCCGGAAAGAGAAGTGGGCCGACCCGCAATTTCAATTTGATGAATACACCGCCGTCAAGATCATCCACGCTGAAGAAGGTCACGGGTACATATTCTTTGTCAACATGGACAATCGGTTCCTCATCAACGAATTACACAAGACGAAAGAAGAGGAGTCGGCCCTTGTTCGGCACTGGTTCAAGTACGGAGTAGTGCTGTCAGCGCTTGGCATACTCAAGGAAATCGAACGCACGGAGGAACATGGAGCCAAAACAGAAGATGAAGAAGCCGAGCCTTTCGATCTGGAAAGAGTCGGACGTTTCTGTGCTGGCTTAGCGCGGGTTGTTGTGCCGATGATAAGGGCCTTGCACAAAGGCCCTGCAATGTTGCAAGCGACCGTGGTAGCGTCTTAAGCCGGACGGTGAAACAGGACTACTTCTCTGGCTGAGTCTTGCTCTGTTCCAAGGTTGCAATACCATTTTCGGTTTGGCACGCTGCGCCACATGCGGTCATCTTCAGATGGCCCCATTACGTTGCTTTCCGCAAAACCAGCTAGTTTCATCGCAGCGAGGTAACGCGGTAGTTGTGATTCCGTGTCGGAAAAAGCGACGAGTTGGACCACGAGGGCGTTATACGCCACAATTTGCCGTACGGATCTGAAGCACTCCTCGACGTTGCGAAAATAGTTGTCTAAACCGAGAGGAGAGCGGCTACCGAACGTGTAATGTGACGCGGCGTGGCCGTCCTTGAGAGCAGCCAGCCAATATGGGGCAGGCGTCTCGCGCCGACCTTGAACCTGCCAACGGTGATAGAGAATATGCACGGCGGGGTAGGGCGGCGAAGTGACAACGAGCGTCGGTTTGGGCAGACTGTTGAGTCTGGATTCCGTTTCTAAGCCGGCGGCTGATCTGCAAAGCAACAGTCTGCTCTGACGAATTTTGCTCTTCTTGAGTCCCTGTATCTGGCAAGAGCTGACAAACTCTCCCACTCCCGTAAGCATTTGCCGCATGTGGACTGCAAACTGCCTAACCGTCTCACCACCCGTGGGTATTGAATCTTTGCAGTCAATAGCCCATTGTCCAGTCTTAAGTAGTGCGCAGCGCACAAAGCGTCGTTGCCTCTCAACTGGCAACCATGATCCCTGAGCCATGAGATCGGCCCACACTGCCTGAAGGTGTCGTGGAAGATTACACACAGGTTCCTCTACTTCGCCTATTCCACAACGTCGGGCGGTTTGCACGTCTGCAAGCCACTCCTCAAGGATATTGACATCATAGGAGCTCATCGGTGTAGCTTTAACCGTTGAAACAAAATGGGCAAGAGAATTTAGATCAACTCCAATTGCTTTTCTCCCTAGAGCCAGGGCCTCGACAATCGCTGTTCCGCCTCCCATAAACGGATCGAGGATGACTTCACCTGGCCGCGAAAAATGTCGAATTGCCTCACGCACAAACAATGGCGAGAATCGAGCCGGATACCGATAGAAGTTGTGTGTGTGGCCTGAGACAGGGTCTTTAGTTGCTATCGCGGCTAAAAGTTTGTCTGTCACACCTGCGCAACTTCTAATCTGCTCATGTTTTGAAAAAGACACCATATGGCAACTCTCCGGGACAGTCATTCACCTGTGTCAACAGCGAACCCAAATTTTTCGAGCACTCGGTAGGCATCTTGGGATGTAATTGCGATGGCAGGTAGGTTTGTAACTCCGGCGAGTACCTGCCGGATTGGGTAGCGTTTGCCACCAACAACCGTCGAGTACTTTTGGATGCGCCCAGGATCAAGTCCCTTCATTGCTTTAACAAAATCATCCTTACACTTTTCGAAGGTCTTGCCCCTCAGAGTAAATGCGATTGTAGCGGCCAAGTTTAGCCTCCATTTCGGACTCATTTGCTAGAAATCGTACAACATCTCATACTTCTATTCAACAACATTATTTCTGCGATTCGGATGTGGGTTCTTGGCCAGCCTGTATTCAACATGCTCTATCGATGTGAGTTGCAACACAGTTAATGACCCAAATCTCTATCGAATTCTGAAGAGAATCGGATCATCCTGGACATCTAAAGGATGTCATCGATGGCGTCCGTCGTGAGACTGTCATAAAAGAAACGGAGTTTACTTTCCCCGAAAAATCGTTTGTAGCTGATTACGGCTCGATCGCTCTCAATCGGCTTTTTCTTATTGACCTTCGTAACCACAACAATTTCGGGGCTTCTCCTTAGAGACAGTGCGACGCGCTTCAACAGATACTTGAATTCGAAATCCGCACCAGGGAGAGAGTATCCTATGAAAACCCACCTACGGGCTTCTCGGAGCGTTCTTTCGGCCTGCAGCCATGAGCTTTCGAAAGTCAACGTCCGTAATGCTTTCTGATAGCTAAATGTTGCGAGCCGGACCCCGAGGTCCACATCGCATGAAGGACAACCTAGTCGGGCCGACATACTCTCGCCGTATAGCTTCTTGCTTTCGTCACTCTTCAGAACCTGCGACGCCAGGTGAGAGACCTGATTAACTGGCACAGAGAAAGTACGTCGACAGCAGTCGCAATATAACCAGTTGATTGATCCGTGCATCTTGGCGACACGAATCCTTGATTCCGTGCGTTCGATCGGCTTAACTTTGCCTTCTTCGATGATGACAGGACGAATCTCTCCGCTGTAGTAGGGAGAAGAGTTTTGCCCGAGCTCTTCGAAACAGCCCTCGAGCACCGTATCCCAATTTAGGCTGACAAATTGATGTTTTGAACCTGTAACGTATTTTAAGAAATGTAGAAGCTGTACGCGACCTTCAGATGGTTTTTTCTTACCATCTAGATAGGCAGAATTCAGCATACGAATAATGCGTGACAATAGCATCCGCCGGAGGCTACGTAAATCCCGCGGAGAATATTTTCTACCTAGATTATGTCCCGTATTGGCAGATAGATCGAGTGTCGTGAAAACGTCTTCCAGTTCGGGGTACAACAATAGATCCTGACCGCCCTTAAAGCCGAAGGTATCTCGCACAAACGTACCTAAGTGCGGCATGAGGTGTCGACTCTTGCCTCTCTTAAACTGATTGGCTTTTAGAAATAGTTCCGTGAAGTCTGACTGGAGGGGCAAGCCAGCATTTGCGGAAAATCCTGCACCAAGGATGTAAGCGGTTGTTCCGATTGCCATAGCGGATCAGTCCTCCCCGACTTGATGTCACTCAATTGGAACTCAATTCGCGAAACCAATGTATTGCATCCGGGAATCTTGCGTAGGATTAGCAGTAGCATAACCTGTGGCCGTATGCTCAGACCTCTTTCGGTTTAGATTTGGAAAGGTGCAAGATTTCGGTGAGGACAGTACGCCTCTCACCAGAGACAAACCAATCGAGGCAAACAGAAAGGTCGTCCGTCCAGACATTGTTCGGAACAGCCGCCACAGGCTGGAAGATTTCGATCAAGGACCCATCACTTGCCCTTGGAAGCAACCATGATGCGACGGTGTACCGAAAACTCTTCCAGTCGCCCGATGAGGGATGCATGTTCACAGCAAGAACGTCGAAATCGCCGAATCGGTAGGGCCGCGTCTGCACCGTGACCGAATCGGTGGCTTCGAGCGTCGCTTCGGTCCCCAGGAGAGGCTGCTTCGTCGTCCTCTCCCCGCTCCTGGTCTTTTGCACCTCGACCACGTAAAGCGATCCTTCATCATAGTGTTTCGGATAGTAGAGCTTCGGGACACCCTTCTCCAATCGTTGGAGCTTGATCTGGATTCGGGCGGAAACTTCGTCCTTTTGCAAATGAACGTCATATGACAGATTGCCGACGATAACAACCGGTTCCCAGCCGGCGCCCTTGATGGATGGAATGATGGTATCCTCGAAAACTGCCTCGGCAATAATCCCGCGAACACCTCTCTTCGTAAGATCGGAGGACCGCCGGATGGCGCTCAGAATGGTTTCAGCATCGATGCCCCACTCGCTCTCCAATGGATGAGGCAGAAGTGTCCTCAAGTACTGCTTCAACGCCCTTTGCTCGTCCACTGAGCAATCGCTAATGAGCTTCTTGATCGCTTCGACTGATTCGTTCATTCGGCGGTCGTCCCGCTGGCTCCGGCGTAAACGTCTCGATCTCGGAGCGGCGGACAAGGGCCCGCCCTCCGACCGCATACACTTGAAGCCGTCCTTTCTTGACTAATCGAGCGATCGCCTGCCTGGAAACTCCGCGTATACGAGCTGCCTCGGCCTGAGAGACCCAATCGTCCGGATTAAATAAATTGGTTGACATTGTGAACTAATTCCATTACGTTCTACGCAGCGAGGTCGTACTATGGTTACACCAGTGTCCGTGAAACCCCAATCCGTCCAGCTTGAATATCTGAGCGTCACTGAAGAGCCGTTTGCCGCTCCGCCAGGATTTCATCCATCTCACATTGTTGGGAAAATTCCTTATTTTTCTACACGTTACGGTTCTGCCTATCTCGGGGACTCCTTGGAGCTGTTGCGCGCGCTGCCGTCCGGCTGCGTGAACCTGGTGATGACCTCCCCACCGTATGCACTTCACTTCAAGAAAGAATACGGCAACGAGACCAAGGACCGATACATCGAATGGTTTTTGCCGTTTGCGCGTGAAATCTTTCGCATCTTGACTGACGATGGCAGCTTCGTGCTCAACATCGGTGGCAGCTACAACAAGGGCGCTCCCACGAGATCGCTCTACCATTTCAAACTCCTAATTGCCCTGGTGGATGAGATTGGCTTTCACCTGGCACAGGAGTGTTTCTGGTACAACCCTGCGAAGATGCCGGTCCCTGCGGAATGGGTCACGGTTCGGCGAATCCGCATAAGAGATTCCGTAGAGTACGTCTGGTGGCTTTCCAAAAGCCCACATCCTAAGGCTTCCAACCTTAACGTTCTACGAGATTATAGCGAGGACATGCTTCGACTCAATAGAAAAGGCCTCAAAGAAACGATACGTCCGTCTGGCCATGTCATCCGTACATCTTTCAATAAGGTCCATGCGGGTGGGGCCATTCCATCCAATGTCGTCGAGTGCGATTGGGATAATTTTCCTGAGAGCATGATGAAAATGGGCAACAATGCGGCTAACGACGTTTACACCATGCGCTGCAAAGCGGAGGGGATGAAGATTCATCCAGCCCGATTTCCTATGCAGTTGCCCAAGTTCTTCATCAAATTGCTCACAGAACCCAGCGACTTGGTTCTTGACCCTTTCGCAGGCTCCCTGACAACCGGAGCGGTTGCTGAAAAGCTGGAGCGTCAATGGATAGCCGGGGAAGCTGTAGAGGAGTACCTTAAGGCAGGAGCGTATAGATTCGAACAGGGTGAGAGCAACCCTAAGCTTTTCTGAGCGCGTTTGGTTCACGTTTGTTAAAGCCACTTCTATCTCTCGTAACAAATTGACTACATGCTCCGCAGCATTCCGAGCTTGAACCGAAAGGAGCGCTCATGGGAACGATCCCATCATCACCCGATAAAAGCGAACTCTCGCAACAGATTTGGGATGTTGCGACCACATTGACTGCCGAGGCACAGGACGCCAGCCTGAGAAAGGCCGAGGAGCTTGGCTTCGATCTAAATCGCGGTCATATCCCATTGGCGGAAACGCTGATCAATTTGAACCAAGCTCGAGGGATCCTCCTGGATGTCACGGAAAAAAAGATACTGAGCCAACTCCCACTGAAGCTCCAATATTCCCTCCTTGCACAGGTCCAGCGAGTTAGCCAGACCCTCCAGTTACTTGTAAACGGCACTGATGCCGTTCAATCACTCGATGACTCCGTGGACGAACTCACCTCCTCAATTTGGCAGTACAACCTCCAAAACCTGAGCGGGGAAGTTTTGGGGTTCGCGGAAAAAATGAATCAATTGAAGAGGCAGGAAACACTGATTAGGCAGGTTCACCGCCAGGCAGAAGCATTTGTCGCCACAGAAGAAAAGGCAGAAAGTATCTTATCGAGGCTTTCCGAAGCGGATACAAACGCGTTGACCATCTCCATCGCACTGAAAGAGTCATCATCGAAGTGCGAATCCATCCTGAGCGAAATCGCCAAGAACGCCGAGAGCACCAAGGCAACGCTTGCAGAAGCTGAGGCTAGTAAGCAATCCGCCTCAAAGAGCGCAGAGACCTGCGCCGACGCAGCGGGTAAGTCATCGACCCTCGTGACAGAAGCAGAGGCTGTGAGGCAGCAAGCTACACTAATCCAGAATAAGCTCGAAGAGGCGCTCCAGGCGGCCTCAAACCAGATCACCGAAGGCAAAGAGGAGATAAGGAAAGCAGTCGAACTCCTCACCCAGTCGGTCTCGCAATCGCGAGACGGTGCAAAGGCGGAGCTGGACACCGCAACTGTGGACTTGCGAAAGGCGGTCGAGCTGCAAGGGAAGGCGATAGGAGACCTCGTCACCAATTCCGAGGCGCGGCTGACCCAAGCCGAAAAAGCCCAGAAGATAGCCGTCGACGGGTTGCTCGAACAATTCGACAGACTCCGCGAAGTAAAGTTTAGGGAAATAGATACAGAGTTTCGTAAGGTGGCTGCTGAAATTGAGACCAAAGGCAGCACCAGCATAGGAAAGAACGACGCCGAACTGAAGCGCCTCACGTCGGGACTAGAGGTCCTTGAGGGCCAAATTCGGGAATCCGTTAACAGGGCAACGGGCTTCTCCCTGTTCCACTCTTTTCAAAAACGGCAGGAGGATCTGGCAAAGGCAAAACTCTTTTGGGCAAAGGCTCTGGGAATAACTGTATCGATCTCCATTATAGCGTCGGGATTCTTCATCTACTCCCTCCGGTACGTGCATGAATATAATGCTGCCTTTTTTTTGAAACTATCAATATCTCTCCCGATTATTTACACGATCGCATTTTGCAATCTGCAATACTCGCGGGAGCGCAGCCTAGAGGAGGAGTACGCGTTCAAGAGCAGTATCTCAATCTCCCTCGATTCCTACCAGCGTCTCGTAAGAACGGTTATCGATGCAACCAAGCCTGAGGAACTGTCTAAATACACCGCATTCCTGATCGAATCTGTGAATCAAGTTTTCACTCCGCCGACTGCGCATAGGACGGCCGAAAGCGAAGAGAAATCAGGCGACCTCGTAGCGGGGATTCTGAATTCGGTAGGGAAATTTTGCGAGCCATTCCTATCTGTGATAAGGAAGTGATTCTGGTTGTTGCTCGTTAAAATTCCATCTAGGCATTAGTAGGGAAGAAATCGACTGTAGTCGATTTTGTAACTGTCAAAGCACCCAAAAGCCACAAGGATCAACAGGGATCAGGGCATTCACGGTAAACAGTTCAATCAAAATCACTTATTTTCACTCAATTTCAACAGAGTTTCAATAAACGTTTGGACCTGTTTTGGGAGCAGAGGGTCGTCAGTTCGAATCTGACCGCCCCGACCAACAGGCACACTATCTAGCCTGAATTTGCCGACTACCCCACCTTGTGAATCAGCACAAAACTTCGGGTGCCCCATCCTTCCGCAGTCTCATCGCGGAAGGTGGGAAGCCACGCACTGCTATCCCGTTGTAGAATTCCTGTGCCATGCCCAGAGGCCTTGTTAGGTATCGGAAGACCGGCAACTTCCACTTCATTACATTCAGTTGTTTTCGCAGGCAACCGCTGCTTGGTTCCGGCTCGGCTTACCGGGTCTTTGAACGCGAGTTGGAAGCCGTGCGTCTGAGCTACGGATTCGTAGTTGCCGGTTACGTGCTCATGCCCGAGCATGTTCATTTGCTATTGGGTGAACCGCTGGTTTCATCCTTGTCGGTCGCCTTGCAGGTGATGAAGCAGAACATCTCGCGAAAACTGAAGCGACAGGGGGATGTGCGTTTCTGGCAACGGCGCTATTACGATTTCAATGTTCATTCCGAGTTCAAGCGGCTGGAGAAGTTGAGATACATGCACCGTAATCCGGTTCGGCGAGGTCTGGTGGCGAAACCGGAAGATTGGCTGTGGTCGAGTTACATGCATTATGCGACGGGTAGAATAGGTGCGGTCGAGATTGAGTCGGAATGGACGGCACGAAGACGAGAAGCAAATACGATGCTGGTAAGTGAAATGCGGTAACTCCCACCCTTCCTCACCCCACCAGCAAAGCTGGTGGGGACCCCGATCGCAAAGGACGCGAAGGATGGGGCACCCAATGTCTTGAGGTGATGGATGAGAAAACAAATGAAAGGGTGGGCCACCCGCCAACAGCCCTGCAAGTAAGGAATGGATAAGATGAATATACTTACGCGAATGGTATTTCTTATATGTATAGTTACCCCCATAAATAATCTTCTGGCTCAACAGACACCTGAGACACCTACATTTAGTAATACCGTACTCTATGATTCTGTTCTAGACATTTTATTTCCCACAGTGAAAAGAACTAATCCAGTCCCAGTAGAGACCATCAGATACACATACGGCAATACAACAGAAATGCAGCTTACAATTCGAAATACAGATGCTAATACTTATGAAGTTAATATCTGGTATCTGCCGAATGGTTCACGAACAATATGGGACCAGCTTGCACAACTCATGAGCAATGATCCCGACATGAAAGCCACTGAAGCGGCTGCGTCGATTCAAATCCGACATCAATCTATGCTCATCTCAAAATCTAGTGGTTTAGGACACACAATTCAGGAAGGACATAATCTCAGATTTCCAGCAAAGTGGCAGGATTTCCTTTTTTTAGAGGGGAGCAGTTATCAGATAATTATAGATTCTCCTTCTGAAGATATTAATATCATGATCAACGGCCCCCAAAATGGCCGACGGTCTAATAATCCAGTAATCAAATGGTTAGCCAGTTTACGAAGTCAAATCGACTCACAGTTGTCTGTAAAACATTAGAGATGAGCTGTTGGTAAACGTTGTTGTCCCTCGCCAAAATTCCATCCGGGGGCAAAACGGGCCTGATGAATGAACTCAGACTTTGACTCTTGAGTGATTGTTGGCTGGAGAAGCGGTGTTCGGAGGCTGAAGAGAACCAATGAAACGCTGCTGGGGCCGACGCAACGAGTCAGTAGGCACACTTCACCCGTTGTTCATTCTTAGTTTTATGGATCGCGATCACTGATAGCAGCGAAAACTCACGCGGCCAGGTCGTAGCGATGATGTAGGCCACCGAGTCTTGGCATGGCCACAACCCTGCAAGCCGCATCCGCACACTTCACTGCTTCGCGATTGGCAGGCGTTTGCTTCTTCCAACGCGAGATGCGTTCGGTCATTGTGGTAATAACGGGCGTACTCAGACATCAATTCGTTTCAGATGCTGTTCGTTGAACACGATAACGTGGTTGAGCAAATCTCTGCGGCAGTTGCCAATCCAACGCTCCGCAACACCGTTCTGCCACGGGCTGCGAAAGCTGGTTCGCTTTGGCTGGATGCCGAAGCTCTTCACTGTATCGATTACATCCACGTTGAAATTCGAGCCGCGATCAAAGATCAGATACTTCGGCGCAGAATCGTTAGGAAATGCCTCGCGCAGCTGCTGCACAACCCAAGCGCTGGTCGGATGCCGGGTCACGTTGCAGTGCAAAATCCGCCGTCGGTCATGCGCGATGATGAAGAAACAGTAAAGCACGCCGAAGGTGAGTGTCGGCACGGTGAAAAAGTCCATTGCGGCTATCGCTTCACGATGATTGCTCAGGAAAGCCGCCCAACGCTTCGCCGGCTCGGGCAAAGAGGTGGTAGCCCGGGCCATTCATCAGGCCAGCAACCGCGCTCGACAACCCTTTGTCCCGGTGGATTGCGGCGCGGTCCCACAGGGACAACTGGAAGCGTCGCTGGCAAAGATCGACGAGAGGCTGGCACGGCTTGAGGTTTCCTCGCCCTTCTCGGCGGTCCCGGCTTGAGCAGTGTCGCAAGGCAGGCCCGGCAGTTCAAGTGAAGCCCCGCGATACTATATGCCGAATGGCCAGACTAGCTGAACGGTTTTGGAGAATATCTGTGCGTGGTCCTGCGCGGGGATGAAGTCGAAGTGGTCGCGGTAGAGCGCGACTGTCTGCGCGTAGGACTGCTTCGGCAGCGAGATGGGCCAGTCGGTTCCAGCCATCAGACGCTTTGCGCCGAAGACATCGTACAGCTTCTTCACCTGTGCGGCGGCATCGGCATACGGGTACGCCTGCCTGGATAGCGACCACATGTGCGAGATCTTGACGAATATGTGCGGATACTTGGCGAGCGCCAGCAGTAGTTCCAACTGCTCAGGATGGTCCAGCGGCGTGTCGGCCATGTGGTCGATCACGATCTGTAGGTCGGGGTTGGCCTCGATCAGCGGATGTATCTGCGGCAGCCGCGTTGCAGGAATCAGCAACGTCATCGGCACCTTGAGTTGAGCGCAGCGCCGCCACAGGGGCGGCATCAGCGGACCGGTGATCCAGTCGCCGCCAGGGCCGGCGGCCGGGCTCAGCCGCACGCCGCTAAATCCCTGCTCCTGGGTGAGCTTGGTTAGTTGGTCCGGCGCGGCGGGGTCCTCGGGATTGACGCGGCACACGCCATGGAAGTCCCTGGGGTAACGCTTCAGCACGCTGGCCAGATAGCTGTTGTCCCACTTGTAGTGGATCACCTGAATGCACACCGTCCGCAGCACATTGTTGGCGTGCATCAGGTCCAGCAGCATCTCGGCCGATGCGTCTGCCGGCGATGGATGGACGCCCGCGGCGAATGGGAACGCCGGATCGGTCTTCCACACATGGACGTGCGAGTCGATAAATGGAACGAGGGCGGGCTGCGCAAGCGCACGAGGCGCGAGTGCGGCAGCGGCTGTAGCGGCGGCTGAAGTGGCGATGAATTGGCGTCGATTCAACATGGGATAAAAGTGTATCGCGTCACCAGCGTCAGTGACATCACGGAATTCATCTGCGGGACGCATTCGCGGCGAGACATACGAACCACCACGAGTTTTCAACCCTGATGCTATGGGTTCTTACTGAGCCGGCGGTAGTACTCGGCGACGGATTCCTGGTACCCCGCGGGAACAGCGTCGGGTTTGCCGGTGCGAGCTTCGGTGGAGGCGTCATCGCGCTGTAGCTGGAGTTCTATCTTGTCGACGGAGCTGAGCACTTCGCGGTGCATCTGCTCCACCATCGCCGGATTGCCGGGAAAACGGCTTGGGTCGAGTTGCTGCATCTGTTTGGTTAAATCCGCAACCTGCTTCTGGGTCTGCGGATCGCTCTGCACCAGTTGCCGCAGTTGGTTCAGCTCGCGCATGCCCTGCTGATAGGTGGCCTCGTTATCGGCGGGATTGCCGGAAGCATTGGTGGGCGCAGTCTGTTGCCCGGCCTGGCCGTAGTGGTTGTTGCCGGTGTTGACATTGCCCCACACGGTGCCACCACCGCCTCCTCCGCTATTGCGTATATCGCCGCTCTGTCCGCCCAGGTTCCGGTTGCCGACATCGCCGCCGATTAGGGTGCCGTTACCGCCGCGCTGACCTGGATTATTCCCAGCCTGTTGGACGCCCTGCCCGTTGCCGCCCTGCTGTTGGCCGTTGCGACCCTGTCCGCGACCATTGCCAGCTTGTTGCCCGCTCCCTTGGCCGTTTTGTCCCTGCCCATTTTGCTGTTGGCCATTTTGCCCCTGGCCATTCTGTCCTTGACGGTTCTGGCCTTGGCCGTTTTGAGCTTGGCCATTCTGGCCGGGCCGGCCGTTGCCGCCGCGCGCAGACGTCATGGCTTCAATCTGGTTGCGCAAGCGCTCCACCTGATTGAGCGCCGCGGTCTGGTCGCCCTGCTGTCCTGTGCCGCGTTGACCGGGCTGGCCCTGTCCCATGCCCTGCTGCGCTTGGCGTAGCTGCTGGCTCAACTTCTCCAGTCCCTGCGCGATCTCGTTTTCGGTCCCGTTGGAATTCGGATTGATGCCGCTGCGCAGCCAGTCTGCCGTGCGCTGCACATGGTTATCCAGATCGGAGTCGTCCATACTGGTGAGCGCATCGCGCAACTTCTGCGCGACCCCAGGTTGATTGGGAGCCATCTCACGCGCTGCATCGCGGATGTTTTTCTGTAGGCCCGACAGTTGGTCGGAGAGTTGTTGCCGCTCCTGCGCAAGCTGATCGCGCTGGCGGATGAGGTCCGCCATCTTGTCCATGTCCGTGGCGCCGGCCTGCCCCTGCTGGTTGACCAGCTTGTTGATCTGGTCGGCCTGCGTGTGCTCCTCCTGCGTAAGCTGACCGGCCTCGCGCGCCAGGTTGTCAACTTTGCCCGAGGCGAGTTGCTGCTGCGTTCCGGCGAGCAGGTTAGTGGCATCGCGCAAACGGTCGGCTGCCTGCTGCGCGGCGTCGGTGCCCTGCTGCGGCGTGCTGCCGCGCTTCATCGCGTCCGTTGCCTGCTGCAGACGATTGAGCGCCTGTTCGATCCGCTGATCTCCGGATTGGCCGGAAGACTGACCGCTCGCTTGCCGACTCGAGGATTGAGAACCGTTCCGGGCTAGGGAACCGCTCTGCGCCTGCGAACTCGCCTGACCCGAGGCCGATCCGGAAGAGGCACTCGAACTTTGCTGCCCCTGCTGTCCTTGCTGTCCTTGCTGGCCCTGCTGTCCTTGCTGCCCTTGCTGTCCCTGCTGGCCTTGTTGGCCCTGCTGTGCGTTGTTCGCCATCTGCTCCATCTGGCGCTGCAGTTGTTCGGCCTCGCGCCGCAGCATCTCCTGCTGCCAGCGCTCCTGGAAACTTTGTTGCGGGTTGGGCCGCTGGTTGGCCAGGTCTGCCTGCCGCTTCGCCAACGCGTCAAGCTTCTCCAGCGCGTCTTCTACGTCCTTTTCGTGCTGCTCTTGCGGAGAAGCAGTCTGCGCGGTTTCGTACTGGTTCTTTGCCGTATCAAGTTCCAGGTCGAAGAGACTGGCCAGGTCGCGTCCCGCGCCGCCGCCACCTCCTCCGCCACCGCCGCCGCCGCGTTGACCGAAGGCCACCTGAATCTGGCGGAAGGTTGCCTCCGCGCGCAGCAACGCCTGTAGTGCCTTCTGCTCCAGCGGCATCGCATCCTTCCATTGCATGCCCTTTAATTTCTCCGCGGAGGGGGCCATGGCAGAGGCTGCTGCCTGCATGTCCTTATCGAAATCGGTGAACTCCTCATTTGCGGCGGAGATGTCGCGGCTCTGCATACGGATCGAAAGGGCCATCACCTGGTCGCGCAGTTTTTGTTGCGCATCGGAGAGGAACTGGCCCTGCGCAGCCTCATCCTTGGGCGTTGCGGTCTTGTCGTTCTGCTGCTTCCATGTTGCGGCTATCAGCTCTTTTTCGCGCTTGGAGATCTCCGTCTGATTGTTATTCTGTCCACCGCCGCCACCCCCGCCGCCGCCTCCACCACCGCTCTGCTGCGACTGGGAGAACTCGCGCTCAAAGGGGTCCACTTGGATGAAGCCGATGTCTGTGCGGGCCTCGGTGTTCCCGTCTTTCGCCGTGGCATAGACGCTGACCAGATCGCCGGGGGTCAGCTTGTAGTCCTCCAGCGGCAGCATGTACGAACCATCGGCAGTCTTCTCGCCCGGCGTCTTCAGCAGGCTCACATCGCGGTCCGGCCCGCCGTTCACCGAATAGTGGAGGTGCATATCTTTCAGGCCGAACTGGTCGGCCGCCTTAACGCCGACCGTGACCTCCTCAATGGGGCTGGCCCGATAGTCTCCTGCGGGACGGTTGATGGCAATCTGCGGCGGCTGCGCCTTGTCGGTCGCAATAAAGTAATCTTCCGAAAGACGCACAGGCTGGCCTTCATCCGTGGCAGCCACATGATAGGCGCCATCCTTGTCCATGTGGATTGTGCCCTTATACTTGTTGCCGTCCCCACCCGTTAGATGAATGGTCTGGCCACCATCCAGCGTGAGTTGCCCATCCTTCAACGGGCGATCCATCTCCACTTCGATTGCGGCGTCGGTGCCTTCAATCGCGCGCAGATCGCCTGAATGCTCCTCGATCTCCTGCTTCATCCCAGTCCATGCGGGATAGCGGTAGGTGACGCGGACATCCTTGACGGACGGCAGGTCCACCACGCGAACTTTATAGTGTTCGGATACCAGCGGCCCCGCGGCCACATAGTACTCGACATTCTCCGGCAATCCGGCGAAGACGAATTGATAGGTCGCTCCGTTACCTGTGTCCGGCTGGGCCTGCATGGCAACTGGCTCCCATCCGTCCGCGCTCTGGTAATGGGCGAAGAGCCGCGCCTTGTCGGGCTGCATACCGCTGATGCGCGCGGTAATCAGCTGATCGCTGTTACGGCGCACGGTTACGTTGCCTGGCAGCACCGTGATGGTATACAGCGGCGCTACATCCTTTTTCGGCCCGGTCCACAACAGCGACGCGCCATATCCCAGATAGCCTGGGCCCGCGGCAATCATCCACAGCAGCACCGCAAAGCATCCCAGTCCCGCGCCGCCCAGTGCAAACAAGCGGTTGTCCGGGACCAGCGAGGAGGGCGTCACATACTGCGTGCGCGCCAGTGTATCGGCGGCCAGCAGTTCGAGAAACGGATCGTCGGCGTTGGCGGCGCGTTCCTGAAATGTGGTGAGCCGCTGTTCGATTTCTGGATTCGCGGCTTCGGTATTACTGACAGCGCGCGCGCGCGTGAGGCGCAGCAATGGCACAGCCACGCCATAGACTGCCGCGACGGCGAGTGCAGCGAAGATGGACAATCGCGCAGCCGTAATCCCATGCTCCGGAAACGCAAGGCGGTTGAGCAGCAGGACCATCGCGAGCGTAACGGTGAGCGCCGTGCCGGTAAAGATGGCTGCACCACGCAGCCACGCTCCCAGCCGAAGACGTTGCTGAAGTCGCGCAATATAGGCATTGAGATCGCTGTGGTTGCTCATGCTTCCTCCCGCTGCGTGCCCATGTAACCGCTGGCGAGCGCCGTCTCCGCCAATGCGACAACCAATGCAAGCAGCATAACGTACCACCAAAGGCTAACGGGCCGGGTCTTGCCTTCCACTTGCGCGGTGTCTGTCGATTGGGTCGTGCCGCCGCCGGAGCTTCCACTCCAAAGTTGTTGCACATCCGGTGGCATCGACGCCAGGTCCGACTCGCGCCGGTCGGGGTTGACCCCAATGACGGCATCGCGGCCATCGGCAAACCGTATCTGATAATAACCCGCTCGTTGCAGGCGGAACGACTCGACGGTGCGCGCCTCGCTGAGCGAGAGCGGCCGGTGACCATCCGGATCGATCACCTCGACGTTGGCGACCGAACCCGCAGGATCGGCAGCGGCACGCAGAGCAACGAAGGAATCCACCAGCCGCGACCCGCTCAGCCGCTCGCTGCCGGAGAGATAGCGCGCTGTGCGGTCCACAAACGCCACAAACACCGGGTGCAACGGCAGATCGTTGGTCAGGTTCTCAAGTCCCGATGTAAGCAGAAGGAGATGTCCTTCGCCCACCTGCTTATCCAGAAGCAGCGGCGTGCCGTCGGTCAGCCTCGCCTCAATGCGCGCCTGCGCCGGGTCCACCACCACGGCGTAGAATACCTTGACCTCGGCCCAGCCTCCGTTATCGCGCCCAGGCTGTGCCTGCTGCAGCGCGGGATAGTTGAAGTCCACCTGGCCCACCGTTGCCGCGTTGCCGCTGCGTGCATAGTCGTGCGCATCCTTCGCGCTGCCGCCCCACAATGGAATCTGCGCATGATGCGCCGCATCGGTGCCCAACGCGATCAATACGCTGCCACCCTTGGCTACATTCTGCTCCAGCGTATGCTCAAAGATCGAGGGCAGCACCACCGTATCGGAGAGCACAACGAAGGCGTACTTGGACGGATCGAGGTCGGTCGCCTGCTCCGCGGCCACGGATTGCAGCACAAACGAAGATTGGTCTGCCGCCTGTAGTGCCGCATCGAAGTAGAGCGCGGAACGCGGATCACCCGCGGCGTGGACGAAGAGAATCCGCTCCGGATCGGACCGCCGGACCACAAAGTCGCTTGCATCGTCTGCCGGAAAAGCGTCGCCGCCATCGATGCGCACTGCACAGCGATTGAACCCATAGCCCACATCGAGTGGCGCAAAATTTACCGTGGCGCGCCCGTTGGCGGGCACATCCACTTTCTTGGTTGCAATTACTTTTCCATTCACAACCAGGGACACCAATTTCGATGCTGCCGGTGTGCCAAAGCCAGCCACAACAGCCTGCACGCGCGACCGTTTGGGGTCCTTCGGATCGGACAATTCAGCAGGTGCATCTACGCTTTCGACCGTCCAGTTGGGCGGCGCGGCGCCCTCCGCCACGGGATGCAACAGCAGAGTCACGTTGCCGGGCAGGACCATATCGGCGAAGTTCGCAGGCATGGCGCTGCGCTGCATGTCGCTGAATAGGTGAAGATCGATAGGGCCGCGCACGGTCTCGCTCATGGTACGAATGGCGCGGCCCAGCTCGCCGATAGTTGGCGTGCCCATCTCCCGGCTGGATGCTCTCCAGCGCGGCGCGCAACTGGGCGTCGTCGCTGATTGGCTGGGTCATCACTTCGAGCTGCCCGCCCAATGCCATGATCTGCGCCTTCTGCGAGTGCGGTTTGGCGGCCAACTGCGCAAGCGCCTGCTGCTTCGCATCCGCAAACCGCGTACCGGCCCTCATGCTGAAGGAATTATCCAGAACAATCAGAAGCGTGCGCCCGTTTGTGTCCGCAGCGGCGCGCCGGATAAATGGGTTGGCAAAGGCCAATACCACCAGCAGTACCAACGCAGATCGCAGAGCGAACAATAACAGATAGCGCAGCCGGCGGTGACGCGTCGAGCTCTGCGTACCACGCTCGAAGAACATCAGCGAACTTACGGGTCGCGGTATGCTGATATGCTTGCGCAGCAGATGCACGAAGATCGGCACGCTCAACGCGGCAAGCCCACCCATGAACCATGGTGCGAGAAAGCCCATCAGTTACCCGCCTTTCGCATGGTGAGGTACTCTCGCAGCGCCGAATCGAGAGGCTGGTCGGTGGTGAGCAGTTGATAGTCCATCCCCGCCGCCTGGGTGCGCGTGCGAAGCTCTTCGATGTGCGCATCCACCTTCGCGCGATAGGTGGTCTTGGCGTATTCGGGGATAACTTCGATCCTCTGATCGGTTTCCAGATCGACCAGGACCGCCGATCCCTTCATGACGGGCCGAATCTCCTGCGGGTCGAGGACATGAAACAGGACCACCTCGTTTCCGTGGTAACGCAGAGGCTCGATGGTATGCACGATAAGCTCGGGGTCCTCGTAAAAATCGGAGACGATAATTGCGATGCCGCGCCGCTGCAGAAAATTCTGAAAGTGTTGCAAGGGCTTGGCAAAGTTCGTGCGCGCATGAGGCTCCGCCCGCTCCAGCCCCGCGAAGAGCCGCGCCAACTGGCCCTGCCGCGTGGATGGCCGGATGTACTCGCGCACTTCGTCATCGAAGACAATCAGCCCTGCCGCGTCGCGCTGGTTGTGGATGGCCAGATAAAAAAGCGATGCCGCAATGTAGCGCGCGTAGTCCATCTTCATGGGCGGCCCGGAGGTGTATTGCATGGAGTTGCTGGCATCCAGCAGCACGGTAAGCTGGCTGTTGGTCTCGCCGCGATAGCGCTTCAGATAGCAGCGTTCGGTGCGTGCAAACAGGTTCCAGTCCACATGGCGCAGGTCGTCTCCCGGAGTGTAGGCTCGGTACTCGGCAAACTCCTGGCTGAAGCCGAAGTCCGGCGAACGGTGCAGGCCGGCCACGAAGCCGTCTACCACCGTCTTCGCCAGCAGGTCCAGCGAGGAGATTCCGGCCAACACATTGGGATCGAGAAACCGCTGCATCAATTCTCCTTGGGCCGCGGAACTTGCGCGATGAGACGGGTGATGATCTGGTCCGTGTCGATGCGGTCGGACTCGGCATGGAAGTTGAGCAGAACTCGATGGCGCAGCACCGGCGCCACCACGGACGTAATGTCATCGTAGGTGACGTGGTAGCGCTTATGCGAGAGCGCGCGCGCCTTGGCGGCCAGCACAATAAATTGCGCCGCGCGAACACTGGCCCCGTAATTCACATATTTAGTTACAAAATCGGGCGCGTTTTCACTCTTGGGCCGCGTGCTGCGCACCAGGTCCACCACATAGCGCGAGAGCGTTTCGGCGATGGGCACCATGCGCACAAGCTGCTGGAATTCGAGCATGTCCTCGGCAGAGGTCACGGCCACCACATTGGTGACACGCGTGGCAGTCGTCCGGTCGACCACCTTCAACTCGTCCTCGGCGTTCAAGTCACCCAGGATCGAGTTGAACAGGAAGCGGTCCAACTGCGCCTCGGGAAGCGGATAGGTTCCTTCCAGCTCGATTGGGTTCTGCGTGGCCAGCACAAAGAACGGCGCAGGCAGCTGGTACTGTGTGCCACGCACCGTGCAGGAATGCTCCTGCATGGCTTCCAGCAGGGCGGACTGTGTCTTGGGAGGCGTACGGTTGATCTCGTCGGCCAGCAGAATGTTGCCGAAGATCGGCCCTTCGACGAAGGTCCATTTACGATGGCCTGTGGTCAGGTCCTCTTCGATGATGTCGGTCCCGGTAATGTCGGATGGCATCAGGTCGGGCGTAAATTGTATGCGCCGGAACCGCAAGCCGAGCGCATCGGCGATGGTGCGCACCATGAGTGTCTTCGCGGTGCCGGGCATGCCGGTCAAGAGGCAATGGCCGCCCACAAACAGAGCAATCAGTATCTGGTCCAGGACATCTTCCTGGCCTACGATCACATCGCGCACCTGTCTCAGAATTTCTTCACGCACCCCATGGAAGCGCTCGATACGCTGCTGTAGCAGTGCCGCGTCCTGATTCAATCCTGCAAAAGAAGCCATGAATTTCCTCTCTCTTCAGTTCGATTTTTCGGGTGGTTTCTGCAACTCCAGCAGCAGCTTCTGCGCTGGTCGATACCCGGGAGCAGTTTCCAGCGCTCCCAGTACACTGTCTTCGGCCTTGTCCCTCTGTCCCGCGGCAAAGTACGCCTGCGCCAGGTCGAACTGCGCGCCCGCCTTGTCTACCGGGTTCGACGCCGCAAGCACGTTGTACTCGCGGATGGCGCCATCGTATTGTTTCTGCGCATACAGCAGATCGCCCAGCCGCCGATGCAGCTCCTCGTCCTTGACCGACAATGTCGCCTTTATTACTTGCTTCGTTAAGACTACGTCCTTCTATGATCACTGCCGCGGGAATGCGGATCATCCCGGCTGGTTCGGCGAATGGCGACTTAGCCGGCGCTATTTCCACCAACCGCTGCGGCAAGGGCTTCCATTCGCCCGAGTACTCTCGCAATGGTTTGGCGGCGATCTGCTTCATCCCCGCCAGGAAAGTCGTCAGGCCCCGATCCGGTTGCGAAGTTTCGAGGATGGCGCCGTAGCCGCGCGATTCCATTTCGAAGGCGAGCAGCACGAATTCGCCCTGTATCTTCGGCTGTAGCTCGACGCCATGATAGACATCGAAGTACCGCGCACCTGGCCGGTAAGGCAGCCTTATCTGATCGCCGGCCAGATCATACCCGTCGCGGTTTACCAACGTCCACAGCGTTTGCGCGCCGGACGGGAATTTCGACGCAAAGCAGCCGTATTGGAGAGTAAGCGTGTGCGGCTCCCAGCTCGGGCTGACCAGCAGGGGCGCGAACTGCCGCTCGATGCGGGCGATTCGGCGCAGGGCCTCGGCATCCCGCGGCGTGATGCCGTTCCAGATGCCCCAGATATTCTCCCAGCTCACATAACCGACACCGTTGAAAAAGGCGTACTGCAAGTCGTCGTTCTTATCTCGCCA
>CAWERM010000018.1:0-4974 GCA_963810995.1 uncultured Acidobacteriaceae bacterium | reverse complement strand
AGTAAACCGGATGCCGGTACGACGCCATCGTGAAGTAGATACTAGGTTCGAGGTATTAGGTTCGAGGTTCGAGGGGTTTGCGACGAGGAGTCTGTAGGAACGTATGCAAGCCATTCAACATCTTCCCAATCTCATCGGACTGAGCGTTCGCTTCGGCGAAGTGCTCGACTTTGCCGAAGCCCAATCGTTCGGCGATCACAAGCTGAGTCTGCAATTCATCATTTGACCCACGTGCCATCAGCACAAATCTTCCATAATCCTTTCGGCTTCGTCGTCCCCATCCTTCCGCAATATTGCTTGCAATAGATACGGCAGCTCGACGCATCTGTGAACATAGTCCATATATCTCCGATGTTGGAAAACTCCCAGTAAGACGATAGATTGTTTCGGCGAGATCGATTGACTTCTGCCAAACTTTGAGATCGCGATAGGTATTAGACATGGTGCAAGTCTAAAGAGTGCGCCGTAGCCAGGCTGTATCGATTAGTACGTCAAATTCCTCGAACCTCGAACCTCGAACCTAGTCTTTAGGCCTCATCTCCTCCGGCAGAGCCGCCGCGATTGCCACGTGTGCCGCGTTCATCAGGTCGTCGCGCGTCGCATATCCCCCCCGGATAAATCGCCGGCAGTATCTGCACCCTCGCCACTCCCGGAGTGATGGCCGCGCTATGCTTGCGCATCATCTTCTCCGTGCCGCTGATCGCGATCGGCACAATCGGCGCGCCCGTATCCATCGCCAGGTAGAACGGCCCGCGCTTGAACGTCGCCAGCCGTCCGTCCTCCGAGCGCGTTCCCTCGGCAAAGAACAGCACGTGCAGCCCCGACCTCAATGCCGCCTCCGCCGCCGCAACACTTGCCTGCGCCGCCTCGCGCTGGTTGGCCCGCCCCACGGGAACGAATTTGGCCATCCGCATCGCCGTCCCCAGCAGCGGAATCCACATCAGCCCCTTCTTCAGCAGCACCGAACACTGGCCTGGAAGCACGGGCAGCAGCACCGGCGGATCCAGGTTCGACACGTGGTTCGCCAGAAAAATGCAGCTCATCCCCGCCGGGATGTGTTCGAGGCCGCTCACCACCACGCGGATCCCTCCCGCGCGCAGCCCCAGCGGCACGATGCCCCGCACCACCACGCGGTACAGCAATTTGATATTGCCCACCACCAGCGAGTAGGGTATCCCGATGATTCCCGCCAGCGTCCCCAGCGTCACGTACACAAACACTATCTTGAAGGTCACAAACATCTCTTTCACATTCTAGCTGTCCGCACCTTCGACTGGCTCACGCTCACGGTCGCTCCGTAAGCATGAATCTGTATGCGTTTGAACCAGGCGTATACTTTCCGCGAGGAAAATACCATGGCCATTTGGGTAACAGATGAATCCTGTGTGCGCGACCTGAAGACCTTCCGCATGATGCCATCGTCATCCAAGCTGATGGATCTCAGCTTCATTTTGTTTCCGATTGGGCTCACATGGATCGCGTATTTATACAGAACTGATGGGCAGGATGATGCTCGGTTTTGGAGTTGGCTGGCAGGATTCTGTTGGCTGGTGCCTCTCAAGGTGTTTTTAACCTATGTTCGTGGGTATTCTGCAGAACGGCGAGGTGTTCCACCTGCACCTCCCGGTCGAAGACTTAATCTTGTGTTCATGAAATGGTTCACGATAATGATCGGGATCGCGGCAGTCGTAATAGTTCTTTTGCAGGGGCTTGTGCCTTTACATCACAACGTTAATCATTCAAGAGAATGGTGGGCGAATGTCTTCGTCTTGGTTTCTTTGTTCTTTACTAATCTCTCGATGTACACGCGTAATCGCTACAGGGACGCAGAGCTAACGTAGCCGTTCAAAAGAGGCCCGAATCGCTCCCAGCCTTCCCTCGCATCCAATTCCTCGAACCTCGAACCTCGAACCTCGAACCTCGAACCTCGAACCGCCGTCTTCGCAGCCGTCACCCATCTGTGATACCTTCGTTGCACCCGCCGGGCAAGGCGAAAACCCCACATAGAAAATTGCAGCAGAAGGCCAGCAGAGGCTCACAGCCCCATGGCTTCTGCCGTAACTGGGCCAGGCTTCCATCCATAATCTACGCAGAATGATCATGAAAGTGAGGAACGCACAATGAAAGTGAGACAGATTCTACTGGTAGCGTTGCTGGCGGCATGTGCCGGCTGCAACAACTCTGTATCCGTCCCCGTAGTCGATACCAGTGCGCAGGACCAAACCGACATCAAGGCGCTGGAGGATGGCTTTGCGGCGGCATTCAAGGCCAAGGACGTCAACGCCATCATGGCATACTACGTCCCCGACCAAACCATGATCGCCTTCGACATGATCGCTCCGTTGCAGTATGCCGGTGCCGATGCCTATCGCAAGGACTGGCAGGATACCTTCGCCATGTATCCCGGCCCAGCGGACTTCAGCATCAACGACCTTGACATTACCACCGGAGGCAACGTCGCCTACAGTCACAGCATTCAAAAGGGATACCTGACCGACAAAAAAGGCAAGAAGGTGGAGATGACGGTACGGGTTACAGATGGATACAAGAAGATCAATGGTCACTGGCTCATCGCCCATGAGCATGTGTCCATCCCAGTCGACCCGGCCACCATGAAGGGCGTTCCGAACGCGAAGTAGTCAGTAAGAACGAGAGAGGCTGGAATCGCTCCCAGCCTCTCTTCGCATCCAACTCTTCGCATCTTCAACCGCCCAACGCATCCTTCACCATCTTTGGAGTAATGACCCTGCCACGACTACCAAAGACGTGGAGTCCATTCGGGGCCACTTTAATCCCAGTTCCAATGTACGTTGGCTTCGCGATTGCCTTTCGCACAAGTTCGCCTATGGCGGAGCCGAGCGAAATCCCGTCCCCAGCCGCGTAGAGCGAGGCTAGCTGATACGCATCATCATCTAGTGTGATTCTGGCCCTCATCGAACCTATGCCTTTGTCTCCTCAGCTTCCGCCGCAGCCTCTGCCTCGGCTGCCGCTGCTGCTTCCTTCGCGGCCTTCT
This sequence comes from uncultured Acidobacteriaceae bacterium, assembly GCA_963810995.1. Classification (GTDB taxonomy): domain Bacteria; phylum Acidobacteriota; class Terriglobia; order Terriglobales; family Acidobacteriaceae; genus Edaphobacter. The sequence continues at coordinate 1,961 of CAWERM010000018.1, read as the reverse complement.
CGGCCTTGCGCGCCACAATCGAGTTCTGCCCCAACTCGTCGGCCAGCTTCTCCGTGGTGAACGACTCGATGATGTCGCCCACGCGGATGTCCTTGAATCCGGCCAGGTCGATGCCGCACTCCACGCCTTGGCGCACCTCGCTCACGTCGTCCTTGAAGCGCTTGAGCGATCCGATCTTGCCGCGCCAAACCTCTTCGCCATCGCGCAGTACGCGCACCTGGGCCGTCGCGTGTGATCACGCCATCGGTCACGCGGCAGCCCGCGATCTGCCCGACCTTGGTGATCTTGAAGACATTCGTCACCTCGGCCTTGCCCGCGTAGTTTTCCTTGAACACCGGGTCCAGCAGCCCATACATCGCCTTTTCGATCTCGTCGCGCAACTCGTAGATGATCGAGTGCAGCCGAATCTCCACGCTCTCGCGCTCGGCCACCTCTTGCGACTTGCGGTCGGGCCGCACATTGAACCCGATGATCACGGCGTTCGACGCCGACGCCAGCAGCACGTCCGACTCCGTAATCGCGCCCACGCCGGAGTGCAGCACCCGTCACCCGCACCTTCTCGGTGGACATGCGCTGCAGGTCTTCGGCTATCACCTCCACCGATCCCTGCACGTCGCCCTTCACAATCAGGTTCAGGTCCTTCATCCCGGCATGCTTGATCTGCTCCGCCAGCCCTTCCAGCGACACGCGTGAACTCTTGGCCAACTGCGCCTCGCGCTCCTTCATCTTGCGGTACTGCGCAATGCCCTTGGCCTTGTCGCGGTCCGCCATCACCAGGAACGTATCGCCCGCGTCGGGCATGCCTTCCAGTCCCAGAATCTCCACCGGCGTCGCAGGCCCAGCTTCGAGGATCGGCCGTCCGCGGTCGTCGAACAATGCGCGGATCTTGCCGAACGTATTGCCCACAATGTAGCTGTCTCCGGTATGCAGCGTCCCGTTCTGGATCAGCACCGACGCAACCGCGCCGCGTCCTCGGTCCAGCTTCGCTTCGATCACCGTGCCCACTGCCGGACGGTCCGGCGTCGCCTTCAGGTTGGCCAGATCGGCCACCAGGCAGATCATCTCCAGCAGCAGATCGAGGTTCATCCGCTTCTTGGCAGACACATCGACGAACACCGTCGATCCGCCCCACGCCTCGGGCTGCAAGCCGCGGTCCGCAAGCTGCTGCTTCACGCGGTCGGGATTGGCCTCCGGCTTGTCGATCTTGTTCACCGCCACGATGATCGGCACATTCGCCGCCTTGGCGTGGGCGATCGCCTCCAGCGTCTGCGGCATCACGCCATCGTCGGCCGCTACCACTACCACCACGATGTCGGTGATCTTGGCGCCGCGCGCGCGCATCCGGGTAAACGCCTCGTGGCCCGGCGTATCCAGGAAGACGATCTCGCGCCCAAACGCCGGCGAGTCCGGCTTGGCGATCTTCACCTTGTACGCGCCGATGTGCTGCGTGATTCCGCCCGCCTCGCCCGCCGCAACGTCGGTGGAACGGATCGCGTCCAGCAGCGAAGTCTTGCCGTGGTCGACGTGGCCCATCACGGTCACCACCGGCGAGCGCGTAATCTCCACCATCCCCGTCGTGTCTTCCAGGAAGCCCTCGATGGCCTCGTTCTCCAACTGCTCTTCGACCGAGATCACCGTCGCGTCCGCGCCAAACTGCCGCGCCACATCCTTCACCAGCTCGCCGTCCAGCGACTGGTTCACCGTGACGAAGACGCCCTTCATCAGCAGCGTCGCAATCAGGTCCTTGCCGCGCACGTCCAGCTTCTCGGCCAGGTCCTTCACGCTGATGCCTTCGGTCACGGTAATCGTCTTGGTGATCGGCAGAGGCTCCTGCGAGAGCTGCGCTCCGCCGTAGCGCGGCGGCGGCTGGAAGCCCTTCATCGGGCCTTCCTTGGTCTTCTCGTAGCGCTGACCTCCGCGCCGCTGTCCAGGGCGCGCCGCAGGCCGCATCCCATTGGGCG
>CAWERM010000017.1:0-3460 GCA_963810995.1 uncultured Acidobacteriaceae bacterium | reverse complement strand
CTACCTCACACTAACCAACCAGGGTATCGGCAGCACCGTATGTACCGTCTCCAACAAGGTGCAAAAAGGCCGGGAAATCTCCTTTGATAACGCCTGTACCAGCGGCAAACTCGCGTCCACGGGGCACTTCGATTTTCAGTCTCCGGACGAGGAGAACTTCACGGGCACCAGCCACATTGTGATTACCGGAACTGACCAGAACAACAAGCCCGTAATAAGACACAGGATAGAGTATTCACCGCAAAATTCGTCAATATCAACTGCGCCGGCGTCGCTCCGCTGAACCTAACGGTTGCCAAGCCGAAGTAAAACGCTACAGGAGACACTGTGGGGGCCCACTCCATGCGAGTGGGCTTTCTTTCTTGCACTTCCATTGTTTTGCGCAGCCGTTCCTCAGTTCCCTGCCATTGTGCGGATGATTTGGACCGAGCACTTGGCGTGGCGCGCGACGAACTCCGCCACGCTGCCCAGCAGAAATCGCTGAATGCCTCGCTTGCCGTGTGAGCCGACGACGATCAGATCGGCATGCCACTCTGCCGCCGCATCCAGGATGCACTCGCGCACATCGCCTGCCTCCGTGGCTGTCTCTGCTTTGAATTTCGCATTACGCAGTAGGTCCGCTATGCGCTCCACCAGCTCATGGGCCGGCTGCTTCATGTCTGCCAGTTCCGGCGCGTATCCGATGGCCATCTCCGGCGGAGCTATGAGCCCCAACGGTTGCAACACATGCAGCACCAGTACTTCTGTGTTCTCCGGGCGAAACTGCGAGATAAACGCCCTGGCGACATCGTCCGCGTACTTTGAATGGTCTATTCCCAGCAAGACTTTCATGACTCCGCCTCCACGTCCAGCTCCAGGACATCCACCGTATCAGATGCGCTGCCTGTCGTGTGAGTGACCGTTAGTGTGGACGGAGACAGCTAGTGGCTACGCGGCCGCACCCTCGATGAAGGTCTCGATGAGCCATTGTTTGACCCCGCGACGCGGCGGCACCATCTCGCGGCACTGTAGGAAGATTTCGCGGCTGAGTCGCATCAGGGTCTGCACGGCTTCCACATCGTCCGGCATCAGTTCGCCACCCTTCTGGTATACCTGCGAGTCGTACAGGTACTCAATGGCGCGACCGAGCTTCTCCAACGCCTGACCCTGCGTCATCGAGGGCTGGCGGCGAAGCACTCGGCTGGACACCTGCTGGCGGCTAGTTGAAGCCATCGCAGGCAACGGTTGGGCGAGAATATCACCGTAGGAAGGGGTCGACGGAATGCTGGACATAGAAGTACCTCGCGTTAGCACTTCTATCGGCGACTTCGAGCAGGACTTTAGGGTTTCCCTGAAATTTAATTGATTGTGAGCCTTGAGAAAGCTCCTTTGCTGGATGCCATTGTCCTATCTATCTGTCAGCCATATATATTAATGTCATTGTTTAATAATATTATGTAAGTGGTTCATAGGGCCTAATCCTGAGCCAATCTTCACAGCTGTCTGTAATGCCTCGGACACATATTGTTTAGCGGCCTGTGCAGCCTGCCGCGGTGTATCGCCCAGAACCAGGCGGCTAAGGAAGGCGCTGGAGAGAGCGCAGCCTGTTCCGTGGGTCGACAGCGTGTTGATGCGTTCGCCAGGCAGCCATAGCCCCTCCCCGGTTGGCAGCAGCAGAAAATCGTCCGGCGGATCGGAATGTCCGCCGGTGGCGAAGATTCCCAGGCGATGGCCGTCCGGGCTCTGCGCGGTGCGTGTTTGAAGGGCCCGGCAGGCGCGAGGCATATCGTCGCGGCCTGCCACCTCGATGCCTGACAAGACGGCGAGTTCAGCTAGGTTCGGGGTGATCCAGTCGACCTGGGGAAGTAGGCGGTCGCGCATCAGAGTTACTCCTTCTGATTCAAGTAGTTCCCTTCCCGAGGTGGAGCGTAGAACAGGATCGAGGACAACGGGAATCCAACTCTGCGGCAAATGCCAATGTTCTTGTTGATGTTTATCAAGATAATCACAGATTATAGAGGTGTTATTTTTTGTTGCTAGCATACCAATTTTGATCCCAGCGGGGGGCAGATCTTCTTCCAGGCAATCCAGCGTGGCTTGGACGACGGTTGCGGAAGTGGCATGCATGGAGCGCACTCCCTGGGTCGATTGCACCGTAAGCGCTGTGATGCAGGCTGTGCCGAAGAGTGAGTGCGCGGCGAAGACCATCAAGTCTGCCGTAACGCCGGCTCCGGATGAAGGATCGAACCCGGCGATGGTGAGGACGGTCTGCATGGGCTGGGAGGTCTGAAATGTGCAAAGATCGGTACTTTCGAAAAAAACCTACATTTTGGCTAACCAGGGTGATTTTCGAAAGCATCCGACCCAAATAGGGCCCAAAGAGTATTGGCAGAAGGCTTTTGAGTGTTTAAAAACGCCCATCCTCTATATCACAAAAGGGGCTCATGATGCAAGTCTCGTCTGCCGATAAACACTTATAGATGATTGACTTGAGTACAACTTGCAAAGACAATAACAGATGGAGCGTGCAAATGAAAAGGACTTCTTTCAGAACTGGATTCACAGGGAAGCAAAGATCCGTCCGTAAGTTCGCAGCCGGCTTTTTGGTGATGAGTATGGCCCTCAGTGCCTCGGCCAAGGATGGCAATCCTACCGGCCCGCCACCCCCAGCCACCGGCAAGGCCCCACCCAGCACCAGTACAAAGTCAAAGTCGATGGCTAAGCCTAGGCACTGGTATCAGACCGGCGTGGCCTCATGGTACGGGACCAAGTTCCAGGGACGCACCACGGCTGGCGGCGAACGCTTCGATATGAACCGGATGACCTGTGCCCATCGCAGTCTTCCCATGGGCACCTGGCTTCGTGTGACCAACCTGAAGAACCATAAGACGGCCTTCGTCCGGGTGAACGATCGCGGTCCCGTGCCGGAGGACCGGATTGTCGACCTGTCCTATGCCGCGGCGCAGGCAGTTGGCCTTGCAGGACTTGGCCAGGTGAAGCTGGAGCCGATCAGCAGCAGCGATCCTGCACTCTCGCTGGCATTGCTGGCGCAACTACAGGTGCCGGTGGAGCTTATGTCGCTGGGCAACTAAGACCCGGATGACGATTTAGATAATCAGCCGTAGGTCCTTCTCTCCACGCAGAATGAATTTTGTATTTATCAAGCCGAAATGCTTGGAATATATGCCGTTAATGCCTAGACTGAGGCCATGGACGATGTGACTGCTGGCCCTGCGGTTCCGATAGAAGTGCGTAGGATAAATGGTCCCAAAGATAGACTGATTGTGGCGCTCGACTTCCCTTCCGCGGATGCGGCGATGGAGCTGGTGGGGCGGCTGGATGGCTGCTGCCGCTGGTTCAAGGTGGGGATGGAGCTGTACTACGCAGCTGGGAACCGGGTGATTGAAGGTCTACGCGAGCGCGGGTACGAAGTCTTCCTGGATCTGAAGCTGCATGACATTCCCAACACGGTGGCTGGCGC
>CAWERM010000016.1:0-8800 GCA_963810995.1 uncultured Acidobacteriaceae bacterium | reverse complement strand
CACGGATGGGACACCGGGCAACGGTGGCATGGATCGTGGGCGTTTGCTGGCGGCCATGGATGCTGAGTTGGCGTCGGCGCTGGGGGCAAAACCACACGCAGTAACAAAGATGAACTGTTCAATGGCTGGAGATGGCGTAGCTCCCACCGCGATGGGAACGAATGTGTTTGGGCAGATCCAGTGTTCAGTGCTGCTATAGCAGTTGGCGAGCGTTTGGAACGGACTTCAACGGTGATGGTCTTTGCCTACCAGGAGGCGGGTGAACTGTGAGTACAACGACGACAGGAGCAGGAGTTGTGGCGTCCGTGGCTCCGGTGACAAGACGGGTGCGCGCATACTTCGCGCCGGTGAACAGATCGGCCGGAATACCAACCCTGTTCGACGCAGCGCAGTTTGGACGATTTGACTTGAATGCACCTCCGGCACCCTGGGTAGACCTAGGATGGGTATCGCGGTTTGAGAGAAAGTCGGGACAAAGGTTAGATGCTCTGCGGGCTGGCGCTCCGGCGATGACAGTGGGTCAAGTTCGCTCGGAGGTGGACGCGACGGTGTCGCTAGTATTCGAAACCTGGGGAAAGCTGCAGGTGACACTGGCATCGGGATCGCAACAGACCAATCTGTTGACGACGGCCGCGGGCGCCTCGCCGAACGGAAGCGGTGGCGTGGCTGCGGTGCCGGTCCCTTTGCTAACCGGCACGGGACCGGTGTCCACCGCGACTAGTTTGAACGTGGGAACGATGGCAGCGACCGGATTCAGTGTCGGCAACCTGGTTGCGGTGGACTTAGATTACACGGGTCAACTTGGATATGTCGGCACGGGTGTCAGTTCGGCCTATGTACAATCCGCCAGTGCAGTGGGTGGAGATGTGAACTATGTGCGACGAGTGACGCTGAATGTGGGCATAGTTACTGCAATCTCGGCTGGCGTATTGCAGCTTGTGAGCCCGTTGCCAGCGGGTGTTCCGGGGGCGGGGATGCAGGTGAGTCAACTGATCGGCTTTTGCGATCGTGAGGGTGCGAGCTTCTTTCAGGAGTGGTCTGGGCTCTTTGTAATGCCGGGTACTCAGGGGGACAGGGTCCTGGTTCACTATCCACGCCTACAAGCGATGCAGGGTTCTGTAGAGACAGAAGAAGCGTTGGCAGCTCCACTGGAGAAGATACGCCTGGCAGGTGCATTTCGCGCGCTGCCGGTGAAGGATGCCAACGATGGAGAGACAGTATTGTGCTTCCGGAGCTATCTGCCGGCGGCGTTGCGGGGGATTTAGGTGCGCGATTGCGGATATGAGGAGAGTGCGATGCATTGGAAGCCTAGGAACTGGATGTTGATTGGAGTGCTGCTGGCGGTGATGACGATAACCGGAGCTGCCCAGGTGGCAACCACCCAGGTGGCGGACACGATCTATCACGCCGATGGGACGGTGGCGACGGGAACTGTGCTCATCAGTTGGCCTGCATTTACCACAAGCAACGGCAATTCGGTCCCAAGTGGAAGTACGTCCGCGGTACTAGCCGCGGGTGGAGCGCTCAGTGTGCAACTTATTCCGAACGCAGGTTCAACGCCAATCGGAAGTTACTATACTGCGGTATTTCATCTGGACGATAGCAGCGTGAGCCGGCAGTATTGGGTGGTACCGGTAAGTATTGTTGCGGTGAAAATAAGCGCGATCGAGTCAACGGTACTACCCACAACGGTAGCTATGCAGACGGTAAGCAAGAGCTACGTGGACACTGCGATCGCAGCGGCGGTAACTGGTCATCCGCTGGATTCGTCGCCCTATGTATTGAAGGCTGGAGATACGATGACCGGACCGCTTGTGTTGCCGGCCGACCCGGTGTCGCCGACCCAAGCGGCTGACAAGAATTATGTAGATGAAAGTGTCGCTGCAACAACTAGTGGATTGGGACAGAAGGTCTCCACCCTGCCGACGGCGACACAAGTCGTAGTGCAACCGGCAGGCACTCAATTGGAAGTGAACGATTTGAACGGGGTGGAGTACGCCAGTCAGTATGTGAACGGGCGAGGAAATAATGGGATCGCGAATGCAGTAACCAGCCCAGACTGTACGAATGGATGTGAAGTCAAGGCGGAACAGGACTATACCGATGAATCATATTCCGCAGCTTCATTCAACAGCCAGACCCACTTGCAGGACGCGCGCGGTGGAAGGCAGGTGGACAGCTACAAGAACCCACTCGATGTTGTGAGCCACGGTCTTTCCACCGCACAGACGATCGACGACGTTCTCGACGCAGAGCGCGGCGAGTCTGCTGCAGCAGACAGGAAACCATATTCCCGGCGCCATGGGCCTGGCAATCACTCAGGAGGGACTTGCCGGCGGATCTAATCTATTTCCGGAAGGGATCGATAACCCTGTCCCCTATTTCAAGATGGGATATAGCGCGTTGTCCGTGAATGGCACATATAACACGCAGGGGCAGCATGTTCTGGTCCCAGAGGAGAGCGATTGCTTCGGCGTAGGAGACTGCCTGCTCGGATCGCGCTTTATCTATGCATCCGGCGGCTTTCACGATTCGGCGGACGAGGGAGCGCATCTATTCGATCTACAGGCCCGCGAGGATCCCAGAGTCTTTGTAGGAACCTGCACTACTGGATGCACGACCGGCTCAACGAGTGTCATGATCGCCCAGGATTCCGGAGGCGGGACGCAGGGAGATGGACGCTTTCTTATCGACACCAATCCATCGAAGACGATCACCAGTACCAGCACGGGGGGCGTAATCGTTAGCGGTACGAATGCAGGACCCCATGCGGCTGCTAATTTCGGCGGGACGAATTTTCCGCTTAGCGTGTTTCTAAGTACTGGCCAAGTCACTCCATCGCAAGCCAACAACATGGCTCCCGGAGTCGTAACAGTCGCGATTGCGACAACCGGCATGCCGTCTGGATATGCAGCAAACACCGCGGCGATTGGCGCCTCCAGCGGCCTCGCTTGTGTGGTCGATCAGACTGCCAGCTACGCTCCGAATAACTACGAGATGGCACCTTACACCGTCGTCGATGCAACCCATCTACAGATGACACTGAACAAGCCTCATCAGAGTATGGCTACGCTGGCATTTGGAGGACTGTGTGGCTACGGCCTGGAGCAGACCGTCGATACGACGAATGGGATCCGTCAGCTCTTTCCGGTGATTGGGGCTTACTCAGCAACCGGCCTGTATTACGCAGGAGGGTTGACCCCAGTGATTGGTATCTTAAACAGTACCTCGGGGTATATAAATCTGAGTGCATCTATCGCATCGTTAACACGGACTGCGAATGTGGTAACAGCGACCTTAGTTGGAAACCTTCCTGCAGATGTGACTGGGCTGAGCATCACAATCGCTGGAGTCGCCGACAGCAGCTACAACGGGAACTTTGTAGTGACCGCTACTGCCATCAATACATTTAGCTATGCGCAGAGTGGCGCAAACAGTTCCAGCACCGGAGGGTCGATCTCGTTACTCACAGGCGGCTTTGCGCTCTACCCGATGGCTGAGGTGCTCAGCGTATACGATCCGCTGGCAAATAGTGTTGACGGACAGATGACTCTTGCGCCAAATAACGCGGCGTGGGCTGCCAACGACCCGGTTGAAGAGCCTCACTACTTCCAGGAAAATGTAGCAGCAGACACGGAATATATTGGACAAACGGTGCCACGACCGCTGACCGCCGAACGTGCCGGACTACAATATCAACAAAATACTGGACCGGGGCTGACTGGGTGGTCGATTGCCAATGCAGCGCCAACTCAGAACTTTCTTGGATACGGCGGAACTCATAGCGTACCCACGGCAGCCTACGAGGCTACCGGAATCTGGCTCCGCACCATGAATCTTACCGCTGGAGAAGAAGCAGTGTTCACAGTTCACTGCAACCTGCATGGATGCGGAAACTGGAACTCCGGCTATGCACTCTTCGAGTTAGACAGCACAGTCGGCGGCGATATTCGTGTCCTATTCCCCGACACTCAGTTCATTGACTTTGAACATGCGTGGGACGCCTTACAGTTTCAGCCCACAAGCGTTCACCGCGGGAACCATCAATGCCGGGACCTTGAATGCGACAACAATCAATGGGGCGGTAAGCGGAGCAAGCATCAACTCAGGAACAATCGCGGCAGCGCACTTACCGCTGTTTGGCCCTTCGGGAACCACCCACGCACCTGGTATCGTGCCCGATCCCGGCACAGCCGCCGGGAGCACGCGGTTCCTGCGCGAGGATGGCACATGGGTAGCACCGAGCGGGGGTGGCGGCGGAAGCGGTACTATCACGGCGGTCACAGGTTCGGCCCCAGTAGTATCGAGCGGCGGTGCTACTCCGGCTATCTCGATGCCGGCGGCGGCTGCTTCGGTGGACGGCTACCTGGCCCATGCGGATTGGAACACATTCAACGGTAAGCAGGCGGCGCTTACGAACCCGGTCACCGGTCCAGGCAGCGGCGCGACCATCGGGCACTTGGCCGTAATGAACAACGCGAGCGGCACTTCGATTGCTGACGGAGGAACTGTGCCAACGGCGTTGCCTCCCAGCGGCTCGGCAGGCGGCGACCTTAGCGGAACATACCCGAATCCAACTGTAGCGCAAATAAATGGCGCAGCCGTTCCTGCATCGGCTGGATTTGTGGCGACCAATTCAAGCAAACAGTTGATCGTTGCAGCTTACACGCCTCAACCAGCTATACCCAATACTCTTGGTTGCCTGGATGGATACAACCATCTTCCCTGTGTTGTTTATGCGCAAACACCGCTTTCAGAGAGTGCGCCAACCGGGTCTTACGCTTCGGTATACACAACTCCAGCAGCGGGTCTTTATCGCGTGACGGGGACACTCTATACAACTACGACTAGCAGCACGACCGCGACTGTAGTGCAATATGTGAGCGCTCCGCAAATAAGTTCGGTAAGTGGATTGAATTATTCCATGAATACCACCTCACTTGCGACGGGTGGGCCTAATCCTTTTACGACCTACATTTTCAACTTACCCGGCAGCACCGCGATTCAAACAGAATCCCTTATATCCAGTGGTACAAATACAGGCGGTGTTTGGACGCGTCTCGTAACAATCGAGAGATTGCAATAAGAGGAGCGCACCGCGATGGCCCCCTGTGGGCATACGCACATTGGAAGTGCGTTCCTGGCGTGACATTCCGGGGACCGGTCGATCCTATGGCGTGGGTGGTGATGCGATGAGCGAGGTGGAGTATGTTCTTGAAGAGTTACTGGAGTTTGGAAAGCATATCGATGAGCGATGGGCCGGGCCGGAAGGGAAAACAGTCCCAGTCTGTCTGGCCAGTCAGTTGCTCAGAATCCGAGATCGCTCCGGCAAGGAAAGTGTGCTGAATGCCAACCCGGCGCAGGCAAGATTTGAATGTGAGCGGGGGCGACAAAACATCGTTGTCAAAGCGCGACAGATGGGCATCACAACATGGGTGGCGGGACGCTTTTTTCTGAAGACCATTACCGTTCGCGGTGTGTTGACAGTGCAGGTCGCTCAGACGCGCGAGGCTGCGGAAGGCATCTTTCGCATGGTGCAGCGCTTCTGGGAGCGTCTTCCCAAGAAGATGCGCGAGGGATGCCTTCGGCGAAGCCGGGCCAATATCGGGCAGATGGTCTTTCCGGAGCTGGACAGCGAATTCCGAGTGCTCAGCGCTTCGGATGAGAGTGCCGGTCGTGGCCTGACCGTGCAGAACATGCACTGCAGTGAGCTGTCGCGCTGGTCTGGCGATGCTTCGGCAACTTTGGCCGGGCTGCGGGCCGCGCTCGTACCCGGCGGTGAGATGGTGATTGAGAGTACACCCAATGGGGCCTATGGATGCTTCTATGAAGAGTGGCAGCATGCAAGTGAGAAAGGTGTGGTGAAGCACTTTTATCCCTGGTGGATGGAGGAGGCATATGTAGCGGCGGCGGTCACGGATATGCGCGACGATGAGCTAGTGTTGGTGAGACAACATGGCTTGACCCCCGCGCAGATTGGCTTTCGCCGGGGCCTTGAGGCGAGCTATCGGGGGTTGCGGACACAGGAGTTCGCCGAGGATGCCGAGCTGTGCTTCCGCACCTCGGGTGAATGCTGTTTCGACATGGAAGCGGTGGAGCGGCGTTTGGCTGCAGTGCAGAATCCAGTGGAGACGCGACGCAGTGGCACCTTGCAAATATGGCTGCCGCCATTGCCCGGCAAGGAATACATCGTTGCCGTCGACACCGCTGGAGGTGGATCCGACGGGGACTTCGCTGCGCTACAGGTGATCGACCTGTCTACCGGAATGCAGTGCGCCGAGCTGCAACAGCGATTGGGCGCTCTGGAGCTGGCGCGTATTGCCGCTTCGTTGGGCCGCGAGTACGGCGGTCCCGGTCACGGGTCCCTGGTTGCCGTGGAGCGAAACAATCATGGCTCCGGCGTGCTTGCCTATCTGGATGCAGTGGAGCATTACACCAGAGTGTACGAGCAGGCCGGAGTGGCGGGATGGTTGACTACGGCTAGCTCGAAGCCTGCCATGATCAGCCGCATGGGGGCACTGTTGGTGGAGTCTCCCTGGTTGTTTCTGAGCAGGAGGCTGCTGGAGGAGTGCCGTACGTTTGTCAGTCTTCCGGTGGAAAGACAGGTGCGGCAAGCGGCACGCATGACGACTGTCTGATGGCAATGGCGTTGGGCCAGTCGGTAAGGGCGGAGAGGTTGCAGACCGGCTCGAATAGGATATGGGCCGTCTGAGTGCAGTATCCTGCAGGAGCGGGGTAGACTTCCTTGGCGGTGCTTGCAGTACAGGCGATTCGGAGAATGCGCGGCGGAGCGCAGAGTCAGTTGATGCTCGGCGCGGACGGTAAGCTTTGGGTTGTCAAGTTTCAGAACAACCCGCAGCATCTGCGCGTGCTGGCCAATGAACTGATCGCCACTCGGCTGGCCCAGGCCGCTGGATTGACGGTTCCGCCCAGCGACGTAGTCGAAGTCACGCAGTGGTTGATCGAGAATACCGCCGATATGCACCTTGAATTGCCGCACGGAAAGAGGGAGAAGTATCGCCCTGGATTGCAGTTTGGCAGCCGGTTCGTGGGTGGATTGATGCCCGGCCAGGTTGTGGACTACCTTCCCGAGCAGCAACTGGATGAGGTGCGCAATCTGCAGGAGTTCGCTGGGATCCTTGCCCTCGATAAGTGGACCGGCAACTGCAATGGCCGTCAGGCGGTCTTCGATCGCAAGCCGCGTGAGCGGAAGTACCGTGCGACGTTCATCGACCAGGGTTTTTGTTTCAACGCCGGTGAGTGGACCTTCCCCGATACACCGCTGCGCGGCGTCTACGCCCGCAACCGGGTGTACGCAGGAGTCCTGGGCTGGCAGAGCTTCGAGCCCTGGCTCAGTCGCATGGAGACGATGGAAGCGGACAAGTTGTGGGCCATCGCGGAGATCGTTCCGCCCCAGTGGTACGGAGGAGATACGTCGGTGATCGAGCGGTTGACCGAGCAGCTATTGCTGCGGCGCGGACGATTGCGAGAGTTGATCGGTTCGTTTCGGGACTCAGATCGGCAGCCATTCCCGATGTGGGAGAAAAAGTTGAGCATTCACGTACCAGTGCAGTTCGCAGAGAATGGAGTTGGGAAGTTCGTGATGTAGGAGTTTGGTGCAGGTTCAAGGTTCGAGGGACAAAGTTGAAGCTGGCTGCCTTCGGGCATTCGATTGGCGATCAGATTGCTCATGCAGTAGATAGAAACAACTCGAACCTTGAACCTCGAACCTGGCATCGGGAGAGGAGTTCCTTTGAATGACCGTGTGCCGTGCGAGTTCTTCCTCATCCGTTATGTTCCGGATGCGGTGAAGGGCGAATATACGAATATCGGCGTCCTGCTGCGGGAGGCGGGCCGTGAGGAGACCGCGCGGGTCCGCTTCACACGGGACTGGACCCGGGTAAGGTGCATGGATGCGGACGCGGATATTGGGCTGCTCGAGGCCTTGGAGGGGGAGCTGGTTACGCGCCTGCGACTGGGGTCGACAGACAACAAACCTTTGGTCGATGTCATTGAGGATACATTCTCCAACTCGCTGCAGATGACGGAGGCCCACGCCTGTCTCGCGGAAAACATGGTAACGGAGATGGAGCTGCTGATGCGGTTGTACGTGGAGCCGTTGCGTGTGAAACCGGTGCACACGCGGACTGGCCGTGCAATGATCGCGGGGGCCATGCGGACCCAGTTTGAACGCGCCGGAGTGTGGGCCTTGATGCGCAAAAGAATCGCCGCTTCCATGTACACACTGCTGGGCGATCCCATGAAGATCGACTGCGGGTATCGTCCCAACGGGGTGGTCAAGATGTTTCACGCGGTCTCGCTCGATGGCGATGTGGAGGCGGCCAAGGTCCTTGCGTATACCGCGCCCAGACTGCGCGACGGAGTCGTTCGCGTGGAGGGAGCTAGGCTGGAACTGACCGCCGTGGTGGAACCGCTGCGTACAGTGTCGGACGAGGATGAGGAGAAACATGAGTTTGAAGAGGAGAGCATTGAGCGATACCGCTTCGGCGTCGAGACCATGCAGAGCCAGGAGATTCGCGTATTGACGACCAATGATCTGGCCCGAGCCGCTCAGACCACCAGGATCGACCTGAGGCTCTAAGGAACAATACGTAACACCGATCTACACCGGTCCAACCGATTCAAGACGAAATAGTAGATTGCAGACTAGTGATTCTTGTTTGTTGCCTATTCCTTTTTAATCGGTTCAATCGGTGTAAGACGGTGTTAAGTTTTTTTAGTTGTAACCGGAAATATCAGCGGTAGGCACAGCGATTTGGCTGTGCCATTTTTATTGCAA
>CAWERM010000015.1:0-11185 GCA_963810995.1 uncultured Acidobacteriaceae bacterium | reverse complement strand
ATATGCTGTAAGCCCTATCCATCCACCGGTATCCGCGAACACCAGCAGCGTGTCCGGCCCGTCAGAATCTTTATGGAACTTTGCCACGGCCATGCGGTAGTTGTTATCCACATGCGGCAACGCAGGCGCGGGCCAAGGCACTTGCTTAATGATCTTGCCGGTAAGCCCCTCCGCCAGCACGAGCCACTCCTTGCCATCGGGCGTCTCGCGCCAATGCGCCAGTTCATCTTTGCCGGTGTGATGAAAGTCCCAAAGAACTCCCGCAGCCTCATTGCCGCGCGGGTCGCCCTGCGTCGTCGGTGGTGCATCCCATCGCCACAGGATGTGACCGTCGTTGGCATACATGATGCTGGAGTAATTGTTCAATATGTCCAGAATCGCGTACTTTCCCGAACCATCGACATCCCCGAATTTGACGATGTTGGAGGGAGCAATCGTGTACTCGTGCAGCAGCTTCACCTCAGCCGGCAACTCCAGCGGCTTCAGGTCGTCTTCCGTGAAGCTTGCCCTCTTGGTAAGCACCAGCACGTTGAAGACTGGGCGTGGCTGGATCGCTGTGAGCCTGATCTCCACCGTTCCAGGCTTAAGCGTGAAGTCGCCTCCGCGCTGCATCTGCATCGCACTTTGTCCGAAGGTGGCGGGATCCTGCTTGCCGTCGATTGCAACATGGAAGGCGCTGGTGGCTGTGCCGCTGCCACGCACGTACAGGTGGTACACGCCGCCTTCCTTCACCGGAATTTTTGCGGTAACATCCCCGGCAACCCCCAGGGTCAGCGAGTTGTTATTGAACTCCCATGCAGTGGCCGCCTGACCACGGCCAAACCCACTGCCGCTACTGTCGCCTGCGGGGAAGTCGGTGAAGAAATCCGATGCCGGCACAACGATCGTGCCTGGTACCTGGTGCGCCGCGTCATGATGGTGCAGCGTGAGCTTCTGCTGGCCAACAGCAGGGGCAACTATAAGGGCGGCAGAGAGAGCGAACAAGCTGGCGAAGATGGTTTTCATGGGCGCACCCCGTGGGCGAGTTCAAATTCGGGTGTAATGTCGACGGGAATGTCGCGGGTGGATGCGAGGGCCTGGGTCAGCGCCGGCGGCATCACATCGTACTTGGCGAACCAGGCTTCAACCCCGGCGCGATCGCCGCGGGCCTCAAACGTGAGAAGCTGCTGGGTAAGCGAAGCCACCGCAGCAGGCATCGCCCCATAGTCGATACTGTATCTGCCATCGCTACCCCTGGCCAGCGCACCACGTTCCAGCAGATAGTTGAACTCCATCAGCTCCGCGCGGCCATGGGCCTCAGCCGTGCCGAAGCGCAGAGTACGAAACACTCCGGCAACGTACGACGCGTATATTCCATTCAATTCACTGTCCGGCAGCAGCTTCTGGTCTACCAGCCATTTAGCGAGGAAGATGCCAGTTACATCTGCTTTGGCTTCTTCCAGTCCACTGTACGCCGGACCAATCGCCTCGTTGATGGCAACCTGCTTGCCCTCCACATGCGCGTATGCGGGCCCGAGACCATGGGAGATCTCATGCAGAATCACTCCGGTCAGATAACCCTCGCCACTGACGTCTTTAATCTGAGCTGCGGTCAACATTTTTTGCGCGACCGGCAGGACCACATAGTCCACGCGCGCGTCCATGAAGTTCTTGAAGAATATCTTCTTCGATCCCTTCTCGGCATGGATCCGTGGGTCGTTGGGCAGATTGTCCGCCACCGCCTGGTATCCATAGTGAAGGTCGCCGGCACGCAGCGGAGCATCGACGACTTCCATCGGGGTTGCCTGCCCCTCCTTGGAGGGCCTGTCCTCCGCGGAGATTGGCAGCGCCTGCTGCATGGCTGCTTCATGCTGCTGATACATCGCCAGCTTGCGGCTCTCTGTCTCGTTGCGAATTAGAATCGCCCCGCCGTACGAAGTCTTCACCCCAAGGACGCCATCCAGATAGGTCTCATACGGCGCAAAGATCAGGTCGATCTTGGGATTCTTCAAATCCAGCCACGCAATGTCGCTGGCGTAGTAATCGTCGTTGAGCAAGGCATCCGCCCGCAGGTTCAGGTAATGCGCGAACGCCGGATCGGGCGAAAGCTTTGCGGCTGCCTGTAGATCGGCGACCATCGGCTTCACCCACTCTGCATATGCCTCGTGATAGGGATAGGTATAAAGATGGTCAGCCAGGCTCACCACGGGCTGGCTCAGATTGAAAGCAAGGTCGAGCGGCGCAGAGCGCACTACCGTCCAAGGGTTGTAAATAGCTTCCTTCTGCTCCGGATGCGCCGCGGCGTATTTCTCAATCACGGCGCTGGTGGTTCCAAACGGATAAAGCTCATGGCCCGGAACCAGCGGCTCTTCTCCGATGACTGGAGTATTGCGGTCGGCCAGGTCCCATCGGCTGCCGTTGATGGAGAACAGACGAAACATGTCGGCGTTAGACGTTGCGTGGTAGATCGCCCATCCGCCGAGATCGCTTTGGTGCAGATAAATCTCGTCCATCAGATGGCACGCATCGGCCAGCTTGGCGATCATCTGCTGCTCGGCTGACGTCAGCCCAGTGCGCGAGTACGGCATCGTAACCACCTTCCACCGCGCAGCACGCTCTGCTTCATTGTGGACCGGGCGTCCGCCAGCGTTGCGCTCCCCAGGAGGAACCCCAGATGGGGGAACAACAGCCGGGCCGCGACCCTGGGCGCGAGGGCCAGCCGGACTCAATACAGGATTCTGGTTAGGAGTCTGGGCAGGAACCTGGCTGCAAGCAGGGATTGCCAGCATGAGAGAAATCATTAGACCAATCGATAAAAACCGCACCACGATATGACCTCGCAAGAATGCACACTACTATCGCACTGCAAAACCGTCCCGCACAAGTTCCGCCTGCAAATCTTTGTTGATGCTAGGCCTAAAGGAAGATGCATGATCTCTCAGGCATTGGATGGAGTCGGCCAGATAGTAGGCAGCTCGGGGAACCGGACACCCAGCTCCTGCTGGATCAGTGGGCGTAACGGTTTGTCCAGGCTCGAAGCATCATAGTCCGCGTACGACTCCAGCAGCATTCCGTAGTACAGCGCCGTGAATCCCCAGAAGCGCGTCTGGCCCAGGCCATCGCCACTCTCCGCGTTGTAGTATTCGCGCAGAATCGGGTTCCAGACAACCGCCATGTGGAAGAGCCGCCGTGCAAGTTCCCTCGCCTCATCGTGATAGCCGTACTGCCGCAGCCCCTGGAAGATCATGTAGTTCGTCGGCACCCACGTCGGCCCGCGCCAATTACATTCGTGGTAGGAGCCTTGGTAGTAGTCCAGCTCCGTCTTGGCATAACTGGCAACCGGATACTTCAGCCAGAACTCATCGGGATTCAGCAGGTGCTCCTGGATCATTCGTTTGGCGCGCTCCGGCGTTGCCGCCCCCGCAAACAGCGGCATGAAGTTGGTCACTGATTTCACATACACGCGCTGGCCGGTTTTCTCATTGCGGTCGAAGTACATCCCCTGCTTCTCGTCCCAGAAGACAAAGTTGATCAGCTTCACAACCTCGTCGCCATGCCGGTTGAAGGCAGTAGCATCGGCCTTGTTGCCCAGCGCCGCAGCAATCACAGCCATGGCGCGCAGCTCGCGTATCAGATAGCTGGCCAGATCGACGCCTTCAATCTGGAAAGAACTCAATGCGCCCGCGCGCGACCATTGATTGTCTGTGCCAGCGGCGTCAGCCGAGTTCCACACCGGCAGGCCGTTCTTGTCGCCATCGTAGGAGAACCACTTGGCAAGATACCTCGTAAGGCGATCGTAGTAGTTGCCGCGCAGCCATTCGTAGTCGTCGTGGTTCTGCTTCGCCCCAAGCAACACCAGCTGCGCAAGGAACGGCTTGAACTGCTGCCGGTCGCGCCGGTTGATGAGGCTTCGATTGACGTAGCCGTCGGGCTGTTCGCGGTTCAGGAACTCCTTCAGATTGGTGAAGCAGAGCGGCCACACGCCGTAGTACGAAAGATACAGGTTCTCGAAGTACAGGTCCCAATCGTAAAACTCATTCTTCGGGTAGCCGGTCAAAAAGGTGTCGTTAAGGCCTGGAAGGTGGCGCAGGCCATTCGCAACAAGGTCTGCATTCACGATGCGCAGTTTGTGGTCCAGCTCCGTGTACGCAGCAGCCCCGACATCGGCGAACAGTGCCTTAGCCGCCGTGGTCGCCGGCGGCGGGACAGGCGCAAACTCAAGCTGTGGCTCGGGCTGTAGGACGAACTGTGCCAGCCCCAGGCGCCGGCCGGCAGCAAGGCATGCGGTCTTCGCCGTCGTTGTGAGAATCTTTCGACGCGTCAACGACATTGGACCTCGCTCCACGATCGGTGAACTTATGTGCTCGAGGGAGTCGGCCACATCTTGGGCAACTCGGGGAACTTCACACCCAGTTCCTGCGTCATCAGCGGGCGCAGCGGCTTTTCCAGGCTTGACGCATCATAGTTGGCATAGGACTCCAACAGCATTCCGTAGTAGAGAGCGGTGAATCCCCAGAAGCGGGTCTGACCCAGGCCATCGCCGGTCTCGGCGTTGTAGTACTCGCGCAACACCGGGTTCTTGAGCACGGCCATGGTGAACAGCCGCCGCGCCAGTTCGCGTGCCTCGGTGTGAAAGCCATAGGCTTGCAGACCTTGGAAGATCATGTAGTTGGTGGGTGCCCAGGTCGGCCCGCGCCAGTTGCACTCGTTGTGTGTGCCCTGATAGTAGTCAGGCTCGGTCTTGGCGTAGCTGGCGACCGGGTAAGCAAGCCAGAACTCAGCGGGATTCAGAAGATGATCGTGGATCATCCGCTTGGCGCGCTCCGGCGTTGTCGCTCCGGCATAGAGCGGTGTAAAGCTAGTGGCCGATAGGACATTGACGAGCTGGCCTGTCTTCACGTTGCGGTCGAAGTACATGCCGCGCTTCTCGTCCCAGAAGGTGGAGTTGATCTGCTTGACGACCTCGTCCCCATGCTGGTTGAAGGCTGTGGCATCGGCCTTGTTGCCCAACGCCGTGGCAATCACGGCCATGGCGCGCAGTTCGCGGATGAGATAGCTGGCCAGATCGACGCCCTCGACCTGGAAGGAGCTCAACGCACCCGCGCGCGACCACTGGTTGTCGGTGCCTGCGGCGTCGGCTGAGTTCCACTCCGGCAGGCCATTGTGGTCCGAGTCGTAGGAGAACCACTTGGCGATGTATTTGGTAAGCCGGTCGTAGTAGTTGCCGCGCAGCCACTCATAATCGTCGTTGTTCTGCTTCGCCCCAAGCACCACCAACTGGGCGAGGAAGGGCTTGAAGTGCTGCCGGTCGCGTTGCTTGATCAGGCTACGGCTAATGTAGCCGTCAGGCTGTTGGCGGTTCAGAAACTCCTTCAGATTGGTGAAGCACAGCGGCCAAACGCCGTAGTAGGAGAGATACATATTCTCGAAATATAGGTCCCAATCGTAAAACTCGTTGTAGGGATAGCCGGTTAGAAACGTGCCTGCAACACCGGGAATGTGTCGCATCCCCTGTGAGACGAGATCGGCGTTCACTGTTTGCAGGCGATGATTGAGTTCGGTCCATGCATTCGCCCCAATGTCGGCGTAGAGCGCCTTTGCGGCTGGTGTAGCGGGCGTCGCGACGGGAGGGAAGACACGCTGCGCCGGGGCAGATGCCGCGCCCATTTGCGCCAAGCCAAACCTGTTGAGTGCCGCGAAACCCGCAAGCGTCGCGGACGCAGAGAGAACATTACGCCGGGTAATTGTCATGGTTCGATCCTGTCTCGGATTTCTCTTCCCAGATGTCAATGGCCCCAGTTCTGGCACCTGTGCGTGGAGTAGATCCACGATAGAAAAGCTGGGTTAGAAATTACCGTTAATGCTTCGCCATACGGAAGTCCAATGCCGCAAGTGCAAAGGATAAGATGGTCAGATGCGGGTCATCAGTGGGACTCTTCGCTCACGCCAAATGATTGCCCCACGCGGCAGTGCGACGCGGCCCACCAGCGACCGGCTGCGCGAGACGCTGTTCAATATTCTTGCTCCGAGGGTTGCAGGATGCAGGTTTGCCGACCTGTATGCAGGCACCGGCGCGGTGGGGATCGAGGCAATCAGCCGCGGCGCGCAGCATGTGTGGTTCGCGGAGAGGGCAGAGTCGGCGCTGGCGGCGATTCGGGCAAACCTGACGGCGCTGAAGATTATGCAGGGCTATAGCGTTGAAGAGCGCGGGACAGGCGCTCTGCTGGAACGGCTGGCCAAGGGCGCTGCGTCCGCGAAGACCGGACAGTTGATGGACCTCGTCTACCTCGACCCGCCATGGGAGGCTGAGCCTGAGTACGAGAAGACTCTGCAACTGCTGGGCAGCGCGCGCGGACGGTTGATGCTTGCACCGGGGGCATTGGTGGTTGCGGAACATAGCAGCAAGACGATGCTTGCGGAACGGTATGGGGAGCTGGTGCAGACGCGGATGCTGAAACAGGGCGATGCGGCGTTGAGCTTTTACGCGCGTGCGGTGTATTAAGGGCGGTCAAAGCCGCCGCCGGTGTGGGAGCCGGTGAGCAGATCGATGGTGAATTCGACTTCGCGGTCGGTGGTCATGTTCCAGCCGAAGCCGTGGAGCGCGGCGGTCCCATTCGCATCCACGCGGACGCCGGTGATACGAATTCCTTCCCAGCTCAGTCTGGCCGTCTGCCACGCGAGGCCGTCTGCTCCCCAGGCTGCGATAGCGTGGAAGCCGACAAAGACAAGCAACCCGTGTTCGGAGAAGGGCCGAACTGCGACGACCGGTTTTAGCGGGATGTGGGTCGAATACTCAGGAGATTCGGTGTCGATGATGTAGGCGTAGCCGCCGGCGACGGCGCAGAGTTCGCCGGGATTGGGGCAGGCATAGATGCCGGTGGGCATTGCAGGGTCGGAAAAGCCGAGGGCGCAGGTTGCCAGATAATCCCCACCGGCAGCTGGGTGGACGAGCACCAGAAGCGCGCCACGGGCCAGTGCGTCTTCTTCTCCCGCGACCTGCCGGGGATAGGTGAACTGGCGGGCGGGTGCAATCAGAGGCGGAGCCGAGAGCACTTCCGCGCGCCAGTGGTGGGGGAAGCTCAACGCATCGCCTTGAAAGGACATCAGCGCACCGAGTCGGATTTCAGCGTTGCAGACGGCAGCGAGTCGAGGGCCTGAGCGATATCTTCGAGCAGATCATCGATATTCTCCAGGCCGGCGCTGAGGCGGATGAAGCCCTCGGGGACGGCGTCGCCACCCCAGCGGGCGCGGCGCTCGGCGCAGGTGCAGGTACCGCCAAAGCTGGTGGATTCTGTGATGAGTTTTGTTTTGGAGAAGAAGGTCTCGGCGGCGGCTTTGCTGGCGAGATGGAAGCTGACAATTGCGCCGAAGTACTGCATCTGGCGCGTAGCCAGGGCGTGTCCGGGATGGCTGGGCAGCCCGGCGTAGAGGACGTCATGGACAACATCGGTGCGCGTGGTGAGGTACTCGGCGATGCGCTGGGCGTTGGACGAACTTCGTTCCAGGCGCAAGGGCAGAGTGGCGATGGATCGCAGGGCGAGCCAGGCCTCCATGGGGCCGAGGATGCCGCCCATCAGAGTTCGCCACTGCTCGATCTGCTGCAGCAGTTCGCGATCGCGGGTGGCGACGTGGCCCAGCACGATGTCGCTGTGGCCGGTCATCGACTTGGTGTCGGAGGCGACGGCGAAGTCCGCACCGAGTGCCAAGGGGCGCTGGCCCAGAGGGGTTGCGGTGGTATTGTCCACTGCGACCAGAGCGCCCGCGCGATGTGCCCGCTGGCTAAGCGCGACGATGTCGCAGATCTCCATCAATGGGTTGCTGGGCGACTCGATCCACAGCAGGCGCGCGCCTTCAAGCTGCTCACCCTGTGCGTCTCCGGCGGTGGGTGCGAAGCGGATGACGACGCCCAGCTTGGCGAAGTAATCCTGCATCAACTGGCGCGCGGCGAAGTAGGCATTGGTGGGCAGCACAACCACGTCGCCCGGACGCAGCACAGCGCCGAAGACGGAGGCACAGGCGGCCATTCCGGAGGCAAAGACCAGGGCGTTGGCGCGGTAGGGCTTGCCGGCATCGGCGTGGGCGGGGGCAAAGACGCCGGACTCCATCTGGCCGATGGCGCGCTCCAGCACGGTCCAGGTGGGGTTGTGCGAACGCGCGTAGCTGTACGGCGCGTCGTTGGGATCGCCGGGTGTGTGGAAGGGCGCTGCGAAGACCGGGCTGGGATGCAGCGGCTCACCCGCAACGGCGCGTGTCAGGGTAGTGCGAATGATCTTGGTCGAGTCATGCATCGCGCTTGGATTAATCCTAATGCTTTTTTGTGAAGTGTTCCCAGCCGCCAGGTTGAAGCGGCGAACGGTGCCCCTTCGGATCTATCAATGAGATGCTACTGCCATGCACAAGGCTTCCGATGCGGGTGATGCGAACCCCGGCCAATGAGCGCGGCACTCTTGCCTTTAGCGGAGCTGCGAAGAGGAGTTCGTAGTCCTCTCCACCGTTGACGGCTAGATCGAGGGCGTAGCCGGGGCCGGACTCCAGCGCCATGGGATGTATGGGTAGCGACGCGGCTGAGAGCCTCCGCGCCGACGCCGGATTCATGGCAGAGGTGCGCGAGATCAGTGGAGAGTCCATCACTGAGGTCGATAGCGGCGGTTGCGAGCCTTCGCCGTAGGAGGGCCAGTCCGATCGCCAGGCGAGGCTGCGGGAACATCTGGGGATGCGCGGAGATCTGGTCAGACGTTGACACCCACCCATTCCGCCAAGAACGCGGCATGGATGGGGCACCCGATTTTGATTTGGATTTTGCGGCGCGCTGTTCCATGGCGGCAAGCTCGGCGGCTGCACCGCCAAGAGGGCCGGTGACATAGAGCGCGTCTCCGGCCCGTCCACCGCTGCGACGAAGTGCGCGTCCGGCAGGTGCCGATCCGATGAGCACTATGTCTGCCAGCACCAGTCCGCAGGGGGATTCGGAGGTATCTCCACCGGCAAGCGGTACTTGGAGCTGGTGTGCCAGATCGCGCAGGCCAGTGAAGAAATGCTCGACCCAGGCCTGCCCAGCGCGGGTTGCAAGCAACTCCGCAGGCAACGCCAGCGAGAGGAAGGCTGCCATCGGACGCGCACCCATGGCGGCAAGATCGCTGAGGCCGCGCGCTAACGTCCGATGACCCACCGACTCCGGCGGATGCATGTTGCGGCGGAAGTGCCGGCCTTCGAGGGAGAAATCGGTGGTGACCAGAACCTCGTGGCCCCTGGGCGGGCGGAGGATGGCGCAATCGTCCCCGATGCCGAGGGCAACCTGGCGATCGATGCCGCGTGTGGCCGCTCCCCATCCCTTACGAATGTGTTCAATTAGCGCCAGCTCGCCCAGCTTCCTTTTCATGGTGAGCCAAGCATAAACCAGCCGCGCACCGATGGGCGAAAGCACCGGAATCTGGGCAACATTGAGCGAAGAACCAGGAAAATGATGGGAATATAGCAGAAAACTTACAACTTATCGGCAATCTTCGATTGCATTACCTTCCCCAGACGGTTAAAATCGAGGGCTAGATCAAGCAAGATGACGAAGTCCTGATGTCGATTGCGAATGACGGCTGGTGAAGGTGATCGCCGGTGCATAACGCAATGATCTGGCAAAATCGGAACGCAAGGTACCGCGTTCTATCCAGCCAATGTTTGGAGTCAAACACTGAAAAGTTCGGGTCTTAAGAAGCGACATTACGTGGTACTTGTCAGCCGGGATGAACACGGCAGCCTGCGCAAGGTTCCCGTGCCTCTGCACTACGCCTATATCTTTATGGCGGCGGCAGTTATTGGTACATTTACCATCGCCGGACTGGCCGGGTCGTACTCCCGTATGTTGATCAAGACATCTCGTTTCAACCAGTTGCGCGACGACCACGCCCTGCTACAGAAAGACTACGCGCACCTGGAGAAACAGGCGCACGAAAAGGACATTCAGGCCGCGTCGCTTGGTTCACTGGCGTCTGAGGTTTCGGCGATCTACGGTTTGACAGCCGGCAAGTTGGCCGCGCCCATGGGACACCTGCGGATGAAACCCGCAGCGAAATCGGCCGGGACTGCGGCCGTGCAGGGTGAGTTGATCGCCGAGACGGCCTCCAACTTCTCCGACGACAGCTACTACAAGTCGCTCGACGCTTTCTACAGCCTCCGCGATTCGGCGGTCAGCGGCACGGTGACCCAGGCGATCAACGGCCAATCGGCGATGGGTTCACTCTCCGGCATGGGCGGTGCGGATCTCTCGATCAACACTCCATCGTTGTGGCCGGTCATCGGATCCATCAGCAGCAGCTTCGGCCAGCGCGAAGACCCAGTCACCCGTAACGGAGAGGGTGAGTTCCACACCGGCATCGACATCTCCGCGCCCCGTGGGACGCCTATCCGCGCAGCCGCGGACGGTCTCGTGAAGTCGGCGGCAATGCAGAACGGCTACGGCCGCGAGGTGGTGATCGACCACGGCAACAACCTTGAGACTTGCTACGCGCATCTGTCGGGCTTCGCCGTGATGGAGGGTCAGACCGTAGTCCGCGGGCAAGTGATCGGATACGTCGGGGCGAGCGGAAGGACCACCGGCGCAAACCTGCACTATGAGGTGCGCATCCACGGTACACCGGTCAATCCCCACAAGTACCTGCGCGCCACGCTCTCCGGCCTGGACAGCGAAGCCGCCGGACTGTAAGCGGCCCTATCGCCCAGCAGGTGCGGGCGCGGCGGATGCGCCCGGGGCGATGGCACCCTCCGGTGTCACCAACTTCTTCAGCAATGGTATAGGCACGTTGGCGGTGAGTACCGCGCGGTCCTTGTGCTGCTCGATCTGGATGGAGGAGGTGAACTCGCTCATGGCTTGGTTGCCGGCCTCGTCAGATTGCGCATCGATCTTGGGCTGGATGGCCTGAAAGATGTGCAGCAACGCGTCCAGCGCCTCGCTGGAACGGGCGGCATCGGCCTCCGTCGGGGCGATCTGTTCAATACGCAGGTGCAGCGCGCCATACCTGTAACTCAGACTGGCCACGAAGGTAGTGTCTTCCGGGCAGCGGAAGTCAAGGCCAAGACCGTAATGTGCCGCGCTCCGAAAGGGCAGGCCGACATGGCCGATGGCCCAAGCGCTGGAGACACGGCACATCGCGATAACGCGCGGCCAGTAACGACGAGCCGGAAAAGAGCAATGGTTGTCAGCGGTCAGCGGAGAAAA
>CAWERM010000014.1:0-12743 GCA_963810995.1 uncultured Acidobacteriaceae bacterium | reverse complement strand
AGTCCAGACCTAAGTTTAGCTGTTTGACGATTTTAGGCGTTTTTAGGGGGGTGGTACCCCCCCCCAGCCAGCAACCCGAAAGGAGGTCGCTTGAGCCTATTCACAGTTGGTGTAGAGCGGGGCAAAAGAACCCTGCGTGGTTTCTCTCAAAAAAAACCACATCGCACGATTTTTCTGGTACCACAAATACTGTGAAAATGCGCTACAGCCGTTTCAGATATGCCTTCGCCGCCTCCAACTCAGGAAACAGCCGCTCCTCCGCCTGGAACGCCTTGGAGTGGACGCAACGCCGTCCCGCCCGCACCCGCACCGGATGCTTCAGGTGCAGCATCTCGTGGTACAGCAGATACTCGATGGCGCAGCGAGGAGTGTCGGCACGGTCGAACACTCGGCTCACCATGATGGTGTTATGCGCACTGTCGTAGTGGCCAAGCATGCGACGCGCGTGGTGTGAACTCCAGGTCAGCGTCGGCCGTCCCAGCAGCCCATGGAAGAAGCGCTCGTTCAGGCTCTCGAAGACCTCGTCCAGATTGTAGGCATGGCCCTGCGCCGATAGGATCGTCTTGCGTCCACGCGTCTGCCGGATCTGCTCGGCCTGCCGCGCCACCGCCTCCGACGATACATGCCGCCGATAGCGGTCTGCATGGCTCCGCGCAATCGGCTTCTTGTACAGCTTGGCAAGTAGGATGTGAGCGATCGCGCGGTGGACCGACTCAGGAGCAGCCTCCAGAAGGTCCGACAGCCGCACCAGAAGCCGACCCTCGCGCAGCCGGATCGTCGTATTCAGTGAGGTGAACCGGCGAAATCGGATGTCCAGCGCAGGCATCGGAGCGCGCGGGCGAAGCTCACGATACTCCTGCTCAAATATCTCGATCAGTGCGGTAGACACGCTGGCTATTAGAGTACTACGGCGTGGCTGTCGCTCCAGATGGGGCCAACGGCTGTAGCGCCGGAGCAGCAGGAGTTGGGCCCGTGGGTGTCGCAGCCGGTGCTGCTGCCGCCGGTGCCGCGATCGGCGCCGCGCTAGCAGGCGCAGCCGAAGGTGCTTCTGGCGTAGTGTTGGACGCTACCGGTTGCTCCTTCAGAGGTTCCAGCCTCGCTACTTGCGCAACCGGTATCTCCACCGCGCCGACCCGGTCCGACACTAGATCGTGGATCGCGGTGCGCAGATAGTGCTCGCCCTTTACAGGCACGCTGATCTCCTGGTGGAACGCCATGCCTCCAGTCAGCAACGTATTGTAGTCGGCAGGTGTTAGCAGGCGGAAGATTCTGTGACCCGTCGTCACCAGCAACTTCCCATCGCGATCGTAAATATAGGTATAGATCTCCAAGGCGCAGTGGTGGTTCCCGTTAGCATCCAGACTGCAATTCACCGCCTTAGGATCAGGCACCAGGTCCACTCCAAACTCCTTGAAGGGACCTTCCACATTCACCTTTTTGTCGGGATTGCTGAAATTGTCCGGCGCCAGCGCTTCTCCAGGTGGCGTACTCGCCGGGCGAATGCGCACCTTGAACAGAATCTCCGCGGGGTCAGGCCCGCCGTGCATCATGGCCGTCGCCATGGTGGTGGGCGCGGAGAGCGCAGTCGCCGCCCCCGACGCGTTCAGCTTGTTCCGGTCGTTGGGATCGATCGCATAATACCCATTGCGATAGCTCAGGTTCTTTGCGTTCGGATTGTCCACCTTGACCTTGACCGTACGGAACCGTTCGTCCCACTGTACGTTGGACGGCGTATACGACAACGTGTAGTAGTTCGAGCCTTCCTCAATGGCCTTCCCCACCGCCTGGGTCAGACCATTGGTGTTCACAAACGCCTCGCCGCCCGTGTCCTCCGCCATGGCGAACATCGCTTCGTGGTTCTGGGCCAGCTGGTTCAAGAACCCCATCGTCGCGGCGCCATTGGCGCCTGCATCGCCCAGCTTGCTCCCGATGTCGTAGGTCGTGTCGGTTTGCAGCCCCTGCGCATCCACCGGATACACCGCAATCTGAGCGCGCGTTAACAGGTTGTCAGTCTTGCGTATCTCGTCGTCGTTGCGCACCACCGCATCGTTCCCATTAATCTCGGTGAGGTCAGGCTCTACATCTAGCGGAAAGCCGCCGGAGAACCAGATCACATTCTTCCGTCCCGGAATGCCCACCAGGTACCGTGCCAGCGAATCGAACGCGTTCAGCGTATACTCCGCTCGTAGTTGCTGCTGGAACGAGGTCGTCAACGCCTCAAAGCGACTGACATCGTCGATCATCTCCTGCGTTAACATGCCATCCACCGCTGTGGGGTCGCTGGCCAGGGCGTCGGAGATTGTCGTATCGCCCTGTATACCGCCGCTCACCGGGTCCGATAGAATGTTCGATACCCGCGACGATCCCTTCGTCATCGACAGCGCGGACTTCAACACCGCCATGTCTGACGTGAACCCTTGCAGCATGTCCAACCGCTCCGTCAGGGCGAAGATGGCTATGCGAGTGCCAGCCGGGGCCTTGTCCATGTAATCCAGCAACTGTTTGCGTGAGTTGGCCTGGGCAGTTAGCGGCGTGTTCAGATAGTCCAGTAGAAGCACATTCACCGGCCCGTTCGTCGGTGCGGCCGAGATGTTGCTGAATAGTCCGGCGGGAAGCTTCGGCGCCAGTGCAATCGACCTGGCCGGGCTAGGTCTATGCTCTTCAAAGTGCCGGATCGTCTGCTCTTTGCCGTTCTCCAACAGCGTGAAGTCCGATTGCTTCAATCCATGCACCGGGTTCTTGTTCGCGTCGGTCACCACCACATCGATCACCACCAGGTTGCTGAAAGCGCGCAGAGTGGCTACCTGGGCCGCGGACTGGACCTGCGTCCCACCCGAATCCGCTGGCGCTTCTGCTTTAGCGGCCGGAGGCGCTGTAGGCGCTGCCGCTGGGGCTACTGGAGGCGTAGCTGAATCCGTCTGGCCGCGCATCCCTGCTGTCATACACACGACGGCTAACGCAAAGGCGGTAATCAATAGAAGCGGGCGAAGCGGAAACGAACGTGGCTGGGTTGGCCGAGGCACTGATTCCCTCCTACGGGTACGACTCAAGGATACACTCCTGTAAACAAATTACTACCACTTGATATAGACGCTGAGGTGGAGGCAAAGTTGTGCCATCAGACTGCCCATCGCGCGCTACCTTCTTCCGTGCCCGCGGATGTGGCGAAATCGCAGCGCAGTACGACCGCGGATCAGCCCTCGGTCGTGGCCTTGGGCGGACCCGTGCCATCCCCTGCGGCCATATCCTCAACAGGATGAGCGATGTGTCCCACCTGTAGCTTCACCAGCTCCGGTTGGGCGATCCGCGTCGGCCCCAGCACCGCGATCCGCGGCAGAGGCCCGCGCACCATCGCCACCTCGTCACACGCATACAGCCGAGGACAGGCTTGGCAGTCCTTGTATATCTTGTCCGGCAGGGTCGTCCGGTCGGCCAGCCGGAAGCCGAAGTGGAAGAAAAAGTCCGGAATCCGTGTAAACATGCACACCGACGCCACGCCCTGTTCCTCGGCCTCTTCCAGCAGCGCGCGTAGAATCCGTCCTCCCGCGCCCTGTCCCTTGGCCTCCGGTTTCACCACAATCGATCGCACCTCAGCCAGGTGCGGCCCATACAGATGCAGAGCGCCGCAGCCCAGAAAGATGCCGCTCTCCGACTCCGCAACCGCGAAGTCGCGCACATTCTCGCAGATGTCCGCATAACTGCGTCGCAGCAGCGTTCCATCGCCGGACAGCGAGTTGACCAGCTCGAAGATGTTCACCGCATCCTGTAGCCGCGCCTTGCGCACCATCGCCCCACCCACGCGTAATCGCGTGGATGCGGTGGATTCGCTAGCGGCCATCAGGGACGAACTACTCACGTCGATCAAATCTCCTTTCTCTATCTTCTCAAACTTGTGCCATTGCAACCGAACTCAACCGCTCACGCGCCTCGGCCAACGCGGCACACACCCGCGCCCTCGCCGTCCCGCCGATCACATCGTGGCAATCCAGCGTGGCCTCCAGCGTAATCGCCGCGGGAAAGTCCTCGCCAAACGCCGCGCTCAACCCCTGAAGCTCAACTAACGGGATGGCATCCAACTCGCGTCCGCTCTGCAGTCCCAGCCGCACCGCGTTGCCCACAATCTCGTGCGCCTTGCGGAACGCCACCCCCTTGTTCGAGAGATACGTCGCCGCCGCCATCGCGTTCAGATAGCCCGTCGTCGCCGCCGTCCTCATCCGCTCGAAGTTGAACTTCAGCGAACGCGTGAACCCAGGCAGAATCCCCAGCATCCCACGCGCCGTATCCGCCGCGTCGAAGACCGGCTCCTGCCCCTCCTGTAGGTCCTTGTTGTAAGCCAGCGGCAGTCCCTTCATCAGTACGGAGAGTGTGGTCGCCGCGCCCACCAGCCGCGCACTCTTCCCCCGAATCAGCTCCGTGAAGTCTGGGTTCTTCTTCTGCGGCATCGCGCTCGATCCCGTCGAGTATGCCTCCGGCAGATCGAGGAACCCGAACTCCGCGGTTGCATGGAGCGTCAGTTCCTCCGCAAACCGCGAGATATGCATCCCCATCGTGGACAGTGCCTGCGTAAACTCCAGCAGAAAGTCGCG
Source organism: uncultured Acidobacteriaceae bacterium (assembly GCA_963810995.1). Classification (GTDB taxonomy): domain Bacteria; phylum Acidobacteriota; class Terriglobia; order Terriglobales; family Acidobacteriaceae; genus Edaphobacter. The sequence goes on along the minus strand of CAWERM010000014.1, from coordinate 8,157 downwards.
ATCTGAAGTTGCGTCGATGCTGTTGGCGGTCGGCCCATCGAAGCCCAACTCCCGCGCAGCGATTGTCCGATCCAGCGCCAGCGTCGCGCCTGCAACCGCACCCGATCCCAGCGGACACAGGTTCATGCGCTTGCGTGTGTCCGTCAGCCGCGAGATGTCCCGCTCGATCATCACCACATACGCCAGCAGCCAATGCGCCACCAGCACCGGCTCCGCCCGCTGCATGTGCGTATAGGACGGCATCACAGCATCGCCTGCCTGCTCGGCGAGTTCGATCAACGACAGCGCCCACTTGCGCAATCCCTTCGCGGTCGCATCAATCGCCTCGCGCACGAACAGCCGCATGTCGGTGGCAATCTGCTCGTTGCGGCTGCGACCCGTATGCAGCTTCAACGCCAGCGGGCCAATCACCTTGCTCAATTGCAGCTCCACAAAGTGGTGAATGTCCTCGGCGTTCGCCATGGACGCGGCAAGATCGGCCTCGGTCGTCGCCGGAAACTCCTCCGTCGCACCATCCCCGTCCAGGTTCAGGTTCGCCTGAATGGCAAAGTGGTTCTTCATCCGCAGCAGCAGCGGGTCGTCCTTCGCCAGCAGTATCCGCGTGTGCTTCACATGGCTTTCGTTGAACTCCGGCTGCCTGCTGAGCCAGCGCCGGATGGACCGCGGCGTCGTACCCAGCTCCGCCCCCAGCAGCCTGGGGTTCACCATGCCCGGCTCCAGTGGAGCAAACTCGGGCGTAATATCCCCAACCTGGTCGAGCCCTTCGATCATCCTCTCCAGCTCGGCATCCGACAGAATCCCGGCCGCCGCAATCATCCGCGCATGCGCCTTTGACGCCGCAACCTCCTGCGGCAGCAGCCGCACATCGAACGGAAACGACCGCTGCCACTGCTCAAACACAGCGTCCAGCGGCTCGCGAAAGCGCCCCGACCACATCTTTCCGGATTGTTCTGTTTTGGACATCGTACGGATTCTGGCCTCGGTTACTCCTTATCACTCCCGCTCCTCAGTTGTGGCATCTCAGAGCCTTTGCTCAGCGTAATCAACCCACTCTGCGCGTAGGTCATTAGCTTCTCGCGCGTGTCCGTGATGTCGAGGTTGCGCATCGTGAGCTGCCCGATGCGGTCGCGCGGGCTGAACGTCGACTCGCGTTTTCTCCATGCTCAGCCGCTCCGGCTTGAACGTCAGATTCGGCGAGTCGGTATTCAGAATCGAGTAGTCGTTGCCGCGTCGCAACTCCAGCGTCACCTCGCCTGTAATGGGCTTGGCCACCCAGCGCTGCGCGGTTTCGCGCAGCATGATCGCCTGCGAATCGAACCACCGCCCTTGATACAGCAGCCGGCCCAGTTTGCGCCCGCTCTCGCGGTACTGCTCGATCGTGTCCTCGTTGTGGATGCCCGTGATCAGCCGCTCGTACGCGATGAACAGCAGCGCAAGCCCCGGCGCCTCGTAGATCCCGCGGCTCTTGGCCTCGATGATGCGGTTCTCGATCTGGTCGCTCATGCCCATGCCGTGCCGTCCGCCGATCCGGTTGGCTTCGAGCATCAACTCGACCGGGTCGGGGAACTGTTCGCCATTGAGCGCGACCGGGAAGCCTTCATCGAAGCGCACAATGACTTCCTCGCGCTTGATCTCAACATCGTCGCGCCAGAACGCCGCGCCCATGATGGGCACAACGATCTTCATGCTGCTTGTCAGCAGTTCCAGGTCTTTCGCTTCGTGGGTCGCCCCCAGCATATTGCTGTCGGTCGAATAGGCCTTCTCCGCCGACATCTTGTATCCAAAGCCAGCCTTCTGCATATAGGCCGACATCTCGGCCCGCCCGCCCAACTCGTCGATAAACGTCGCATCCAGCCAAGGCTTATAAATCTTCAGCTCCGGGTTGACCAGCAGCCCGTAGCGATAGAAGCGTTCGATATCGTTACCTTTAAAGGTAGACCCGTCGCCCCATATATTGACGTCGTCTTCCTTCATCGCCGTCACCAGCATCGTTCCCGTCACCGCGCGGCCTATGGGTGTCGTGTTGAAATAGGGCACGCCGGCTGTGGTGATATGGAACGCTCCCGCCTGCAACGCGGCGATGCCTTCGCGAACCAGCGGCCCGCGGCAGTCAATCAGCCGCGCCTTCTCCGCGCCGTACTCCAACGCCTTCCGCGGAATCTCGTCATAGTCCGCTTCATCGGGCTGACCCAGGTTCGCGGTGTAGGCGTACGGCAACGCGCCCTTCTGCTTCATCCAATGCAGCGCGGCGCTGGTGTCCAGCCCGCCGGAGAAGGCAATGCCCACCTTCTGGCCGATTGGCAGCGTTTCGAGGATTACGGACATGGCAATGAAGACCTCAATCTCTTCCCTCTGAAGTGGCTACGCACGTTTCTTCGCCTGCAGGCCGCGGTCTCGCGCGTTCGAGATGCGCTTTGCCCCGCCCAGCAGCATCAGCAGCAACGCCTTCTGCGCGTGCATCCGGTTTTCCGCCTGGTCGAAGACAATCGACTGCGGCCCATCCAACACCGCATCCGTCACCTCCGCGTTACGGTGCGCCGGCAGGCAGTGCATAAACACCGCGTCCTGTTGCGCACGCGCCATCAGAGCCTCATTCACCTGATAGGGCTTGAAGATTGGTGCCCGCTTGGTCGCCTCATGCTCAAATCCCATGCTGGTGCATACATCCGTGTACACCGCGTTGGCGCCGGTCACCGCCTTCACCGGGTCCTGCATCAGAGTGATGCTGCCACCGGTCTGCTCGCTGATCTCGATCGCCTTGTGGATAATATCCAGCTTGGGCGCGAATCCTTTGGGGCTGGCAACCGTGCAGTGAACGCCCAGTTGCGCCGCCGTCAACATTAGCGAATGGCATACATTGTTGCCGTCGCCCACATAGGTAAAGTGCAGGCCTTCAGCCGAGCCGAAGCGCTCTTCCAGCGTAAAGAAGTCCGCGATCGCCTGGCACGGATGCTCCAGATCGGAGAGGGCATTGATCACCGGAATGCGCGAGCAGTTGGCCATCTCGGTAATCGTCTCATGCGAGTAGGTGCGCAGCACGATCACGCTCATCCAGCGCTCGACGTTGTGCGCCATGTCCGGTATGGACTCACGTTCGCCCAGCGGCGACTGCGTCTGGTCCACGAACAGCGCGTTGCCACCCAGAGTGTTGATCGCCGCCTCAAACGTCAGCCGCGTGCGCAGCGACGCCTTCTCAAAAAACAGCACCATCTGCCGCCCGTCCAGCGAATGGCGAAAGTCCTCGGGATTGCCCTTCACCGCGTGCGATAGCTCCATGATCGCTGCCATCTCCTCCACTGTCAGGTCGGCGATGGAGCACAGGTCGCGCCCGCTCAGGCGCTTGGATGCCTCCGAAAATGCGCTGTCGGATTGGATGCCAAGCTGCTTGGAGGACCGCGTAGGCTCGGCGTTGGCTTCGGGCTTCGGGTTCATCACCACAGTTTTACTACTCATGGGAATCTTCTCCTGCCGGCGCTCGGCCGGCCAATGCTGCACTATTCAAGGTAAGTTTTGTCAGAATTCCATCCAGCGCCGCAATGGCCCGGTCTACGTGCGCGCGCTCCAGAATGAATGGCGGCAAGAATCGAAGCACCGTCTCGCTGGTGCGATTCACAATTATGTGCTGGTCCAGCATCGCGGCGGCCGCGCGCTTGGCCAGTTCCTCCGAGTCAATCTCAATGCCCAGCATCAAGCCCATGCCGCGCACCGCGGTAATGCAATCGTGCCCCTTGCGCAGCCACTCCAGCCGGTCCTTGAAGTAGCCGCCCACATCGCGAACGTGCGCCAGCAGGTTGGTCTGCTTCATAGTGTCGATCACTGCGATGGCAACCGCGCACACCAGCGGCCCGCCGCCGAACGTCGTTCCATGCATGCCCGGCGTAAAGGCGCGCGCAGCCTCCTCCGTGCACAGCATCGCGCCTATCGGCAGTCCATTCGCCATCGGCTTGGCCACGGTCGTAATGTCCGGCAGAATCCCATAGTGCTGATAGGCAAACCACTCGCCCGTGCGCCCCATGCCGGACTGGATCTCATCGGCCAGCAGCAGCGCTCCGGTCGAATCGCACAGCTCGCGCGCCGCCGCAAAAAACTCCCGGCTCACCGGACGCACTCCTCCCTCGCCCTGCACCGCCTCGATGCAGATGCCGCACACCGGCTCCGCCTGCGCATCGTCGAACTTCGCGCGCAGGTCCGCCACATCGTTGAAGCGAACAAACTCCACGCCCCCCATCACCGGTTCAAACGGCAAGCGATATTTTTCCTTGTGCGTCGTCGCCACTGCGCCCATCGTCCGCCCGTGGAAGCTCTGTTCCACCGCCAGAAAACGCGTCCCAACCCTCTTCCCTTCCGATCTCAGCAGTCCGGCGTGCGCACGCGCCAACTTCAGCGCAGCCTCCCACGCCTCTGTGCCGGAGTTGCAGAAGAACACCCGGTCCAGCCCGCTGATCTCGGTCAACCGCAGCGCCAGCTCCGCCGTGTGCTCGTGATAGAACAGGTTCGAAGTATGCAGCAGCCGCTTGCTCTGTGCCGCAATCGCCGCATCCACCGCCGGATGCGCGTAGCCCAGCGCCATCACCCCGATCCCGCTCAGCAGGTCCAGGTACTCGTTTCCCTGCTCGTCGCGCAGAGTCACACCCCTGCCGCCCACAAACAGCACCGGAGTGCGTTGGTATGTCTGTAGCATCAGCTTCTGCTCCGCCGCCTGGATCGACGCCAGTTTCAGTTGACCTTCATAAATAGGTTCACTCATGCGACCATGACCTCCGTTCCATCGTTGACCTTGGTCGAGCACAGGTCCGGTAATAAATACACAACCTCCGCGGGCAGAATTCTCACCCGCTTTACGCCGTGGGTCAACGCGTCGCGGCAAGCGTTCAGCTTGGGCAGCATTCCGCCGGTAACAACTCCCCGCCGTTCCAACTCCGGTACATCCTTCAACGACAGCCAGCGCATCACCTCGCCGTCCGCGCCCTTCACACCGGGAACGTCCGTCAGGAACACCAGCGCATCGGCCTTAGTGCAGATCGCGCACGCCGCAGCCATCTCGTCGGCGTTGATGTTGTAGTACTCGCCGTCGAATCCCAGCGCAATCGACGAGATCACCGGCACCGCCGTCCATCTTCCAGATCGCCTCCAGCCATAGCGGATCGGTCGCCGCAATCTCGCCCACGAATCCCAGGTCGGGCACCGTCTTCTTCTTGCGCGCGCGAAAGACGTTGCCGTCGCCGCCCGCCAGCCCCATCGCCGACTGCCCATGCGTGCGCAGCGCGGCCACCAGCGACTTGTTCACGCGCCCCGCCAGCACCATCAGCGCCGCATCGCGCGTCTCCGCATCCGTCACCCGCAGCCCGCTCACAAACTCGCTCTTTTTGCCCATCTGCGCCAGCGTCGCGGTCAATTGTTTTCCGCCGCCGTGTACTAGCGCCACCTGGTTGCCGTCGCGCACCAGCTCAAAGATCGCCTTGCCGCACTCGTGCAGCAGCTTCTTGTCTTCAATGGAGGCGCCACCCAGTTTGACTACGTATTTCACAGCAGGCCCTCCGACTTCGTCCCAGCCGCACATCACATTCATATTCTGCACCGCCTGGCCCGCCGCGCCCTTCAGCAGGTTGTCCAGGCACGACACCACAACCAGCCGCTGCCCATCCTTCGCCAGCTCAAATCCAAGATCAATGTAATTGGTACGCACTACATGCTGGATCTGTGGCAACTCCGGCGTCGCATGAATGCGCACCATCGGGCTCGTCGCATAGAACATCCGCAGGCATGCCTCAATCTGCTCCGGCTCCATGCGCTTCGCCAGCCGCACATAGATCGTCGAAAGAATCCCACGCGGAATCGGCAGCAAGTGTGGCGTGAACTGAATCTGCTCCGCCTTCAGTCCAAGCTGCTCCAGCATCTCGCCTGTATGGCGATGCCCGAAGACCGCGTACGCTGAAAGATTGTCCGCCGCGTACATAAAGTGCGTCTTCGCCGTCGCTGCCTTGCCCGCGCCGCTCACGCCGCTCTTCGCATCGCACACAATCCCATGGTCCACGTCCACCAGCCCAGCGCGCAGTAGCGGAGCCAGCGCCAGAATGATCGATGTCGCGTAGCATCCCGGGTTCGCCACCATCCGCGCCGCTGCAATCGCCTCGCGATGCAGCTCCGGCGCGCCAAACACCGCTTCAGCCTGCAGCTTTTCGGCCAACGCTGGATCCGCATCGTGCAGCTTGTACACCGCCCGGTTTGCTGCATCGTTCAGCCGCCAAGCCCCACTCAGGTCGATCACCCGAACCCCATGTTCCAGCCACTCCGGGGCCCATTCCCGCGAGTTCTCATGGGGCAGCGCCAGAAACACAATCTCCGTGCCTGCCTCGCGAATCAGCTCCCAACTGAACGCGCGCACCTCCGGCTGCCGCTTACCCTCGCCCAGTGCGAGCTGCGGATGAAGCTGCTCCAGCGCCACTCGTCCGCCCGCCGCGTCATCCGCCACGCGGCCAAGAAACAGTGGCTTGTTCTCAGCCAGCCGGGGATGCGCCAGCAGTAACCGCGCCAGCTCCCCGCCCGCATATCCGCCAACCCCGGCCACAGCCGTGCGCACTGTCAACCGCGGCGGCTCACCTCGCGCCTGCGATGCTGCTTCGAGTTCCGTGCTCATTTGCTGCATAACAACCAATCCATTCCTTAAGTTGCATTCCGCTATCAAGCCGTCATTCCAGTTGTTGAGCCGTCATTCTGGCGAAGCCGGAATCTCCGTAGTTGTCTATATACCAACCCACACTCCGCAAAACTCAGCCAATATAACTTTCAATGCGCGCCTTCAACGTTCGCGCCTTCTGCTCGTCCGGGCAAACAATGAATACCGTATCGTCGCCGGCAATGGTGCCCACCACCTCCGGCCAGTCTTCGTAGTCGATCCCCGCCGCCACCGGCTGCGCCGCGCTGGTGGTGGTAATCAGCACCAACTGGTTCATCGCCTGTCGCACCTCAATGCCGAAGCTGCTCAGCACCTCGCGAATCCCCGGCAGAACGTCCTCATCCTCCACCGTCCCATTGCCCGGCAGCGCATACCCCGCCGGCCCCTTCGACAACCGCAGCTCATGGATGTCCCGCGACAGCGTCGCCTGTGTCACATGGAACCCGCGCCGCGCAAGCCTGCGCCGCAGCTCGTCCTGGCTCGGCACAGACGACTGGTTGATCACTTCGCGGATCGCGGCATGGCGCTGTTGTTTCATCGGGCCCCGTCTGTAGCTGCTCGTCGACTGCGTTTCAGCTTCGCTGAATCGTCGGATGCATAAACATGCACTTTATATGTATAATTATACATGGCCCTTTGTCAAGAGCTGCTTGTCGCACCCCGCTATCCGCCTACGATGCCGTCCGCTCCAACCCTCAGAGCTTGTATGCCTTGCGCACCAGGTTGACGGCCAGGTCCTTCACCACCTCGAACGCCTCGGCCTCGTCCAGGCGGTGTTCTGCCACCAGCCGCGCCAGAAATGCGCAGTCCACACGGCGGGCCACATCGTGCCGCGCCGGGATCGACAGAAACGCGCGTGTATCGTCGTTGAAGCCGACCGTGTTGTAGAACCCTCCGGTCTCGGTTGCGGCCTCGCGGAAGCGCATCATCCCCTCCGGTGAGTCCAGGAACCACCACGGCGGGCCCAGCTTGACCGACGGAAAATGTCCGGCAATCGGCGCCAGTTCGCGCGAGAACGTCGTCTCGTCCAGGGTAAACAGTATCAGCGTAAAGTTCGACTCGTTGCCGTACTTCGACAGCAGCGGTCGCAGCGCGCGCACATACTCGGTCGGCGATGGAATGTCCGCGCCCTTGTCGCGCCCAAACTTCTTGTACACCACCGCGTTATAGTTGCGGATCGACCCCGGATGCAGTTGCATCGTCAGTCCGTCCTCCACGCTCATGCCTGCCATCTCCGTCAGCATCTGTGCCTGGAACAGCTCCACATCCCCCGCCTGTAATCTCCCGCTAAAAATGCGCTGATAGAGCCGCTCGGCCTCCGCCAGTGTCAGGTCGGCGGTCATCGCGGTCAGGTGTCCGTGGTCGGTTGCCGTCGCTCCGTTCTTCTTGAAGAATGCCCGCCGTGAACGTAGCGCCGCCAGGTATCCCTTCCAGCTCGACACGTCCTCGCCGGAGACCTCGCCCAGCTTCTTCAGATTGTC
>CAWERM010000013.1:0-15602 GCA_963810995.1 uncultured Acidobacteriaceae bacterium | reverse complement strand
TACCATGACGAACTGCTCGCACGCCTGCTTGATATTGAGTCAGGCCTACTCTCACGCGCAGGCTGTACCAGCTGCTGCTATGTCGATACTGGCCCGCTGGTGGAGCGCACTCTGGCCGCCGAGGCTGGGATCGGCTGGATCGGTAAAAATACCTGCCTGCTCAACCAGCAGCTCGGTTCATGGCTATTGCTGGGTGTGATTGTGACCTCACTGGCTGTGGAGGAGATACGCGATTGTGTTGAAGGGGCGCACTCCGCAAACTCGCCTGATCAATCTAAACAACTAGATTCAAAACAATCTGTAAATACACAATCAAAAAATGTTATAGATACAAGACGATCACATTTTGATCCCCCTGACCATTGTGGAAGCTGCACGCGTTGCATAGACGCCTGTCCGACCGGGGCGCTGCTCGGGTCGAAATCGCCGAATTCGCCACGAACCATGGACGCCTCGCGTTGCATCGCCTACCTCACCATCGAGAAGAAGGGTGCAATCGATCCCAACCTGCGCGCGCCGATGAGACGCCACGTATTCGGCTGTGACATCTGTCAGGACGTTTGCCCGTGGAACCGCAAGGCTGCCGTCGCGCAGAATGAAGGCACCGTGTCATCGGCTCGACATACTGGGCAGTATGTGTGGGAGTCGATGCGGCCACGGCCTGAGCTGGTCAACCCAGAGCTGGACTGGCTGGCCGCGATGGACGCAGGCCAGTTCAAGCGGCTCTTCAAAGGTTCGCCGCTTGAGCGCACCGGTCGCAAGCGCCTGCTGCGCAACGTCGCCATCGCCATGGGCAACAGCGGAGAGGCGCGCTTCCTGCCTCAGCTTGAGGCCTGGGCTGTGGGCGAAGACCCCGTTCTGGCCGATGCGGCGCAGTGGGCGCGCGCGCGTCTGCTAGCCTTATAACAATGGATCCTAGCAATTCCACGCAAGCCCAGATCGAGTTCCCCTCCGAAGTTCCCATCGGACAGGTGCATCCCGTTGTCCACCGCGAGGGAGTATGGCCGCAGGTCGTCGCGCTTGCCAAGTACATGACGCAGACTGAGGTGCATACCTATGCGTTCAGCGTCGCGGCCAACGTCATCCTCTCTCTGTTTCCCTTCATCGTCATGTTACTGACGCTCTTCCGCCTGGTCTTCCACTCGCGCGTGATGGACCCCATGGTTGGCGAGATGATGGGAGTCTTCCTGCCCGCAAATCAGCACTTCATCATGGACCAGATGATCAAGACGTTGGCGCATCCGCATAAGAGCACGCAGTTCTACTCCATTGTGATGCTTCTGGTGAGTTCCACCGGCGTCTTTTTGCCGCTGGAGGTGGCGCTGAACCAGGTTTGGGGAGTTCGCAAGAACCGCTCCTATCTGCATAATCAGACGGTATCGCTTGGTCTGGCCTTTGCAGTCGGTGTGTTGGGTATGATCTCGGTTGCGCTCACCGCGGGCCAGCAGTCGCTGTTTACTTTCATTTTTTTCGGGCACGTCGACAATTTCGTTTATACATTTCTGACAGGCGCAATGTTGCACCTTTGCGAGCTGGCCGCCAGCATTCTCCTATTCTTCCTTATCTACTGGATATTGCCGAATCGCAAGGTGCCTGCGCGCTCCGTGCTGCCTACGGCCATCGTCATCGGCGTTCTCTGGGAGGCGGCGAAGTTCCTCTATGTGCTGGTTCTTCCGCGGCTGGACTTTCAGGCTGTCTACGGGATGTTCTATGTTTCGGTGACATTGATGATGTGGGCGTTTCTATCCGGCCTGCTTCTGCTAGCTGGGGCCCATTTCTCTGCTACGCGCTATGCTCTCTCCGTGGCCCGCTATGAAGAGCGTTCCGAGCGCGAACAACAGGGCTCCGGGCCCGCGCAGTAGAATGGATGCCCATGCAGAAGAAGCATCCATCCGGTGTTGTGCAGAAACCCCCAGCTTCCACGAGACAATCCTCTCGCTGGCGCCGCCGTCCTCCCACCGGGGTGGCTGGAGCGGTCTTCTGGCTCGCGCTCGGCTTCGGACTCCTATGGCTACTGCGCCTTGCGCCCAGCGGCGGCGCGCTGCTTGGCTGGATGCAGCTTCTGGTAGGCTTGGCGCTCCTTTGCCTGGCTGTTCCGCTAGCCTGGCGTCTGCTGCACCAGCATCTGCTATGGAGTCTGCGCAACAAACTTATCCTCACCTATTTGCTGATCGGACTCGCGCCGGTGGTGCTGTTTGTCACCTTCGCGGCGATCTCGGCCTACATCGCGGCAGGCCAGTTCTCCATCCATCTGGCGGACACGCGCATGCACCAGCAACTAGACGAGATTGGCGTGCAGAACTCCTCTCGCGCTTCGGGTATGGCTCGCATGATGCGGCTACGCGCCGAGCAACCGACGGGTTCACGTCCACCCGGCCCGCCGCCTGGGTTTCCACGTAGGCCACGGCGCACTGCAAACGGCGTTACAGGCGGAGCTGCTCGGGCATCTGTGCGTTCTTCGGCATCCAGCGCGCAACAGGCTGCTGCTCAGGCCGCATCCGATGCCGCAGCACAAGCGGCCCTGTTAACTAACCAACCGGCAACCCTCGGCGAAACCGCACCCGACCCGCTGCTTGCCCTTCTACACACGCACAGCGCGAGTTATCTGAACGGCGCGCCATACACCGCTCCGCAGTTTTTTGCACCGCCAGCCGCAAGTGGTGCCCAACCCGCAGGAGCGCAACCCGCCAGTCCCACCGAACAACCTCCCGGCGCAGCAACCAGGAATAGCACGGGTCAACCGCTCATGCCGCTCGGTCTACCTCCCTGGGCCGAGGACCTGCACGGCCTTCAGTTCCGCAGGCTCGTTCTCGACGGCCCGGACCTATACCTTGTCGCGATCGATCAACGCCACATCGAGGGTGTCGGCCTGCTCACCGTCATCACAAGTCTTCCGGTAGACAGCGCTCTGATGGACGTAGTGGCCGAGAAGCTGGGGCGAGTGGGTCTGTATGGCTTGATGACTGGCGGCCCGCAGGCAAATCCCGTCTCCTCCACCTTGCCTCCACACTCCGGCGCGTCAAACAACGGCCCCCGCTCCCTGGACAACGATCTGCAACAGTCCTTCGTATTTGGCGGCGAGGAGCCCAAGGCCGTCAACTTCTGCGACTTCGAGGTTCCGTTTCTCTCCACCATGGAGATTCGCAACTGGGAGACAGGTCTTCCGGATAATGTTCCTCTTTGGGTTTACTCCCGACCGTCCGTGCTCTACAGCCAGCTCTTCGGCAGCTCGCTGGGCGGCATCGTCACCAGCTATATCCGTTACGGACTGGTGGGCCTGTGCATTCTCTTTGCGCTGATCGAGGCCCTCGCCCTGTGGGCTGCCAGGCGGCTCAGCCGCGACATCACCGCATCGGTCGAAGAACTCTACGCCGCCACCCAGCGCGTCGATCGCGGAGACTTTGTGCACCGTATTACCACCGCACCTGCCGGCAAGCGCGACCAGCTCGGCGAACTGGCTCGCTCCTTCAACCGCATGACCGGCTCGCTGGAGCGCTTGATGGTCGAACAGCAGGAAAAAGAGCGCATGCAGAGCGAGCTCACCATCGCCCATGAGGTGCAGGCCAACCTCTTCCCTCACCAGGTACACGACCTACCCATGCTGCAGTTGCATGGCATCTGCCGGCCTGCGCGTTCCGTCTCCGGCGACTACTACGACTTCCTCATCTTCCGTCACCCCGACAATCCCGACGGCTCTCGCGGCGCGGAGTCTGGCGTCGGCATCGCGCTCGGCGACATCAGCGGCAAGGGAATCTCCGCCGCTCTGCTGATGGCCACGCTGCACTCCGCTGTGCGCGCTTACCGTCTGGCCAGTGAGGACTTGATCTACAGCGAGAGCGCCATTGCGGCTCTCACTGCCAGCCGCGAAGACCTGGCCGGAGACAGCGGCAAGCTCTTCGAATCGCCCGGACGCATCCTCTCCCTGCTCAACCGCCATCTGTACCGCAGCACCCAGCCGGAGAAGTACGCCACCCTCTTCCTCGCCCACTACGACGCGGACACCGCGCAGTTGACGTACTCCAACGCTGGCCACCTGCCGCCGTTGGTGCTCAACCGCGATGGCAAGGTAGTTCGCAGGCTGGACCGCGGAGGCACGGTGGTGGGCCTGATGGACGGCATGCGCTACGAGGAAGACCGCTTCCGCATGAACTCCGGAGATATTCTGGTCGCCTACTCCGACGGCATCACCGAACCGGAGAACGATTTCGGCGAATTCGGAGAGTCGCGACTGGTGGAGATCGTCGCACGCTACCGCGACCAGCCGCTCACGGTCATCTCCAATCAGGTTCTGTTGGCACTTGACGCCTGGATCGGAGCCTCCGAGCAGCCCGACGACATCACCCTGGTACTGGCAAGGCAGCTCTAGCCCACGTTCTCACGCCAGCTATCCGCGATTCTTCTGCCTCATAGCTTGGCTTGCATCGCTTTCACCACAATGTCGTTGGGTGAGCCGCCCGCAGGCAGAATGGTGAACAGCCCTGGGGTGGGTGCGGTGCGGAACACACTTACCTCACCGGAGTGGGCGTCGGCAGACAGTAGAAGATGCTCGTCGGCGGAGAAAGCCAGCGTGTCTGGCGCGTGGCCGGTACGCAAACTGCCCGCGACCTTGCCGTCGTCGATGCTCCAGAGGTTGATAGAATCGGCCCCGAAATTCGATACCCACAGCGTGCTGCTGTCTCCGCTTACAATGCCAAACACGGGTTTGCTGCCGATGGTGTATGTTCCGCTCACCTCGTTGGTCCCGGTCTCGATCTCGCTGACAGAGTCGGAGCCGAAGTTCGCGCAGAATATCTCGCCCTGGTCCGGCTTCAGCGCCAGTTGCAGCGGTGTCTGGCCCACGTCCAGCAACGCCAGCATATGGTCGGTCAGCAGGGTGGAGTTCTGCTTCGCCGCCCACGAGTCGGGCGCCGCGGCCAGCGACACAGCCATCACCTGGTGTCCGCCGGAGCAGGCGATAAATGCCTTCGATGAGTCGTTGAGAATGACCGCATCGGTCGCGCCTGGACAGCCCGTGAATACCGCGCGCAGGTGCGGCAGTGTTTCATTTGCCTCAATCCTCGAAGCGCCTGGATTGACGTTTGCCCCCAGGCCATGCGCCTGCGGCGCGTATGGCTCGACGGCGAATATGGAGACGCTACCGCTGCCCCGGTTGGTCACCACCAGCGAACGCATATCGGGCGAGATGCGCGCCAGGCCTGGCTGCTCGCCGGTACCCACCACGCCGATCTCGCGCCGTCGGGCCAGGTCGATCACGCTCACTGTGTTGGATCCGCTGTTGGCTACATAGGCGCGCTCTCCTGTCGTGTCCACGTCTATAAAGTAAGGCAGCTTGTGTACCTGGATGGTGGCCGCCACACGGTTCTGGTCTGTGTCGATCACCGAGACCGAGCCCGTGCCCGCGGTTGTGCCGGTGTTGACCACATACACCTCATACCGCTTCGGGTTCACTGCCATGCCGGTGGGCTGGCTACCCACTAGCAAGGTGCGATCCGGACGCAGATATACCAGGTCGAGCACCGAAACCGTGTTCGACGCGCCATTCGAGACATAGGCAAACTCGCGGTAGCCCGCAGGTACGTCGGGGAAGTGACTGCGGCATCCCAGTGTAAGCAGCAACAAGGCGAGCGCGGCCATCCCGGTTTTGTGCATGATTTGCATCACTGCGAGTCTATAGCATCGGCAAGCAGGCATCATGATCCATGAAGCAGCCCAGCCGTGAAACTTTATATTGCCGGATACGGTCTAACTCTATGAGGCGGGATTCTACACAAAGTAGCAATCTACGCATCGATGGTTCGACCCTCGGACAACGAAGCTGGGCGAAATTTCCTGGCTTCGTTGTTTTTTTTTTGAGTTAGGAGTCTTCATCGAATTGGGTTGCAACCGAGAGGTCCGGCTGCAATTCCTTCTCGGTGCGCCGCCATTGCCACACAATCCATGCGGCATATCCGCCCTGAATCAGCCACACGATAAGGTACGAGGCCAACAGATGATGCGCCTCCATGCTGCTGCCGAACATCCAACTGAGCTTCATTGCGCTATCTCCAAGGTGCCTTCGATGGCTCTAAGCGCCGATGCCTGCTCCGACTCTTGACGGCGCCGTTCCAGCCCATAGCGGAAGAGCAGAAGAAAGATTCCCCACATCGCCCAGCCCACCACATTCCAAACGAACGCAGGCATCATGGAGGGATCGATGCCGCTGTCTGCCCCACCGCCAAATACGGGCGCCGGATGCTGCGTTCGCCACCACTGGATGGACATATATACGATGGGCACGTCGATGGCCGCAAAGACCGAGAGCACCGCGGCCAGGGTTTGTGTCTGTCCGGTGGAAGATAGCTTGCGCAGCATCAGGTAGCTGACATACAGCAGCCACAGCAGCAGCATGCTGGTGAGGCGCGCGTCCCACGTCCACCAGATGCCCCAGGCCGCACGGCCCCACAGCATCCCGGTCAGTAGGCAGATGCTGCTGTAGACCACTGTGACCTCCGCCGCCGAGATGGCCACTGCGTCTGCCGTCATCGCGCGTAATGGATCGCGCCTGCGCCATCCAAGATAGAACAGCGACGCCACAAAGTTCACATAGGGAAAGAGAAGGCTCAGCATCGATGTAGGAACGTGGTAGTAAAAAATGCGCTGCACGTTGCCCATGGTGGCTTCGGTGGGGGCCACCACCAGCGCCAGCCGTGTGGCGTATGCAATCGCCACCAGCGTCAGCGTCACCCATGCCATGCCAAATACACCGAAGACGCAGGAGCGTTTCACCATCGTTCAAGTCTACCAAGAAGACCGAAATGTCGCATCGAAAGCCCTACTCCTAAGAGTGCGCTGCCGGGATTTTAAATGACACGTTGTTGATATCGTTAGCAGTAAGCAAGGTTTCTGTCAGGCGTTGTGCAGGCGCAGACGGAGGGACATTGAACTGGAAAT
This sequence comes from uncultured Acidobacteriaceae bacterium, assembly GCA_963810995.1. Classification (GTDB taxonomy): domain Bacteria; phylum Acidobacteriota; class Terriglobia; order Terriglobales; family Acidobacteriaceae; genus Edaphobacter. Next base: position 8,672 of record CAWERM010000013.1, on the reverse strand, counting down.
CGAGAATGCAGTGATCGAATGTGATCTCACTAACGTGGGCCAATGGCCCACCCCTGTAGTGAACAATCACGTTGTGCAAAGTAAGATGCCAACTGGAAACGATCTCTCCCTGGGACTCTATATGAGGTGAGGACTTGCTAGCAGACCACAAATTCGGTTGATCAAGATCCAGTGTGCAGTTTGAATAACTAGCCTCACCTAGCATGTCGGCGGGAGCGGGGCCTCCAGTGACTACAACTGATCCGGCAGTTTGATTACACGGGATAGTCGCATTCTGCGGAATAGTGAAGCCAGCGTTGCGGTAAGAGATTAACTGCGCGGCTGCCGGCCAGTAGCCGAGAGCGTTGTTCGGAACATGTAACAAGTTTTTACGGAGAGCTTCCGAAACTTGCGGTTCGACGCGCACTCCCTGATCTTGCGCAACTGTAAGCAAATTTTTTATTGCTGGTAGGTGCTCTTCTAGTGCTTGCGGGGACAGTTTTGAGGCGTTTTCGAACTGATGATTGATTACGTCTCGAATGAATGGTTTGAGGTCTTCGAGGCTCGTATTTGTCTCGTTTATAGTCGCTAGTGGCCCTTTTAGCTGATTGCCAACCTCTAGGGATATTTGGTTCTTCTGGTCGTTTTCGAGATGCGGTTCTATCCATGCTAAGAGCATGAGTGGGATGCCAATCACACACACGGCTAGACTGAGTAGCGAGATGTAAAGCGGTCTGTTATCTGTCGTTGACTTGGCAACTTTAGAGACGGCCATCAGTTCATTCTACTCCGCGCTTAGCACTGTTTCGAAGAGCAGCAGGCACACCAACGTGAAGATGATGTTATACGCGACCAGCAGCCGAATCCACAGCCCAGGATCGGATTCACCGGTCAAGATCGCGGTGGTCGCCGACATCATCCCAAGCAGCGCGGGCAGCGATACCGGGACCATAATAAGCGGCAGCATCAGCTCGCGGTTGCGCGTGCGCAGCCCCATCGCGGCAAAAAGAGTCCCATTGCACACCAGCGCCCAGGTCCCCAACGGCATCACCACCGCCAGCATCCATCCGTCACCCAGCGCATGCAGGTTGTAGAAGACGATGAACAACGGCGCGAGCACTACTTCGATCAGTACCACAAACAGTAGGTTGGCCAGCGCCTTGCCCAGGAACAACGCCGAAGCCGGCGCGGGCGACATACGCTGCGCGTCCAGCACGCGGTTGCGCTGCTCCCTGGTCCACGATTGATTGAGCGCCGTGAAGGACGCGAACAGAAGCGCGACCCACAGAATTCCTCCCGCAATCTGCCGCGATGTTGCCGCTGTGGGATCGAACGAGAGTGAAAAGATAATGACCACCAGGAACGCGAAAAACAGCATTCCAACGACCGAATCGCGCGAGCGCCACTCCAGCCGCAGGTCCTTCTGCAGATGGCACCACACATGGCCGAAGAAACTCCTCAGAGCTCGCAGGTCGTTGCCTGCATCGTACTTTGCGCCGCCTGGAGTCTTCATGCGCCTGCCTCGGAACTGGTCTGGCTATGCAAAATCTTGGTGAGGTCGGCCAGCTTCCCATCGGTCGCGCGCAAGTAGTCTGCTGGTGCCATCAACAACTGCACTCCGCGCAGTCCCGCGGAGAACGATACCACTTCATGCAACTCGATCGTCTCGTCCACAAAAGCAGGGAAGCTGGCGCGCGCGGCCATCACCGTCACACCTCCTCGCACGTAACCGGTCAGCGGCTCGACCTCCTTTAGCGATGCCAGCTCAACCTTCTTCACCTCGGCCGCAGACGCCAGCTTCTTCAGGTCCAGCTCGCAGTCGCCGGGAACCACCGCGAACAGATGCTCACCGCTTGACGCGCGAGTCAGCAGCGTCTTGAAGACCTGCTCAGCGGGCAGCCCGATCTTGCGCGCTACCGCAATTGCGCTCAGGTCCTCGGGATCGACCTCGTACTCCCGCAGCTCGTACGCAATCCCCAGTGAATCGAGTAGCCGCGCCGCATTGGTCTTGGTCGTCTTCATTGCGCCACTCCCGACGAGCTTACGCAGGAGACGATCGCGCCCGCCTGCATGGTCAGCGTGGTTTGGGCCAGCGGCTCGGCCAGATGCGCCTGGTGCGTGGTCAGAATGATGGTGCGTCCGTGCGCGTCTTGCTCTGCATCAACGCCAGCCACCGGCCAGTCACGAAACTCCATCAGCAGCTCCACCATGTGATTCGCCGAGTTCACATCCAGGTTGGAAAAGGGTTCATCCAGCAGCAGTAGCTCAGGGTCTGTCTGTAGCACACGCGCCAGCGAGGCCCGTTGCCGCATTCCCTGCGAGTACTGGCCCACCGGCCGTGTCAGCGCCGGGTCCAGCCCCACTTCGCGCAGCGACTGCTCCGGCGATCTCGCTCCCTTGCCCGCACCGCCTTGCAGACGGGCGAAGTAGCGCAGGTTCTCCATCGCGGACATCTCGTCGTAGAGCATTGCCTCATGGCTCATGTACGCGATGCGGCGGCGTTGCCAGCGCGGCTCCTCGCCAAAGACATGCACCATGCCACGCGTAGGCGCGATCAACCCCGCAATCATCCGCAGCAGCGTCGATTTTCCCGCCCCATTGTCCCCCAAAACTACCGTCGAGCTGCCCACCGCAAACTCCACCGTCACCTTGCGCAGCGCGGCAAAGCTGCCATACAGCTTGGAGACCTCAGAAAGCGATGCGGCCACAGCGGCATTGAGGGGCTTCGCGGGTTGTCTCTCCACAGTCTGCATTCCGGCTTATGCGAGTATAGAACCATCACCTTCCATACGGAGCGACCTGATGTCCTTTCTGCGCAATCTCTTCGCCATGGCCGTCATTTCAGCCGTTGTAGCAGCGCCAGACCTGGCCGCCTCTGCGCAACAGATCGCGCTGGACGCTCCCGACCGCGCGCTCGCCCGAGAGATATTTCAGCAGTTGATCGAGACCAACACCTCCCACTCCGTGGGCAGTACAACGGTCGCTGCGGAAGCAATGCGCAAGCGTCTGCTGGATGCAGGCTTTGACGCGAAAGATGTCGTCGTGATGGGCCCCGATGCTCGCCATGGCAACTTGATTGCGCGCTATCGAGGAGCTCCGGGCAGTACGAAGAAACCGATGCTGATCATCTGCCATCTGGATGTGGTAGAGGCCAATCGTGAAGATTGGACCACCGATCCCTTTCAGCTTGTAGAGAAAGACGGCTATTTTTACGGACGTGGCACGCAGGACATCAAGGAGTCGGACGCCGCCTCCATCGTCAACTTCATCCGCCTCAAGCGTGAAGGCTATGTGCCGGATCGCGATATCGTCCTCGCCCTGACCGCCGGGGAGGAAGGGGGCGAAGGCAACGGCGTCGAATGGCTGTTGAAGAGCCATCGCGAGTTGATTGGCGCCGAGTTCGCGCTCAATGCAGACGCAGGAGGCCTGTCCACGCAAAAGGCCAAACCAATCTGCATCAATGTTGAAGCGACCGAGAAGTACTACGCCGACTTCCAGTTGATTGCAACCAATCCAGGAGGGCACAGCTCTCATCCCACCAGGGACAACGCAATCTACCACGTGGCGGGCGCGCTGGGGAAGATCGAACAATACACCTTCCCGTTCGAGCTGAACGATGTGACCCGCGCTTACTTCCTTGCGATGTCAAAGGTGCTCCACGGACGGCAGTCCGAGGACATGGCAGCAATTACGCGACCCGCCCCAAGCATAGACGCCGAGGCAAGGCTTGCAATCGATCCTCTCTATAACGCCACCATGCGGACCACCTGCGTCGCCACCATGATGCAGGCGGGCCATGCACCCAACGCACTCCCGCAGCAGGCGCAGGCCAATGTGAACTGCCGCATTCTGCCTGGACACACTCCAGCCGAAATTCGTTCCATCTTGAAGACAGTGATAGCTGACCCCAAGGTCGATGTGAGATTGGTCGATAACACAGGCGCACTCTCCGACAAGGACGAGAACGAGATGTCAATCACTCCGCCGCCACTCAACAAGGAGGTCTTCGCAGCACTACAGGACGTGGCGGGGAAGATGTGGCCAGGACTACCTATTATCACCGATATGGAGACTGGGGCCTCCGACAGCACGCTCACCATGCAGGCAGGAATCCCTACCTATGGATTCAGCGGCATGGGAATCGACGAAGACGACGACCGCGCCCACGGAAAGGACGAACGCATCCGTGTGGAGGCGTTCTATACCGGAGTCCAGTTCGACTACATGTATCTAAAAAGGCTGACAGGCAGCAAATAGACCCGCATTGAGCGGCTCTTTATCCTAGCGGCTACTCTGTTCACCATCTCACTTCGCTGTAGTCAGCATTGCAGTGTTGCCCGCCGGCGCCTCGCCAGGCTTTGCCGGAGCATACTTCGACGCGCACTTGGCCTGCAATTGCGTCGCGTGGAACACACCGTCGCGGCCATAGGTCCCCACCGCCAGCGCCTGCGCATCGTCCTTGAAGGTGTCGGGCGGCGGCTCCGATCCCTGATAGTTCACCTGCAAGGTGTGCCCCTCTTCCAGCAGAACGAAGCGTGCATTGGTACCCGACCGCTGAATGCTTCCCGGCTGCACGTTGCCTGCCACCCGCAGGTTGCGCGTGTAAGCCTTCTTGCCCATCGCGTTCAGCTCACTGATGGTGCAGTAGTAGCTCTTGGTGTCGCGCACGCCGGTATAGGCCAGCCAACCCACCGTAGCCAGGATCAACACAGCAGCCGCAATAATCTTGATTGGAGCCAATCCGCGCATGAGTTAACTCTATCAGTAAATCCTGCCCAGCGTCCCTGTTTCAGAATGACCTGTGACCTATGTCACAATCTTCGTTTGAGCAGAACTCTTATTACACTGTCTTCTATAATTCAACTACCTATGAGGCCTTCCAAGTTTGCTCTCCTCAGTTTTCTGACAGGACTTTTGTTGCTACCGCTGGTGGTTGTCCTCTATCTTGCCTTCGGCCATCCTCCAGTTGCGACCACTGACAAGCCGTTTCCTTTGGAAGGCCAGATCGTCAGCATCCCACTGGAGGCCCGCATCCGCCGCGAGATGCCCACAGCCTCGCCCATTCCTGCTACGGATGAGAACCTGAATGCCGGCGCAAGCCTGTACGAAGACAAGTGCGAGTTCTGCCACGGCACTGCCGACGAACCCTCCGCCGTGGGCCGATCGCTCTTTCCGACCGCCCCACAGCTATGGATCAAGCACACTAACGGAGCGGTCGGGGTCAGCGACGACCCGGTGGGCGAAACCTACTGGAAGGTCAAGAACGGCATTCGCCTCTCCGGAATGCCCGCCTATGGCAAGTCACTCTCCGAGACCCAGCTCTGGCAGGTTAGTCTTCTGCTCTCCATGGCCGACAAGCCACTCCCCGCTGACGCCGCCCACACCGTTGGGCGGTAGTTCAATTCCGCTTATGCGTTTGAGGTTGGATTCGCTCCATACGCAGAACGGGCCACGGATTATCTCCGCGACCCGCCCCGTTCACCTCGATGTTTGCGTCTCTATCCCAGCTCCGCCATGCTGTTGGCGCCGAACTTCAGCGACCATGGGCTGGCTGCTTCCAGGGCCAGGTTGACGTTCTTGATGTTCTCCGTGCCGGTTGTCTCCAGCCATTCACGGAAGGCGCTCTCGCCCTGCTTGGCGAAGATGGCGATGCCATCCTTCCAGGTCGCGCGTCCGCAGAGCACGCCATTGAACTTCGTCCCCGATTCGCCCGCCAGCTCCAGCGTCTCGATGAAGACCGGGTTCGATACGCCCGCCGAGAGATAGATAAACGGCTTGTGGGTCGTCGACTCGGCGTCGCGGAAGTGTTGCAGCGCCTCGGCGCGCGTGTATGCCGCCTCGCCCTTGAAGGCCTTGGTGCCGGCCACAAACTCCATCACAATGGGAACCTCGACCTTAAGCACATCCACGTTGTAGCGCGCTTTGCCGAACTCCGCCATTGCGCCGGAGACGATCAACGGCTTCTTTTTGGCATAGGCCAGTGATTTCTCATCGCCGCCCTCGGCGTCGTAGCCCACAAACTCCAGGAAGAAGGGAATATCGTGAGCCATGCACTCGTCGCCGATGCGCTCGATCCACGCCTGCTTCAGGTCGTTGACCGAAGACTTTTCGAACGGCGTGTAGTACAGCAGGATCTTGATACAGTCCGCGCCCGCTTCCTTCAGCCTGCGTACCGACCACACATCCAGCAGGTCGGGCAGGCGGCCCGGGGTCTGCGCATCGTAGCCCGTCTTCTCGTAAGCCAGCAACAGGCCTTTGCCGTGGCGATGCTTGCTGGCGGGCAGCCCATACTCCGGGTCGAGCAGGATGGCCGAGGCGTGCTTGCACAGCACATCGGTCACCAGTGTCTTGAAGTCTTCCAGGTCCTTACCGGTGGCGGCCGAGCCGCGCTCCTTGGCCAACGACTTCTGTAGCGATCCGCGCTGGTCCATGGCGGCTGCCGCAATCACGCCGCGATCGTTAGAGACGGCCTTGAGTCCTGCGAGTTTTCCGGGGGTCAGCTTCATGTGCGATCTTCTCCTGTATGGATCGTAATTTGCAGTTTTGATCTCCACCTGCATTCTACACAGCCCCAAACAATGCAGAATGTGACGACGGTTACGCAACGCGCACTGCGGCCCTCAGATCATGTAAACTAACGTAGGATTCTCGCCGCGTCTCTTCTCCTTCGATCCATCAACGAGAAGTCATCATGAGACCAACTATGCAGGCGCGCACCAACAGATTCGGCAACCAGGAGATGTGAACCCAATGGCGAAGATTGCCAAGACCGGCGACCGCAAGAAAGCAATGGACACCAGCAAGAGCACCGACTGTCCCAAGTGCTCCAAACCTACACGAATCGTGAAGCGCGTTAAGGACCGTGAGCGCGGCATTCCCGGCGGCGTGCTACATCTCGTGCTCGGTCTGCGAGTTCTTCGAGAAGCTATAGCTTATCGCCGAGCCACAAACACCGCCGCAACTTTATCCTCGTACACAAGCTGGAAGCGCGGATCCATGCGAAGTATCTGGGTCAGCGCAGACTTAGCTGGGCCAATCACCAGCCCCGCCGATGTCAACTGCGCATCGCTCTCCCAGTCCGGCTCGGCGTTCCAGGTCGCCATTGAGCGGTCCAGTCGCTGGTCTCCGTAGAAGGCGGCGCGCCCGTCGATGCTCACCGGCATACGCAGTGCCCAGATCAGGTATCCGCCCCAGTTGTAATCGTTGTACAGCGGCCCGGCATAGCCCTTGGCACGAACTGCCTCCACGGCGTTTACGGGAAGGCTTTTGGCAAGGTCCGTCGCAAGCCGAGCGTTATTCACCTGCATGATCCGAAACCCGGCCGGCATCGTAAGCCCTGCTGCCAGCAAAGCAATCGCCGTACCCAGCTTCGGCAGACGGAACGCAGCCGTCTCGCGGCCGGCGATCGTGGACGCCAGAATCACAACTCCAACCACCGCCATCACCCATACATCGCGCTGCGAGCGGAAGGTCAGCACCGCGGCAAGTCCCAGCAACGCAGTCTCAAACAGCAGAAGCCGACGTTGCCACGCCAGCGCGGCCACGCTTCCCAGAGCAAGCAACAGGATCACAAAGTCCGCCATAGTACGGAAGGGAAGCGCCTGTAGCTCCGATATTTTGTTCAGCGCGCCTGCCTGAGTCGCCAGTTCGTATGCCGCCTGGTAGATGCGCCAGCCGAACGGGTTCAGCAGCGTCGCCAGCAGACTGCCCACCAACGCCAGACCCATCCATTTTGGCCTCGCGAGGGTGTTTGCACTGGTAATACCCCAGCGTGCCGCCAACGCCTCCGCCCATGCCAGCCCCAGTACAAGCAAGCCATCGATAAACTGAATATGCACGTTCGCCCACAGGGTAAAGATCAGCGGCAGCCATAGCAGCTCACGCACACGCCCCGTCTTGCGCGCCTGCATCAGGATGTCCATCTCCAGAATGAAGAACAGAACGGTGAACAGCCAGGGCCGCGGCGAATATAGACGAGCCATGCTGAAACAGGCGCAGAAGGTCAGCAGAATAACCTGGGAAAAGTCCATCTGTAGCCGCCGAAGCAGATGAAACAGCGCCACCGTGATTACCAGGATCATCGCGCTGGTATAGGTCACGATGCCCGCCAGTCCCAGCCACTGAAAGAGCTTGACCGCCACCAGCTCGAAGACCCAGCTATAGGCCAGCCACCTGCTCCCTGCCAGCGCGCTGGAGTAGGGATCGACACGCGGCACGGAATGGTGCGCCAGCATCCATTCGCCCGTGCGCAGGTGCCACCAGATGTCCGGATCGTTGACCATTGCGGCATGAATGCACATCAGCACCGGGACAGCGTACAGTACCGCCAGCACCATGGTCTGAGCGACCTGGTCGACCCTTACGTTCCTGGTCTTCAACGTTGAACTATCCGTCGGCGCCTCCTGCTGGATAGGCAGACTCTCGTTGTTCCCCTGGGATGAAGCTGCGGCCTCAACGATTGGGTTTATCACTCCCCCACTATATCGGCTGTTTGTGCAAACCCAATCCCACGAACGGGTACGGGTCACTATCCCTGCTGGGAGGCGGCAATCTCCGCCAGAATCCCCGACGCGGCCCGTGCAGGGTCTGCCGCCTGGGTGATGGGACGCCCCACCACCAGCATGGACGCACCGCGCGCAATCGCCTCTGCCGCCGTCGCCACGCGTCTCTGGTCGTCCGAACGGGCCAATGTA
>CAWERM010000012.1:0-8087 GCA_963810995.1 uncultured Acidobacteriaceae bacterium | reverse complement strand
CCGGAGCGCCAGCCCGCAGAGCATTAACCTTTGTCCCCGACTTTCTCTCAAACCGCGATACCCATCCTGGCTACCCAGGGTGCCGGAGGTGCATTCAAGTCAAATCGTCCAAACTGCGCTGCGTCGAACAGGGTTGGTATTCCGGCCGATCTTTTCACCGGCGCGAAGTATGCGCGCACCCGTCTGTCACCGGAGCCACGGACGCCACAACTCCTGCTCCTGTCGTCGTTGTACTCACAGTTCACCCGCCTCCTGGTAGGCAAAGACCATCACCGTTGAAGTCCGTTCAAACGCTCGCCAACTGCTATAGCAGCACTGAACACTGGATCTGCCCAGAACACATTCGTTCCCATCGCGGTGGGAGCTACGCCATCTCCAGCCATTGAACAGTTCATCTTTGTTACTGTGTGTGGTTTTGCCCCCAGCGCCGACGCCAACTCAGCATCCATGGCCGCCAGCAAACGCCCACGATCCATGCCACCGTTGCCCGGTGTCCCATCCGTGGCGTACTGAATGGAACACTCCATCGCCACCATGGTCAGTGGTCCCGCGCCAATCACCTGGAGCCCTGTCCACTGCAAGCGGAATGCATCCACGGAAACCCCTGCCGATGGCAGCTCGTTCTCTTCCACCAGCGTCCCCGGGCGCACCACGCCGCGCACCACAATCGTCCGTGCTGCATTCAACGCCGCCAGCCGGCTCTGTAGCGTCAGGTAAAACGTATCTTTCGCGTTTTGCATCTCGTCCTCGCTCTCATCCCAGATCGAACCCGCCCACTCGCAAGATCGACAATCTCGTGTCTCTGCTAGATCATCTGCGACAACGGAGCACGCAGCACAAGCCGGTAGACATAAGGCTGTCCAAAGACCTGCTCTTGAGTAGCAGACTCAATTTCGAACAACTCGTCGTCGGATAGAACACCGTAAGCTGCCGCAAACAGTACACTCGCCGAGTCATACGTCAGCGATCCCACCAGGCTCTCCACCACCGTTGCCGACACCAGCATCTCCCACTTCGCCGCCTTGCCTGCAGTTACAGTTGCTCGTGCTTTGCGATAAACAATCGGCCCCAGCGGAATATCCCGAAACGCCGGCGTCGCAATCCCCAACTGCTCGGTGACATCCGAGGGAATTGCTGGCGCTGGCATCCGCAACATCACCGAGCGTCCGCCCATCGCACGCAGTAACACATCCGCCGCCCTCGCTGATGCGCCCGTTGCGCTCACCAGATCGCTCATCGAATCACCCAATCCTCTGCGCCACATAGGGCGCCAACATCATCTGCACATTCGCGTCGATCAGCGACCCAGCGAAGTACTGCATCTGCAAGATGTCCATCTTGCTGCCCTTCACATTCATCGCAGGGGTCGCCTGAGCGTTCTTCACGATCTGTGCGCATGCCACCTTCAGTGCTGGCGGCACCACAGCAAATCCAGCGGTGTAGGTGACCTCGACCTCGTTGTAGTTAAGGCCGAGAAGGTTCATGGGAAAGGTCAAGTCACCCGTGGCAAGATTCAAATCCACGCTGGTCAAGTTGAGCGCACTCCAACTACCAGGTATGCTGAATGCCCACGTCACCTGCGCCAGCATGGGGTCCTGCATCTCGCCGCGGCGCGGCCTGCCATACCGAACCTGCGCCCCGACTAGCGGGGATATCGCCGTGCCCAGCGGAGTTAGTGGAAGATAGCTCAGCCTCACCGTCTGTGAGTCCGCCGTTAACCGCATTCGCTCCACATATTGAGTCACCAGCAGACTCGGCCTGCGGCAGTGCGCCTCCATCAAGGCAGACGCCATCGTCACCCAGTCGTCGGTCATCTCCGTTGTCAATCCATACTCGACATACTCCGTTGGATCCAAGTATCCCATCGCACTTCGCCCCCAAACTCTGAAAAAAGAGGGGACCGGCCACCACAACCGGCCCCACTCTCAAATGCGCGACCATGGATCGCAGACGCAGCCCTTGGCACTGGTCAGCCCCTGACCAACACTGCTCGCACGCGTAAACTCAGCGATGCGAACAGCTATGTACGGGCGCGTACCACCAGGTCGCGCGTTATTGCGGCCAGCCGGCAACCCCATCGGCCAGCCGCAAACAGATGCCCCCTAGCGGTCGACCAGCACCTGGTAGTGTGCATAACTCGCACCCTTTACCACCACGGCCCCGAACTTCACCACCACATACTGCGAGGCCAGCGAACCCGGAACTCCAAGCTGGAATATTCGCGGATTCGGGTCGCTCAGCCAGTGATACTCGATCAGGTCCTCGGTCACGATGTACGCGGGCAGCACCGCCGAACCACTACCTGGTGTCCCGGTATAGCTCAACGTCCACTCAGGTATCAGCGGAAGTTCGCCTGCCTGTGTTGACAACGTCTTCACTGTGAAGCCGGCCCCGATGTCCTTAGTCTGCAGCACCACATTGAACTCGGTCTTCATCTCGCGATCGATCAAGTCGAGAAGCACTGGGTTGGCATAGATGGCCGTCGGACGAACTCCGAAGGAACTGTTCGAAACCATCTGAGCGATCGTCGATTTCAATCCGTCCACAATGCTCTGCGTGGTGCCAATCGACACCGTATTGCCGCCGCCCACGATCTGGGCCGTTGCGCCAAAATACTCCGCGGTCGTTGGCGAGCTCATGCTCGTATCTGTGCCGTTCCATAGTGCAACGTCGTGCGTCCGAAGAACGCCATCCACTGTATCGGCGAGGTCCTTCGCCTGAAGATACGCAAACTGGGTCTGCTGCTGGCCCAACTCCATGTCGAACAGGTTGTAGTTGATCTGAGCCACCAGAGCCTTCAACGGTACGCTGTTCTCAATCCGTGTCGGGCTAACGATTGGCGCGACAATATTGCGCGGATTGACAAAGCCCGCAGAGGCGGAGGGAGACGGAATCGCTGTCTCCTCAAAGTAACGGGAAGGATGGCCGGTTGCTGGGACCTGCTTGATCCTCCGTCCAAAAATGCCGCGCCGTTGCACAATGTCCAGTATTTCTGTCTGGTACAAAGGAACTTCAATTGCTCCTGGTCCGATGTAATCCGCTGCCGCGTGAATCTGAGTAAACTTCGCGTTCATCCTCATCCCCTTTAAAATCAAAAGACGCAGCCTCAGCCGCGTCTTCACTACTTTCGTTATGTCGCGATCGGTCTTGAACTGAAGTACGGTCGATCCGTTTCCCCAGCTTTATAGATCGAAGCTATCGATTCGCCCGCCCGCTAGCCCAGCAATCCGGCGCGCATCAGTTGCGACTTCACGGCGATCCTCTGCTCCACGCTCAGGCTCACCAATGCGGCATCCAGCGTTCCAGCTTCTAGCGAGCCCACCGTTACACCCTGTTTTGCCAGAAGACTCGTCATCGCCGCGGGCAATGTCTTGCGGCCTGCTATAGGAGATCCGGTGACGCCTCGTGCCTGCAACTCCGCAATCTTCAACTCTGCTGCAGCCAACTTCTCCTCGAGTTCCACCTCGCGGCGAGATTCAACCGTCGCGATAATACGACTGATACTCGCCTCGGCGTCTTCGGCAAACACGCTCTGCCTCTGCGCAAGCCGCTCCACCGCCTGCTCCAGCAAGTTAGCGGCAGCTGCCAGCCGATCCACCGTCAACCCCAACTCGTCTTTCATCTCCATCTCCATGTTCTCTCCCTTTTGTTCTCACTAACCCATACCTGAGTTCAAGGAACTCTATTAGGCCGCAGCTCCGGATGTTGCGGCTGTCGAAGGCATCGCCTGTACATTGAGGATGGCCACCACAGCGGAGACCAGACTCTGAACGTACGATGTGCTTGCCCCATTGGTGCCTGCTTTCGCAAGCAACGATGTGACAACTGGCCCAACCAAAGTCATCACGGTTGCAAGCTTTTGTGTTCCCGTGCCGCTCTGGACGCCTGCGACAGCATACTTTTGCTCAACTTCGATCACCGCATTTTGAATCAGCCCGGTGGCATCCGCTAATACAGTTAGCTCTGGAGCCGCTACTGGGAACAGCAAACCCACTAGCTTCTCTACCGGAACCGCATAGTTGACTGCCCACGCCAACCCTTTCTCGAATTCTTTTCCAATGGCTTCCAACACACCTGTAAACGTCACATTTTCCTTTCGATTGCCAATTAGATTGGCTTCTCCTGTTACATCCGTTGCTAATATCGCGGACCTGCCGGATGGGATGCTGCGGGCTGCTCCCGCAGCGGAACGCGTCCCAGTCGAAAACTCGTACCCCGGTACGCCGCTTTCTCCCGAAGCAAGATCGCTGCGCCGGTAAAAGTTGCCCGCGTCAACGTCCACACCTGCGCATGCAGGTCCGCCACATGCGCCTCCGCGAGTTCGTAGCTCATTCCCATCGCGCCTTCAATCCCCAGTCGCTTTTCGATTTCGGGATAATCCCTACAGAATAGAAAGCCGGCCACAGTCAAGTGCCCGCCTTCTAGCTCGGCTGACGTGATGATGCCGCACTTCTGGCGCGCATCATGTCCATCCCACCCCGACTTGTAGTCGACCGCCATACCCAGCAGGCTCGGCAGAGCAGCCTCGGCAGCGGCCCTTGTCAGCACCACACGATGACCCCTTGCCCCGCTTGGAGCTTTGTCGCTTGCTACGTCCACTAGCGTCAAAACCCCTTCAAACGGAAGCCGGTTTGGATGCCCATGCACTTGGGGAAACTCCACCGCCATGGCATGCATCGCCAACTCACCCCGATTTCGCGGCCGGACATAGCTCCCCGCTGCCTGGGTCCTCGCTCCGCTGTTACACCGCCGATGAAATTCCGCTGCATACTCCATCCCGCCTCCTCGATTGCCTTCGTCGTCGCCTTGTCTGCAAGTTCATGTTGGCCGCAGTTAGCTGTTGCTTCTCACTTTGCCAACGAGCTTTCCCAAGTTCTCAAACTGACGATGAGCGAAGCCCCTATCCCTGTACATAGGTCTTTCGTGCCTCAATCTTGCCGGCTTATTTGAGACCAGCCAATCCCACCCTTCACTCGCCTTGGCAGCACACTAAAAAGGAAACGGGATTGGCAACCTCGCGGCGCCCTCCCGTTTCCTTTAACTCACATATACAGAATAGCAGGTTAACCAAAACTACTATGCCAACTATTTTCAACTTTTATTAGCCATGAACTCAGTTGTTTACGTCAAAATATCCCGATCCACCCCCTTGACAACATTTCAAGGGCTCTAGCATTTTCACGCCCAGAAAGACTCTGGTCAGGCTATCGACTGCTTGGCCATACCGGCGCACCACAGTTCTCGGTTTCAGGCCCATCAGTTCCGCCGTCTCGCTTAGCGTGTACTGCTGAAGGGCGATCCGCGAAATCAGATTTTGCTGTTCCGCGTCCAGCCTTTCTAGGCACTTCCCAACGTCATGTAGGAAGATCACAACATCCTCGAAGCTCTCAACCCGATAGCTGGTTACATGACCATGAAACATCTCTTGGCCCAGTAACGACGGTACCTTACCTGCCTCCATGGACATACGCATATACCGTCGCAGCATCGCTTCCGTATACTTCCGGTAAAACGCCATCTGGGGTTCAACAGGCTTTCTGGGAATATGCTCCAGACTGGGCAGACCAACATGCTCATACCCTGTGCCCCAGACAAAAGGAAGTAGGACTGCAGCGGCACTCATCGCCCACCTCCTGTCCGATTATGACTGGCAAAACATGAAGAACCACGAGTAAGACGATGTGGTCTTCCTCCAGGGTGCCTTCCTCTCGATTCAGGAAATATCGACAGATGGCAAGAACATGCTGAACAATACACACCATCCTCGATTCCCCTTCGGAGCCAAAGTGCTCCACATCCTTCGCAAACCTTCAGTTCCAAGCGCAAGTACTTCATTTTGTATTCTCCAAGGCACTGTCATCCCCCGGCGAGCCTCAGTATTTTTCAGCGGTCGGAGGGGCTCACTCAAGTTGCTATGAAGCGTCGATATTCCCGCCGTGAAGCTCTTTCGGCCCCATCGGAATCGTGTCGACACCTGTTTGTCGTCGTTCTGTCCGCCTTCTTAGCTACCTAGGAAATACTTCCTCTTCCACCCTTGCATTCCTGTTCCATTCGTATCCAGTGACGCCAGGTCACGCATAGATAGCCGCGTCTCCTAGGCCCTTCCCGATACAAGAATAGAAAGTCTATGAGTTATAGCTTTAGACAATTTTAATGTCAACTACAAATAATATGTTCATGAGAATTCTTACAATAACTCGAAAAAACTAGCCGTCAATAGAATCAAAATTGCATACATAACTGAACTTCGTCATTGCAAAATTATATGGCTTGGCAACAGGATAACCTCACCCTATAAATTCAAGATCGAATTCAACGATGGGAGGCGCATCCTCCGTCCGCTCTCTATAATTATCCTGTCCAGCTTCTTACGCTCGGATCACACGAAACGCCTGCGGACTACATCTTAGGCCGTGTGTGTGTTTTGTTCCCTCCGAACCTTGAGCCGCTTCCGTATTATGCAGGCGATAGCGAGGCTGCGCTTCTCATCTCGGGCAAGTGATTGATAAACTGGTCAGATGCATTCGGGTCTTTATGGAAAGTGGATGACCGCGTGGGAGACAAAGCTCACGACGCGCGATACAAACCGAATCGTTAGACCGCTCGAATGGGGATTTGATTGGCTGGAGGATTTCAGCAACACCCATTCCCTTCAGTTAGATGCCTCCACATACCACCGTCCGGTGGAACAAATCTCAAGTGAATCTCAGGCGAGTTCCACTTCTACGAATCTCGACCGCATGGTCGCCCTGAACCAGGATATTGTACGCATCTCGGATGATTTCTTTGGATATGAGGTGCCGCGGGACTTCCGCCTCGAGAGTAGGCACCCGCAGTTGTTTCCCACCAATGTGAGGCCCGAGACCCTGGCTCAGGAAGAGGAGATGAAGCGTCAAGCTGCCGCCGGCGAGATCGGAGAGGCGCAGTTTCTCCGATTCACCTCCGCCATTCGAACTCCCTATCCTGAAAATGACCAGATGAACGCAAGATGGTACCCTGCGCCGGTCCGCAAATATCAATCGGGACCCCGCCGAAAGCCGATGCAAGCCATTATCGTCTTGCCCCAATGGAACTCAGACGCGATCAGTCACAACGTCCTCTGTACACTCTTCAACCGGTTTGGAATCTCGGCCTTACGCCTCTCCCAGCCCTATCACGATATTCGCCGCCCGGCAGAGTTGGAGCGCTCCGATTACGCTGTCAGCGCCAACATTGGCCGTACCATCGCCGCTTGCCGGCAGGCAGTGGTGGATTTACGCAGTTGCCTGGATTGGCTGGAGACCCAGGGCTATACCCAGTTCGGCGTTCTCGGAACAAGCCTGGGGTCCTGCTACGCCTTCATCGCCGCCGCTCACGATCCACGCTTGCGAGTCTGTGCCTTCAACCATGCGTCCACCTGGTTTGGCGATGTCGTCTGGGAGGGTCAAAGCACACGACACGTACGTGCCGCCCTGGAAGATGCAGGCCTCACGCAAGATCAGCTCCGCGATATGTTTCTCGGCATCAGCCCCATGGCCTATATGCAGCGATTCGCCGCTACTCCCAAGCGTGTCCTCGTCGTCCACGCCACCTACGACCTTACCTTTCCCTTGCATCTCTCGCGTGAGGTTCTCAGTCAATTTCGGCAGCATAACATCGACTTCGTCTCCAAGGTTCTGCCCTGCGGTCATTACACCACCGGTGAAACGCCCTATAAGTACATCGATGGCTGGTATCTGGGATCGTTCATCTACCGCGCATTCCGCGATCTTGCAGGTAATAACTAGCCCACCAGGTATTGCCGCAGTTTCGCGAATCCCGAACATCTTATAGCAGCAGCAAAAACGTGCCTACGCACTACCTAATGATATGGAAGGTGCGATTCCAACGGGTATTGGAGAAGAAGTGGGTGACGATGCGGCCCATGAAGGCGAGGCGCTGGGAGAGCGAAGTCTTGTACATCTGGTCGGCAGGGGTAGGAACGACCAATAGGCAAACATAGGGCGACCGACGATGTTTTCGCGCGGGACGAATCCCCAGAAGCGGCTGTCGAGCGACTTGGTGCGGTTGTCGCCCATGGCGAAGACCGTGCCTGGAGGGACGACGAG
>CAWERM010000011.1:0-8547 GCA_963810995.1 uncultured Acidobacteriaceae bacterium | reverse complement strand
GCGGGCGATTGCGGAAGAGAAGAAGAAGGCGCTGACGTTTCAGGAGCTGTTGTTTCGGCTGGAGAGGTTCTGGGCGGAGCGGGGATGCGTGTTGCAGCAGCCGTACGACGTGGAGGTGGGCGCGGGGACGATGTCGCCGGACACGTTTCTGCGCGTGCTGGGGCCGAAGCCGGTGCGGATTGCGTATGCGCAGCCGTCGCGCCGGCCGGCGGACGGGCGGTATGGCGAGAACCCGAACCGGCTGTTCCGGCATACGCAGTTGCAGGTGATTCTGAAGCCGCCGCCGGAGCATATCCAGGAGATGTATCTGGAATCGCTGGAGGCGATGGGGATCGACCTGGCGCGAGCACGACATCAAGTTCGAAGAGGACAACTGGGAGTGGCCGGTGGGCGGCGCGTGGGGCGTGGGCTGGCAGGTGATGCTGGATGGGCTGGAGATTACCCAGTTCACCTACTTCCAGCAGTGCGGCGGGATGGACCTGGACCCGATCTGCGGCGAGATTACGTATGGGATGGAGCGGATTGCGCAGTTTTTGCAGGATTGGATTCGATCTACGACATTGTGTGGGCGGTGGAGCCGGACACCGGCAAGCGCGTGACGTATGGCGAGATTCGGCTGGCCGAGGAGGAGCAGTTTTCGGCGTACAGCTTCGACTACGCGGATGTGGCGAAGCTGTGGGAGCATCTGGGGCTGTATGAGGCGGAGTGCCTGGCGCTGCTGGAGAAGTTCAGCGAGTCAGCGAGTCAGCGAGCTGGCGAGCCGGCGGAGGAGTACACGCTGCGACTGAAGCGGTTCCCGGTGCTGGGGGCGTATGAGCTGGCGCTGAAGTGCTCGCATGTCTTCAATCTGCTGGATGCGCGCGGGAGCGATCAGCGTGACGGAGCGCGTGGGCGTGATGGCGAGGATTCGCACGCTGGTGATTGGCGTGGCCAAGGCGTATGTGGAGCAGGGGCAGCGAGTCAGCGAGTTAGCGAGTCAGCAGACTTAGCGAAAGACAGGTTGGAGTGATGGCGGAGTTTCTGTTTGAGATTGGGTTGGAAGAGGTTCCGGCGCGGATGATCGCGGGGGCGCAGGCGGAGTTGCAGCGGCGCGTGGTGGCGATGCTGGAGCGGGAGCGTCTGGTGTCGAGTCGGTGTTGCGGTCGCAAGAGCTTCTCGACGCCGCGGCGGCTGGCGGTGTGGGTTGCGGATGTGGCGGCGCGGCAGCAGGACGTGGCCGAGGAGCTGGTTGGGCCGGCGGTGAAGATTGCGTACAAGGATGGGAAGCCGACGGCGGCGGCTGTGGCGTTTGCGAAGAAGGCGGGCGTGGATGTGGCCGCGCTGAAGACGGTGACGACGGCGAAGGGCGAGTACCTGGCGGCGACCTCGGTGAAGGCGGGACGCGCGGCGGCGGAGGTGATTGCGGAGGAGCTGCCGAAGGAGCTGGCGGGGATCTACTGGGCGAAGAACATGACCTGGCGGCGCGGGGCAGGCCGGAGCGGTTTGTGCGGCCTGTGCGCTGGATGGTGTGCCTGCTGGGCGAGGTGGTGGTTCCGGTCGAGTTCGGCGGGAAGACGGCGGGGAAGGTGACGCGCGGACATCGCGTGCTGGCGGGGGATGAGGCGATTCCCATCGGCTTTCCCGATGAGTACGAGCAGACGCTGCTGAATGCGCATGTGGTTGCGGATGTGGAGGCGCGGCGGCTGATGGTCCGCAAGGCGCTGGACAAGGCGACGCGGGCGGCCGGCGCGGGGCTGCGATGGCGCGAGGACGAGGCGCTGGTGGATACAGTGACCCATCTGACGGAGTGGCCGACGGTGGTGCTGGGGAGTTTCGAACCGGAGTATCTTGCAGCTGCCGGAAGAGGTGCTGGTGACGGTGATGCGCGATCACCAGAAGTATTTTGCGGTGGAGGATGCGACGGGCAAACTGGCGCCGCACTTTCTGGCGGTGCTGAATACGAAGGCGGATGCGGCGGGCGAGGCGGTGATCCGGCATGGCAATGAACGGGTGCTGAGGGCGCGGTTCAACGATGCGCGATTCTTCTGGGAGTTCGACCAGAGGGTGCCGCTGAAGGAGCGCGTGGCGCTGCTGGAGAAGGTGACGTTCCAGAAAGATCTGGGGAGCTACGCGGCGAAGACGGAGCGAGTGCGAGAGGTTGCCGCATTGCTGGCGAAGTTGGTGGTGGAGCGCGGATCGAAGGTGGACGCCAAGGCACTGGGCGAGGCGGCTCGGCTGGCGAAGACCGATCTGACGACGGAGCTGGTGAAGGAGTTTACCGAGCTACAGGGACAGGTGGGCGGACTGTATGCGCGCGCGCAGGGATTTTCGGCGGCGGTGGGAGATGCGATCTACGACCAGTACCTGCCGAAGTCGATGGAGGACTCGGTGCCGCGCACGGCGGAGGGCGCGCTGCTGGCGCTGGCGGACAAAGTGGACACCATCGTTGGCATGTTTGGGCTGGGGCTGGAGCCGACGGGATCGAAGGACCCGTTTGCGCTGCGCCGGGCGGCCAATGGGATTGTGAAGATCCTGGCGGAGGCCGAGCCTGCGCTGCCGTTGACGCTGGGCGATGTGGTGGATGCTGCTTCTCCCGATGAGGCGGTACGAATGCGGCTGGAGATTTTCTTTGCGGAGCGGCTGGAGTTCTATCTGCGCGAGGCCAAGGAGCAGGCGTACGACGTGGTGAAGGCGGTACTAGCGGCGGGAGCGAACGATGTGCGCGATGCGGTGGCGCGGGCGGAGGCGGTGACGGCGGTGCGCGGCTCGGAGGATTTTGCGGCGGTGAGTGCGGCGTTCAAGCGGATGAAGAATATATTGGCGCAGGCGGGTACAGATGAAATTCAGAATATGTTGGAGCCCCCAAAAGGTGGATTCGGACATCCTGCCGAGGAGAATCTTTGGGGCATGTGTGGTCTAGTGAGTGGGCAAGCTAATTTGCTCATTTCTAAACGAAAATATGTAGAGGCGTTACAGACCTTTGGCAAACTCAGACCGGTAATAGATGCTTTTTTCGAGCAAGTTATGGTGCTTGATCCTGATCCAATTGTGCGAAGAGCCAGGCTATCATTACTCGCACGGGTTCAGAGTAGCTTCTCAGGAATTGCGGACTTTTCGGAGATTGTGACGGCTGGTTGAGGGCATATCCCAGGGGCTGAAGCCCCGATTCTTGGGTAGGCCATAATACCCAGGCTGAAGCCTGGGCCTATCTCAGAAACAAAGGCGGAAGCAGATTCCTCCGCTGTGCTGCGGAATGACAAATAAAACAAGCAACGGCGAAATGCGGGGATTCTTCGCGCCGCTCAGAATGACAAAGCAAGAACAGTCAAAGTCTAGTATCCCAGGTCCCAGAAGCGAGACCTGGGGCACCCAAATCCCACTCATTCCGCAAAGAACGCGGAATGAATGGGGTACCCGGCTCAGGGGCGGCATGAGATGCAACGACGGAGATTCTGGCCTTTGGCCAGAATGACGGGCCGCTGTGTGCGCGGGAGGTTCAGCCGAAGCGAGGAGCGAGCAGGATGTGCTGCTCGACGACGCTCTGTTCGAGGACGGACTTTGCGGGGTTGGACTGTTTGTAGCGGATTTGGACCCGCTGCTCTCGCATCTTTGCGACAAAGTCCTCGGCCTCGGCTTTCTTTGCGAATTCGTGGGTGTATTTGCCGGCACGATACTCCTCGACGAAGAATGTGTAATCAAGGGTGGCGAGGAAGCGTGAGGTGTGGGCAATTGCCGTGACCTTGCCGCCTGAGATAGTGCCTTCGACGGAGGGCCAGCCCTGCGCGCTCTCTTCGAGGCGGCGCTTTTGCCATCTGCGGAGATAGAGCGAGCCCCAACCGGCACCCATGAAGATGACCCATTTGAAGGGGTCGCTCCAAAGCGCAGGTGGCGGGTCCAGTAGGCCCAATGGTAGGAGAAGTCCGCTGTCATGGATGGTACGTTATCACGGGTGGCAGGTTGGTTGCAGGGATTCCGCGGCACGAAGAACAGCTACAGAGATTCTGAGCTTTGCACAGAATGACGACTCGGGGAATAACAACTCGTGGAGGAAGTTAAATGGGGCGGTTGAGGGCGAGGCTGAGCAGGGCCTGGGTGAGGCGGTCGGGGTCGTGGCGGAGGAGATTGCCTTCGAGGGTGAAGTCACCGGAGATGGGTTCGACGCCGAGGGCACGGATGCGGTCGAGGTCGGGAGCGATGGGTGCCTGGCCTCCGCGTGCGTAGAGTTCGAGCAGGGTGGGCGAGATGGGCGCGGTGTTGATGAGGGCGTAGTCGAAGATGCGCGATCCATTAATCTGGCAGTGATCGAGGATTTTTTCGATGTGCTGGGATGCGGTGAGCCCGAGCGACTCGTTGGCTTGGGTCATAAGGTTGCAGATATAGACGCGGGTGGCCTTGGAGGCGGCGATGGCCTCGGGGATGCCATGCACGAGCAGGTTAGTGACCAGCGAGGTGTAGAGCGAGCCGGGGCCGAGGGTGATGAGGTCTGCGTTGGCGATGGCATCGAGGGTTGCGGGGAGGGGTTCGGCGTCGGCGGGTGCGAGCATGAGTTCGACGATGCGGTGGGGGCTGGCGGTGATGCTGGTTTCGCCGTGGACCAGATCGCCTGTGTCCATGCGCGCGGTGAGGGTGACGTTGCTGTTGGTGGCGGGGTAGATGCGGCCTCGGGCAGCAAGAATCTGGGAGGACATCTGCACGGCCTGAGCGAAGTCTCCGGTGATGCCGGAGAGCGCGGCGAGGAAGAGATTGCCGAAGTTGTGGCCCTCCAGGCCGCCGTGGTGGAAGCGGTACTGAAAGAGCTTGGCGAGCAGGAGTTCGTCCTCGGAGAGCGCGACCATGCAGTTGCGCACGTCTCCGGGCGGGAGCATGTTGAGCTCTTCGCGCAGGCGGCCGGAGGAGCCACCGTCGTCGGTGACGGTGACGATGGCGGCGAGGTCGCGGATGAAGCAGGGAAGGGCTGGCGGGCTGCTCCTCGGGCTGGGATTGGGTGGAAACCCACGTCTCAGAAGCGAGACGTGGGGCACCCGCTTTGAGGGGCGCGACTCCCGACGTAACGCTTGAGGCCGAGTAACAGAGTGGAGAGACCTGTGCCTCCGCCGATGGCTACTACTCTGAGGGAGGGCTTGCCGTTTTGAGTAGAGGAGGACACCGCAGTACCCAGTGTAAATGGAATGAGGTGCGACGGGTAGGGGAGGGTTCTTCCGCCCGGCGGTCAGACCTCGGGATAGAGGAGTTCGGTGAAGCGCGGGTCGTCCGCCATGTCCTGGAAGTCGGAGTCGGAGCGGGCCTGGATGCGGTTGCGCGGGTTGAGGCGGATGGCCTCGGTGAGGTTCTCCAGGCAGTGGTGGGCATCTCCGGTCATGCTGGCGAGGATGGCGAGTCCGTAAAAGGCATAGTCGGCGCAGGCGTTCTCTGCGAGGATGGCTTTGAGATGAGTGCGTGCGTCTTCGTAGTTGCCGTCGTTGAGCAGGGAGATGGCGAAGTCGAAACGTTCCTCGCAGGAGAGGAACTTGGACTCACTTCGCGAGGCCTGCTGGGTGCATGCGTTGATGTACATGCGAATCCGCTCGGACAATTCAGTGGGGCAGGTGGCGAGCAATTGCTGGAAGGCGGTGGAGGCCTTGTCGAACTTGCCGTCCTGCATGAGCCGGAGGGCGGCTTCGTAACGGTTGAGTGCCTGGGTGCGCTGGCCGCCGGCGGATGCGGAGACGGTTCCGGCAATGGTGCGCGGACGTTTGGTGGTGGGGGGACGGCGTTCTTCATCGGGCCTCTGCGGTTCCTGTCTGCGTGGAGCAACTCCCGGATGGGTTGGGAAGCACCACTGCATGATGGACTGAGTATGTTCGGGTTTATACGTGTTGGCAACAAGAAGGTCAACCCGGCCCGGCGCGCTGGTGGGTCATGCGTCCGGTTTGCGGGAGTAGATAACGGGGTTGAGGTCGGGGTCGTTGTACATTTTGAGCTGGCGGTAGAGCTTGAAACGGCGGTGGCCACCGCGTACCTGCTGCCAGAGAATGTCGAGGCAGGCGGCGAGGTCGTCGCGTTGCTCGCGGAGCAGGGCGAGGCGGTCCAGATTTCGCCGGCGATGGGCCTCGGAGGCGGTGGTGCGCTGGGCCTCGTGGGCGGTGTGGTAGAGCTTGAGCGCGAGGACCGAGAGGCGGTCGAGGATAAGTCCAGGGGATTCGGATTGCAGCGGGGCGGCGGGATTTTGCTCCCCGGCGTCCGCCAGCAGCCGGCGGTCGATGGATTCGACCAAGTCGTTGCGCTTCTGGTTGAGGGAGTCGATGGAGCGTTTGAGGCGGGCTATGGCGGCGTCGGAGGCGCCGGGCTCGCGCACCTTGTCCTCCTCGTGCCATAGGTCGAAGTTGGCGCGGTGATGGGCGAGCGCGAGGTCAGGTAGATCCGCGGACGCGGTGGGGGCTGGAGGATTGGGCACAGATGGTTCCTGATGCCAGCGGAGTGTGGCTTCGTCTTGCAGTTGCGTGATTTCGAGGGCGTTCAACATGGACGGTGGCACGGCGCGCGACGGATACCTCCCACTGTAGCAGCAGGCAGGAGATGGTTCCAGAGCATCGCTGGAAACGACCGGGAGATGGGAATGCCATGCGGAGGCGACTTTTCCTTTATCATCGGATCGGTTGTGCATGGAATGCATCGCCGTGGGAGAGAGAGATTGCCGCCTGAGCCAGCGATTCGCAAGGTCATGATCTATCGTCTGGGCAGCCTGGGCGATACGGTGGCGGCGTTGCCGTGCTTCCATCTGATCGCGCGCAGTTTTCCCGAGGCGGAGCGGGTGCTGCTGACGAACTTTCCGGTTCATGCGAAGGCCGCGGCTTCGGTGGCGGTGCTGGGCGATTCGGGGCTGGTGCATGGAACGATGCGCTACACGGTGGGGACTCGGCGGATAGGGGAGCTGGTGCGGCTGGCGTGGAAGATCAGGCGCTTCCGTCCCGATGTGTTTGTCTACCTGATGCCTCTGCGGCCATGGAAGCAGGTGCGGCGCGACCGGATATTTTTCAGGCTGGCCGGGGTGCGGCGGGTTGTGGGGATGCCCAGAGAGCAGGACATGAATCGCCGTTACGATGCGGCGACCGGACTCTACGAGGCGGAGGCGGTGCGACTGGAACGTGCCATTGCGGAGTTGGGAGAGGCCCATGCGGAGGACCTAGCGAACTGGGACCTGCGGCTGAATGCGGAAGAGAAGAACGCGGCGATGCAGGCCCTGGCTCCCATGCAGGGGATGCGGCTGCTGCTCTGCGCGCCCGGCTGCAAGATGCAGGCCAACGATTGGGAGCAGGAGAGGTGGCGTGAGCTGCTTGGACGACTGTACCGGAGATACCCATCGTATGGGCTGGTGATGGCCGGCGGCAAAGAAGACGCGGCCCTCTGTGCGTACGCTGCGCAGGATTGGGAGGAGCGAAGTTGAACCTGGCGGGGCGGCTTGGGCCTCGCGAATCGGCCGCAGCGTTTGTGCAGGCGGCTGTGTTCATTGGGCCGGACTCTGGACCGAAGCACCTGGCGGCGTGCATGGGGGTGCCGTGCGTGTGTGCCTTCGGCGCGCGGAACCTGCCGGGAGTGTGGTTCCCGCCCGGTACTCGGAACCAGATTGTGCACCATCCGCCGGAGTGCTTCGGCTGCGGTCTTGAGACATGCATTGCGATGGAGAAAAAATGCATCCGCTCGGTGACGGTGGAGGAGATGGAGCAGGCGGTGGTGCGCGCTCTAGGGCAGGTTGGATGAGGCGAAGTGCGCGAGCAGGGCGTCGGTGGCCTCGGGCAGGGATGGGAAGCACAGATCGGCAAGCCGGCGCGCGGAGATCACGCCGGGCTTCTGCACTCCGGGCTCGCCTTCGATGAAGATGGTCCTCATGCCGAGGCGATGGCCGAACTGTATGTCGGAGAGCGAATCCCCGATCATGATGCTGGATGCGGCGACGATATCGTGGAACTCCGCATGGGCACGGTAGAAGAGGCCGGGGAGCGGCTTGCGGCAGTTGCACTGCTGCTTGTTGTGGGGGCAAAAGTAGAAGGCGTCGATGTGGGCGCCCTGCGATTGCAGCCAGCCTTGCAATTCAGAGTGGACCTTGCGCACATCTTCGGAGGTGTAGAGGCCGAGGGCGATGCCTCGCTGGTTGGAGACGACGACGACGCGCAGGCCCGCGTTGTTGAGGCGTGCGATCGCCTGGGGCACACCGGGCAGCGGCTGAAATTCGCTCCATGAGGAGACGTAGCAGCCTTCGGGCAACTTGCGGTTGAGCACGCCATCGCGGTCCAGAAAGACGGTGCCCACAATGCGAGGTAGAACTCTGTTCGCGGGGTCGGCCACACCGCTATGATAGCAACAGAGTATACGCAATGGCTGAGGTGGCACGGTGATCGAGCAACTACACGAGGCGATTCTGGCGATCGAGCACGCATGGGCGTCCAAACGGCTGGTGGTGGTGGGCGACGTGATGCTGGATAAGACCATCTGGGGCGAGGTGGGGCGCATCTCGCCGGAGGCCCCGGTGCCCGTGGTGCGGACGATTCGGCAGAGCCATCAGCCGGGCGGGGCGGCCAATGTGGCCATGAA
>CAWERM010000010.1:0-9514 GCA_963810995.1 uncultured Acidobacteriaceae bacterium | reverse complement strand
ACCAGTCGCCAAGTAGGTGGCCGGGTTGCTGCGGCCGGATCGTGCCAGCGGCTCCTGGTCCATCAGCACGACTTCGCTGATTTGGCTGGCCCCTTGCAAGAGAGGAAAGAGGGGAGAGGGGGAGACAGGGAGAGGGGGAGACAAATTCTCTCCCTTTCTCCCCCTTTCCCCCTCTCCCCCTTTCTTCTTCAAGGCTGGGTAGAGCGTGTGCTGCACCAGCGAACTCTTGCCGGCCCCGCTGACCCCCGTGACGACGCAGATACTTCTAGTGGAAACTCAACGGTGAGGTTCCGCAGATTATGGCACGTCGCGCCGCTGAGCTGAAGCTTGCCGTGGTTTTTCGGTCTGCGGTGCCGGGGCACTTCCACGGCAACCCGGCCCGTGAAATAGTCCGCCGTAAGGGAATCTTCGGCTTCTTGGCGGCGGCCTTACCCGGGCCCCGGTAAAGGACCCTGCCCCCTTCCTCACCAGCGCCCGGTCCCAGGTCGATTACGTGATCGGCCATGGCCAGCACGTCGGCGTCATGTTCCACCGCGACCAATGCGTTCCCGGCCGAGGACCGCAATTTCAGCAATTCCGCCAGAAGCCGGCCCGTGTCGCGCGGATGAAGCCCAGCTGTCGGTTGATCCAGACATAGAAGCGCGTTGACCAAATTGGAGCCCAGGGCCGTCGTGAGCCGAATCCGCCGGGCCTCTCCCGTGGATAAACTGTCGGCGGAGTGCTGCAAGGTTAGATACCCCAGCTCCACCGCCAGGAGAAAAGCAAGGCGGTCTCGCATGGTATCCAGCAGCGGCGCGGGACCATGGTTCTTCGACGAGCCGGGAGCGTTAGCGACCGGAGTTTTCGTCAGAACTTCATCAAATTTTTGAATGTCAGCCGGCCCAGCTCCGCCAGAGTCCGGCCATGCCATAGAAGATAGCCCGTTTGATCGCTCAGCCGGCTCCCCTGGAGAATACCGCAGATTGGCATCGATACCGAAGCCGGCGCCTGCCGCGAGGGCTTCTCCGGAGAGCTTGAGGAGGACTCTTTTATACATATCAGGACTAAGTATCGCACGTGGTTGGGAGAGCGGTGTACACGATCGGTGGATGGAGACGGCTGAGGGCGTGCCATGCATCCTGACACGCCCTCAAAGTCCCTTGCATTGCGGTTCGTCGTTGGATACGACGATCTGGATTACTTGCCCAGCTTGTTTCCTGAGACGATCTGGTCCGCGCCGAACAATTTGATGTCGTCGCGGGTAGATTTGAGATCGATCCGGGACATTTTGCCTGGTTTATCCGGATCGGAGAGGGTGAGGACTGCTTCACTTTTCAGGGTGGAATATAACCTGTTGAGCAACGGCGCCAGGGAGCCTGGAGCGAACATGCCCTCCACCAGTGCTGTACCGCCAGTGAGCGCATCCATTTGGCTGAAATTATCGGCTGCTTCAACTGCAGAACCGCTGCTCCGGTTCGGGTCCGCGATAATGGGGTCCTGCCAGAAGAAGGGATAGGAGACGATGCCGGCCAGCTCCATCTTCTCCCCAGCGCTTAGGATGTTGGGATCCACTTGATCGCCACTATTCGCCATGGCGTTACCGCGCATAGTGCCATCGCTGAACATGAGCACGGCGCGCAGCTTACCCGGGTCCGGAGTGGGCCAGTGTATCGCCAGATCTTGGAGGCAGGAATAGGGATTTCCGTTATCGTTCTTGGGGTTTGCCGCTTGCTCCCTGGTCTTGGCGACGAGCGCCTTGCCCGCGAGGTCGCGGTCCGTAGTGAACGGCTGGGTCACAACCACTTTACCTTGCAATAGCCACCCGACGCCGATTTCAACATTGGGCGGCATGTCTTTGAAGAACTGCTTAATATCATCGAACTGACCAGGCCCGGCGCCGAGCATCTGCCAGGAGTCGAAAAGCACCATTAGTTGCAGCCCATGGGGCCCGTTCAGCAGGGGTTGAAAGTCAGTGACGGGGACGGGCTTTCCGCCGATTTTGATTTGGCCAATATCAGCCTTGGTGAGCGGCGCCTGGAACAGGAAGTTCTCAGTAAGCTTGGCATGCATTGGCATGCCACGCACAACGTACAACGTGGGGGTCTGCGCGGCGGCAGGCGGAGCGGCAGCGAAGAAGAGCAGCAGGGCGCAGGTTGCCGCGACCAAGATGCGGGCAGTGCCCAGAGAGCTGGATTTGAATTGTATCGGCAATGGGTTAGTGAATTGCGGGATCATGGCAGGCTCTCCTATAGCCTCATAGTTCATGGAAGACAACCAAATTAAGACGCTCCAAGGAGCGGAAACGATGTCTCACCCAATATACAAGAATGCGGGAGTCGCAGGCCAAAGGGTAGGACACAACAGGGTAATCGCTCCAGTCCGGGATGGGTAAGAGGATACGGGTCAGATACCCTCGCCCATGCTGACATGGTCCCACCGGGAGGCCTGCTCGCTGCGGTACTGCGCGCGTTCTTCTTCCTCCACGGTGAAGGTGTTGGCCGGCTCCTGACGCACGGTTTGCAGCTCGCCATCCAACCGCTCCACGCGAGTGGTGAGGCGCTTGACCTCATCCGCCAGCGCAATCATCACATCGGACAGCGGGTCGTTGACATCGTGCGGATCGGTAATGAGCACCCGCTTGCCGTTCTGGTAGACGATATGGGCGGGAACACCGACCACGGTGGAATCGGGCGGGACATCGCGGACCACGACCGAGCCGGCGCCGACGCGAGAATTTTCGCCAACCGTGATGTTGCCCAGGATGTTTGCGTTGTTGCCCACAAAGACGCCATTGAGCAGCGTGGGGTGGCGTTTGCCAACACCCTTTCCGGTACCGCCCAGGGTGACGCCCTGGTACAAGGTAACGTCGTCGCCGACGATTGCAGTCTCGCCGATGACGACGCCCATTCCGTGATCGATAAAGACGCGGCGGCCGATGCGCGCTCCGGGATGGATCTCCACGCCGGTCCAGAAGCGCGCGAACTGGGAGAGAAACCGCGCGGGCAGGCGCAGTTTTTTGCACCATAGCCAATGCTGCACACGATGCGCCCACACCGCATGAAGTCCGGGGTAGCAGAGGAGCACCATGGCCCGCGACGTTGCAGCCGGATCTCGGTCAAAGACGCAGCGAATGTCTTCGCGAATGGAGGCGAACAGGTTCATAGCGCTATGGTGGAGGTCGGGGTAGCAAGGGCCTGCTGGCGCAGTTCATCGAAGAGCCCGGTAGAGAGATAGCGCTCGCCAAAGTCGGGAAGCACCACCACAATCAGCTTGCCTGCATTCTTCGTGTCGCGCGCTATCTGCACCGCGGCATGCACGGCAGCGCCTGAGGATATGCCAACCAGCAGACCCTCCTCACGGGGCAGGCGGCGCGCCATGGCAAAGGCCTCGTCGTTGCTCACCTGAATGATCTGGTCGACCAGGTCGGTCTTTAGCACGGTGGGCACAAATCCCGCGCCGATGCCCTGAATCTTATGAGGGCCGGGCTTGCCGCCGGAGAGCACTGGACTGTCGGTTGGTTCCACGGCCACGGTCCAAAAGGCCGGCTTGCGCGGCTTGATGAACTGGCTAACGCCGGTGAGTGTGCCGCCTGTGCCCACGCCGGATACAAGAATGTCCACCGTGCCATCGGTGTCGTTCCATATCTCCGGGCCGGTGGTTGCGAGATGGATCGCCGGGTTGGCAGGGTTGTTGAACTGCTGCAGGATGAAGCTGTTGGGCGTCTCACGCTGTAGTTCCTCGGCCTTGGCGATGGAGCCCTTCATGCCGTTCGGGCCCGGGGTCAACACAATCTTTGCACCGTAGGCAAGCAGCAGGATGCGTCGCTCCACGCTCATCGTCTCCGGCATGGTGAGGATGAGGTCGTAGCCCTTGACCGCAGCCACGAAGGCCAGCGCGATGCCGGTATTGCCGCTGGTGGGCTCAATGAGGACGGTCTCGCCGGGCTTGATCTTGCCCTGGCGCTCGGCGTCCTCGATCATCGCATAGCCAATGCGGTCTTTGACGCTGGCTGCCGGGTTGCGGCTCTCCAGCTTGGCTACGACGCGGGCTACGCAGCCCTCGGTGACACGGTTCAGTTGGACCAGCGGCGTTCCGCCGATCAGGTCTGTGATCTTCGTTGCGATATTCATGGGGTCCCCTTTGACTCTTGACCCGGCGAGTGGCCGGTGTTGCGCTGCTGGGTGCGCGCTGCCGCAGATGAAGCAGCGCCTAATGCGCTGGCAGAACGAGGTGGGGTCAACAGAAGAATGCGCGGGGAGATGCCGCGATGCGGCCATGAAGAAGCCGTGCAACCTGCATCCCAGATAGATTCGCCGTGGCTGGCCCGCGTAGACGTTCGCACCGGTTTTGATTGGGATCGCTCATCGCTCTACCTGCAATTATAGGAATGGCTCGATTAAATGTCGAACCATCCTTGTAGACTGTGCGCGCTGAATTGTTCTAGCCCACCTCGAACCGGTCGCCGCGCTTGGGACAGATGACCTCCAGCTTATAGCGCTCTTCAATCTTGGCCTTCAGCACTGTCATGGCCGCCAACTCGCCGTGCACCAGGAAGACCTTCTTCAGCGTGGGCGCGACGGGTGCCATCCAGTCCAGCAGCTCCTGCTGGTCGGCGTGGCCGCTCAGCGAGTCGATGGCCTCCACCTGCGCGCGCACCCGCATGGGCTCGCCAAAGATATTCACCTCCTGTGCTCCAGCCACCAGCTTTGATCCCAGCGTGTTCTCCGCCTGGTAGCCGGTGATCAGGATGAGGTTGCGCGGGTCTTCGATGCCGTTCTTCAGGTGGTGAAGAATGCGCCCAGCCTCGCACATGCCCGACGCGGACATCACCATATACGGCACATGCAGATCGTTCAGCGCTTTGCTCTCCTGCACCGTCTGGGTATAGCGCAGGCGCTTCCATCCGAAGGGGTCCTCGCCCCTGGCTACAAAGGCGGCAGGCCCTTCGTCCCACTCCTCGGTATGCTTCTTGAAGACCTCGGTAACCGCCGAAGCCAGCGGGCTGTCCACAAAAATGGGAAACTCCGAGATCTCCTTCGCCTCGATCATCTCGTGCAGAAGCAGCACCAGTTGCTGCGTGCGTTCCACGGCAAACGCGGGCACAATCACATGCCCGCCTCGCGCCAGTGTTGCCTTCACCAACGCAGCCGCCTTCGCTTTCACATCCCCTGCCGCGGGGTGCAGACGGTCTCCGTAGGTACTCTCCATGATGAGGTAATCGGCGGCGGGGGCGGGATCGGGATCGCGGATGATAGGGAGGTTCTTGCGGCCAACATCGCCGGAGAACAGTAGCCGCACGGTCTGCCCTTTCTCCGTAGCCTCCATCAGCACGTTGGTGGACCCAAGCATGTGGCCCGCGTTGGTCGACGTCATGGTGAATCCGGCGTCCTTGGTGGAACCGGCCAGCAGTTGCGGCTCATGCAGCTTCACCGGGCGAAATTGCTGCTCCACCTGCGCCGCATCGTCCTGCGTATACAGCGGCGGCACAGGCGCCGGGCCGGGAGGCATGCCGATGGCTTTGCGCTTGTTGCCGCGCTTGCTCAGGAACTCGGCGTCGGACTCCTGGATGTGCGCGCTGTCCTTCAGCATGGGCACGCATAGGTCGATGGTGGCGGGCGTAGTGTAGATGGGCCCGCGATAGCCCTGCTTGCCGAGCAGAGGCAGCACGCCGCTATGGTCGATGTGCGCGTGCGAGAGGACGACCGCATTCAGCCCGCCGGCGGCAAGCTGCTGCGGCGTCAGCGCAAGGTGCGAGTTGATGTCGGCGGCCTGCTGGCGATGGCCCTGATACAGGCCGCAGTCCAGCAACACGTTCTGCCCCGCGCATTCAATGTGGTGGCTCGACCCGGTGACGGTTTGGTCCGCACCCCAGAAATGCAAACGAATTGCCATGCGCTCTCCTGTTCTTCCACATCATTCGGTGAAACAACGCCAGCCGTCATTCGGTGAAACAACCACCAGCCGTCATTCTGGCGCAGCCAGAATCTCCGTCGTTCTGTTGTCAGCTAACTCGGTGTATCGTGTGCGCTCCCAGCTTATGCGTAGGATGTGTATGTTGGCCAGAGCGATCATTCCGCGCCGCAAACGCGCAGCATCAGATCAGATGACGATAGCCGGATTAGTTGCCGCTGACAATTGACAAGAGCGGATCTTGCAACTCGGCTTCAATCAACTAACGCTATGGCGATTTTGCACTCACCGACGCCGGACTCCACAGCTAATCACTGGATTGCCGACATTGCAAAACTGAATCTATGGAAGTAATCGCCCGGCTTCATGATTCTCAGGCCATCAGCACTAAAATTGAAACATGGAAAGCAAGATGGATTACTCGGCGATTCGCGAACACTCAGCACCTCAGAGCCCGGCTGCAATTCGCGTACGCACCATCGAAGAGCTGATTGCCAGCCCTCCCGACGATGTAATCCCCATTCGTCGATCGATTCAAAAGATGGTAGCGGCGCGGTTGCGGCGGTATCTGCCATCAACGCCAGGCGCCGATCACCTGGGCCGCTCCACCACCGAGGCGATAAAGATTAGGTTCCTGGCAGAGATGTACATGCGAGCCTGTTACTCGATGATTATCGTGAGTGATGGCTGCCCACTACTCCTGCGCATTCAAATCCGTTGCCCGCGCCAGCTTCCCTTGCCTCGCGCAGTTGTTTTATCAACGGGTCCGAGGATTTTCTCATTATTGGATTGGCTGCTTCCGGCGAGCGTTCACGAGCAGCTGGCCCTTATGGCTACGATGATCGGACTGATCGACCAGCTGCTTGACGAAGCTACCGCGAACGGCCCGGATGAGGCTTCGCAGATTGCATTGCTGCTCGCAGCCGAGTCTGAGCCACATTCTCCTCTCCAGACCACATTGCAGACTCTGGTTCGCCGCCTGAGAGCAAAGGAAAGGAGTTGGCAGACGAATTATTGGACGACCGTACTCATGCCCGCGATCCAGAAGTATTGTCGAGAAGAAGTGCTGGCTGCCGCGGGGAAAAGGGACCCGAGCGGAATGGGATTTCGCTGGGCCGGGATCGAAGCTGCAATCAATGGCATGTGGTATGCAGTTGGATCGTTTCTCGGCATTGACGATGACTTCGAGGCTGTTCGTCGACAGAACTGGAATGCCGAGCAAAAATGGATGGCCGATACTTCTCTACTCATGCAGATGATCGATGACTGGATCGATCAGGATGAGGACCTCTCGGTTCGATCCACCGCGGTGCTCAGCCGTGATTGGAGTCCTGAAGGAATTCATAATCTCTACCAGAAGACCATCGAAGACCTTACCCTGCTCCTCAACAAAAACGGAGTGCGAAACGGCACGGTAAGAAGATTGTTCGTGGATCTTTACACGGACTATATTTATGCAGGCCTGGACGCAATGAAGAGTGGTGTTGCGCTTTGATCGGCTAAGGTTCGTCTAGCAACTGCGCTCTCACTTGGCCACAACAGGTCTTCTCGTGAACTGAACGGCGTGGGGAATAAGCATCGCTAATTGCTAGGTAGCTGCGCGCTACTCCATCCGCCGCCGAGGGCCATCTGGAGCTGGGCGCTGGCAACGATGCGGCGGGCGACGAGGGCTGCCGCGGTGCGTTCGTCGTTGAGCTGGATGGTCTGGTTGGTGAGGACTTCGAGGTAGGTGGCGAGTCCCTGCCGGTAGCGCAGCGTGGAGAGCTCGGTACTGTGCCGTGCGGCATCGACGGCGCGCTGCTGCACGGCGGCCTCCTGTTGCAGAACGCGCAGGGCGGAGAGCTGGTCCTCCACATCGCGGAAGGCCGAGAGCACTTGTTCGCGATAGAGAGCGGTGGCCTGCTCGCGCTGAGCGATGGCGTAGTCCACCTGTGCGCGGCGGCGGCCCGCGTCGTACAACAGCTCGCTGGCGGATGGGCCCGCGTTCCACTCCGCGCTGCCAGCGCTGAAGATGCGGCTGACGTGGGAGCTCTCCAGACCGCCCTCCGCGCCCAGTGTGATGTTGGGATAGTATGCGGCCTTGGCCACACCGATCAGCGCATTGGCTGCGGCGACGCGACGTTCCGCGGCAGCGATGTCTGGGCGGCGCTGCAGCAGTTCAGACGGAACGCCGGTGGGGATGGCGGGAGGATCGCCTGCGATTGGCTCGTCGATCATGTGAAAGCTGGTCGCGGGTTCGCCGACCAGCACGGCGATGGCATGCTCATACTGTGCGCGGTCCACGCCTAGATCGACGAGCTGTGCGCGCGCCTCTTCCAGTTGCGCCTGCGCCTCGGCGACATCGCTCTCCGTACTGAGGCCGCCCTTGAGACGCACCTGGGTCAGATCGAGCGTCTGCGTGTAAGCGTCGATGGTGGCGCGCAGCAGCTTGGCCTGGAGGTCGAGTCCGCGCAGTTGAAAGTAAGTGACGGCGAGCAGACCTTGCAGGCTGAGGCGCGTGTTGGCGAGGTCGGCGGCGGAGGCCTGCGCGCTGGCCGAGGCAGACTCGATCTGGCGGCGGACCGCGCCCCAGAAATCGGGCTCCCAGGTGATGTTGAGAGGAATCAGGAACGCCCAGAAGTCGCGTTGCGTTGCCGGACCAACCTGCGGTGCATTGGCGGAGATGCCGTTGCGTGTGGCCGAGCCGCCGAGCGCGAACGTGGGATAGAGCGAGGCGTGGGATTCGCGTACCAGGTCGTGGGCCTGCTGGTAGGCTTGCAGCGACGCCACAATACTCTGGTTGGCACTGGCGCAACGCTAGTTTCGAGGTCGTTCAGCTCTTGGTTTTGATAGACGGCCCACCAAGCGCCGCGATCGGCTGCGTCTGCGGGCGTGGCAGAGGCCCAGTCGCCGTTGTGGCCACCGTCTGTGAAGGACGGCGGCGCGGGGACAGGAGGGGCCTTGTAGTTTGGGCCGACTGGCTGACAACCACACAACACAAGCGCGCATCCGGCGAGCGCCAACGTGGCCAGCAGCGCGAGGGATGCGGGATGGCGACTGACCATCATGGCTTGGACTCCGCATCTGGCGTGACCACGCGCACCAGCTCACCGTCGGTGAGCGAGTCGGGCGGGTTGGCGATGACGGGCTGGCCAGGCGTCAGGCCGTTGAGAATCTCCATGGTCGAACCGGAGTCTCGTCCGGAGGTGACGCGCACGATGTGAGCGTGGTTGGAGGAATCGACTGTGGCAACGTGGAGTCCGTCCGGCTCAAGAATCAGCGCACTGACGGGAACGATCAGCGCGGGCGCAGCAGTGGAGACGTTGAGATGGACCTCGGTGTAGCTGCCGGGAAGCAACTCCCCGGAGCGGTTGTCCACGTCCACCTCGGCCAGTAGGGTGCGTGTTGCCGGGTCCACTGCGCCGGACGATCGCACCAGCTTGCCGTGGAAGGAACGTCCCGGATATTGGGGCAGGGTGAGTGTGGCCGCGACTCAGTTCTTTGCATCCGGCGCGTATATCTGGGGGACATTGATGAAGACGCGCAGGGTTCTGGGTGGCCGAGATGTCGAAGACCTCCTTGCTGGCGGAGACGATGCCCGCGCCGGGCGTGGTGGTGCCACCGGCGGGGGTGACCAACTGGCCGA
>CAWERM010000009.1:0-7122 GCA_963810995.1 uncultured Acidobacteriaceae bacterium | reverse complement strand
AATGTATTGCTGGTACGAGTGGACCATCCTCTTCGCCGGACTCTCCGCCGCCTTTGGAATGCTTGCGCTGAACGGTCTGCCCCAGCTCTATCATCCGCTCTTCAATGTGCCCAACTTCCGCGATGGCGCATCCACCGACAAATTCTTCCTCTGCCTGGAAGCAGAAGACCCGCGGTTTTCCATTCTGGAGACGCGCTCGTTCCTGGAGAAGTTCGCTCCAGTCTCCGTTGTGGAGGTGGAACTGTGAGACAGGGAACAGCGAACAGGCAACAGCGATCAGGGAACAGAGTGCGCAGCGTTCTCGCAGTTTGCGCGTTGGCGGCGTCAGGTTTGCTCGCCGGCTGCCGCCAGGACATGCAGGACCAGCCCAAGTTCATTCCCCAACGTGGCAGCGATTTCTTCGCCGATGGCCGTTCCGTCAGGCCGCAGGTGGCCAATACCGTTGCCCGCGGACAGCTCCACGAGGATGCATACTTCTACACCGGCCTGGTGGACGGCAAAGAGGGTAACGCGATGCCCTTTCCGGTGACGATGCAGGTGCTACAGCGCGGACAGGAGCGTTTCAACATCTACTGCACGCCTTGCCACTCGCGCGTGGGCAATGGCGCGGGCATGATCGTGCAGCGCGGCTATCGTCCAGCGGGCAACTTCCATACCCCGCGTCTGATGGCAGCACCGCTGGGCCACTTCTTCGTCGTGATGACCCACGGCTACGGCGCCATGCCGGAGTATGCGGCGCAGGTTGCCCCGCAGGACCGCTGGGCCATCGTCGCCTACATTAAGGCTCTACAGTTGAGCCAGGACGCCAAACCCGCCGATGCGCCTCCAGGCGCGCGTATCCAGTCGCTTGCCACCATCGCCGAGAGCGAGGGCCTGCCCGCAAACTTCGCCAAGGAGTGGGCGCTGCCGCCAACCGCCATCTACGGAACACCAAACAATCAGGACAACGGAATTCCTGCTGAGCTGCCGCCTAGCGCCAATGGTAAGTATCCGCCGTCCCAAACCGCGCCGGCACAGTCCAATGCGTCGGCAACGTCCAACAAGCAATAAGCGATCGATCTCATTCATCAAGGCTAAGACCCATGGCATCGCAACACGAACAACACGGAGAGCACGGACCGCACACCCACAGCGGGCCGCAGGTGCTGCCTGCATCGCTCGACGCGCCCGATGTTCTGCTGGCCTGGCGCAGGCGCGCTCTGGTAGTCGCGGTCGTCTTCGCTCTGCTCACGCTGCCGTTCGCATCCGTCAGTGGAGGTTGGGACCACATCGTCCGCGCCTACCTGATGGGCTACATGACGGCCTTTAACTTCGCCGGCGGCGCGCTGGTTCTGCTGATGCTGCAATATGTCACCGGCGGCAAGTGGGGATTGTTGCTGCGCCGTCCGCTGGAGGCGATGACG
This sequence comes from uncultured Acidobacteriaceae bacterium, assembly GCA_963810995.1. Classification (GTDB taxonomy): domain Bacteria; phylum Acidobacteriota; class Terriglobia; order Terriglobales; family Acidobacteriaceae; genus Edaphobacter. Next base: position 5,719 of record CAWERM010000009.1, on the reverse strand, counting down.
CGCACTCTGCCTTTGGTGGCCCTGCTATATATTCCCATCCTGCTGCCGCGCATCGGCAGTTATCTTTACCAGTGGATTCGCTATCCCGATGCAGCTTCCACCAATCAGGCGTACGCGGATCACCTCATCAGCTACGAGCAGGCGCTTACGGCGAACTTCAAGCGCCCGATGTTGAATCCTCATGCCGCCATCGTCGAGTACTGCATCATCTATGCGGTTCTCTTCACCTTCATGTTCCTGCTCAATCGCTGGTCACTGCAATGCGATGCCGATCCCATGCGCGGCACACAGGCAAGCTACGAGCGTTGGCGCACACGCTTCGAGAACCTCAGCGGGCCGGGCATCCTCATATACGTCATCCTGCTCACCTTGGGCGCCATCGTGTGGATCAAGTCGCTCGATGTCACCTGGTACTCGTCCATCTGGGGACTCCAGTTCCTCGTTGCACAGGGCTATGCGGTGCTTGCGCTCAGTATTCTTAGCGTCATTCTGCTGTCGCGTTACCAGCCAATGAAGACCCTGCTGCGCACCACCGAGCAGCACGACCTGGGCAAGTTTCTCTTCGCCTTCGTCATGCTGAACATCTATCTCTGCTTCGCCGAGTTCCTCATCATCTGGTCGGGCAATATTCCCGATGAAATCCCCTGGTACCTCAACCGCATTCACGGCGGATGGTGGACCATCTGCACCCTCGACTTCGTCTGCCACTGGCTCATCCCATTCTGCCTGCTGCTCTCGCGCGACCTGAAGCGCAGCAAGAGCAGAATGATATGGATCACCTGCTTCATGCTCTTTGCCCGCCTGGTCGATATGTTCTGGCTCATTGAACCCAACTTCTCCGACTCGGCCGGAAACCTGCACATCGCGGGAAATCTTGGGATGCTGGCGTACATCACGGTGCCCGTCACAGTGCTCGCGCTATGGGTCGCATACTACATCACCCAGTTGACGAAGCGGCCTCTGGTTGTAATCAACGATCCGCACCTGGAAGAGATTCTGGAGCCTGAACATGCATACTGACGGCCACAACATGGGACACGATGCCAAGGGCGATACCAGCCCACTGCATGGCGCGCCGGTCGATGCCGAACATCCGGGTTACGAGACCACGGACGTCAACGTGCGCGGCGTGGCCGTCTTCCTCACCGGCCTCTTCGCCACCGTGCTTGTCTTCTTCTGTTTCTGCTTCTATATGGGGCGTGTGATCAACACCGAGTGGCAGAAGGAGGATGGCGCTCCCACCAAGTGGCAGATCGCATCGGGTGCTGTTCCGCCCGCGGGCAAGGGCAAGGATCTGGCCAGCAATCCAGAGATCGAGCAGAAACAGTTGCAGCAGATTGTCGGTACATTTCCTGAGCCGCGGTTGGATATGGACGATGGCAACCAGGCCACGGCGGACCTGCACGCGCGCGAAGACATCTTGCTGGAACACTACAGCTTGGTCGACGGTCAACCGGGGACCATTCGCATTCCCATCGAGCGAGCCATGGAGTTGATCGCGCAGCGTGGTCTGCCGGTTGCCAATGCATCCGCTCCCACAGATTCTGTCGCGCACGCGGCCTTGCCGGAGATTCAGGCACCCCTGACCACAGGCTTCGCACGTACAGGATTTGAGCAGACAACGATCGAAGCACGCAGGCAGAAGATGATCTACGGCGCGGCAGAGACCTCCGCGAATGCAACTCCGGAATCCGCACACTGAAGTTGAGGCAAGAGAGAAAGAACAGCGAGTGAGAGTAGGTAGACGATGACATACTGGAGCACAATTCGGAGGACAATCCTGAAAGGCAGTACTGCGGCATTCGTCTGCTCGCTGCTGGCTACCTCCGCCGTTGCCCAGGTCTCCAGCTATGGCGATAAGCAGGCCGGAGAAAACACCGGCGACCAGCTACCCCAGGTGCTGCAACGGGTCGGCGTCACCCAGCGCCTGAACCAGATGCTTCCCTTGGACGCGCAGTTCGTCGACGACACCGGCAAGACCGTGCGCCTGGGAGACTACTTCGGCAAGCGCCCCGCCATCCTCTCGCTGGTCTACTACAACTGCCCCATGCTCTGCTCCGAGGAGATGGATGGCCTGGCCAGCGCTCTGATGATGGTGCATCTGACTCCGGGCAAGGACTTCAATATCGTCATCATCAGCATCGATCCCAGTGAGACGCCGCAGATCGCCGCCAAGAAGAAGGCGTTCTACGTCAAGCGATATGGACATCCCGAGACGGCTGATGGATGGCACTTCCTCACCGGGCAGCAGGCGGCCATCGACGCCGTCTCCGATGCCACCGGCTTCGGATACATCCGCATTCCGGGACCGGACGGCAAGCTCGACCAGTTCGCCCACGCCAGCGCCATCGAGGTAGTCACAACCCAAGGCCGTCTGGCACAGTACTACCTCGGCGTGGAGTACTCGCCCAAGGACATTCTGCTGGGGTTGGTCGAGGCCTCCGGCAACCGGATCGGCTCGCCGGTCGCCAATATCCTCACCTACTGCTACCACTACGATCCGCAGACCAACCGGCACTCCCTGATTGTTGCGCGAGTGGTCCAGGTGGGCGGCATGATGACCGTAGTCAGCCTGGGCAGTTTCATGTTTCTAATGTTTCGCCGTGATATACAGCTTGGCCGCAACCACGATGCGATCGATTGGCGTTCGGAAGATAAAGGGTAACGATGGGTATTAGTCCGGTCTTATGGCAGTTTTTGGTGAAGTGGCTCAACGCCTCCGCGCTGTTTCCCAGCGAGGCGTCCACCATCGCGCCCTACATGGACGCGCTGTACTTCTTCCTGCTCGCCATTACGTTTGTCGGCGTCTTCCTGGTGGCCACCCTGCTGGTGGTCTTCTCCGTCCGCTACCGCAAGGCAGTGCATCCGGTGGCCACGCAGATTGAAGGTTCTACCCTGCTCGAGGCCACATGGACCATCATTCCCCTCGGCCTCTTCCTCATCTGCTTCGTCTGGGGCGCGCTGCTTTACTTCCGCATCTACAATCCGCCGGTCAACTCCATGAACATCTACATCGTGGGCAAGCAGTGGATGTGGAAGGCGGAGCATCCCGGCGGCCAGCACGAGATTAATGCCCTGCATGTGCCCACCGGCCAGCCCATCCAGTTGACTATGATCTCCCAGGATGTCTTCCATAGCTTCTCCATTCCCGCATTCCGCATCAAGCGCGAGGTCATTCCCGGTCGCTACAGCACGGTCTGGTTCCAGGCCACCACGCCGGGCGAGTATCACCTCTTCTGCACCCAGTACTGCGGCACCAACCACTCACAGATGATCGGCACTATCACCGTGCTATCGCCCGCCGACTACAAAAAGTGGACGGAGGAATCCACCAGCGGCATGTCTCTGGCGCAGAATGGCGAGCGCCTGTTTGCCAGCATGGGTTGCAACGCCTGCCACTCCGGCAACGCAGCGGCACGAGGCCCCAGCCTGGCGGGCGTCTACGGTTCCACGCTGCGATTGACCAACGGCTCCCAGGTTTTGGTGAACGACGCTTATCTGCGCGATGCCATCCTGAATCCCTCGCAGCATGTCACGTCGGGTTATACCCCCATCATGCCCACCTACCAGGGCCAGATCAGTGAAGACGGCCTGATCGACCTGGTCGAATATCTCAAGAACCTCAACAGCAACGATCGTGTGCAACAGACACTGACCACATCGCAATCCGACCAGGCGGCGCCTCCGGCGTCAGGGGTGGTGAAACCATGAGCGCACCGAGTCCGACAATTCTCAACCTGCCCGACCAGAGCACCGCGACGATGCCGAAGAAGAACTTCATCAACGCGGAGCATGGCCTGCTCAGTTGGCTGCTCACCGGCGACCACAAACGCATCGCGATCCTCTATTTGATCTCGATCACCGTGTTCTTCTTCATCGGCGGCGCCTTCGCCGGGCTTATCCGGCTGGAACTGCTTACGCCGCGGGGCGACCTTGTCTCCTCGGATACCTACAACAAGCTCTTCACCATGCACGGTGTCATCATGGTCTTCCTGTTTCTGGTGCCGTCGGTGCCGGCGACGATTGGCAACTTTCTCATCCCCATGATGGTGGGCGCGCGCGATCTCGCCTTCCCCAAGATCAACCTGCTCAGCTGGTATCTCTATGTCGCTGCCGGCACCATCATGCTCACTGCCATGGCGATGGGTGGCGTCGATACCGGCTGGACCTTCACCACCCCGCTCTCCACCCATTATCTGAATACCCACGTTATCACCACTGCGGTTGCGGTCTTCATTGCGGGCTTCAGCTCCATCTTTACCGGGCTCAACTTCATCGTCACCATCCATCGCATGCGTTGCCCCGGAATGACCTGGTTCCGCTTGCCGCTGTTTGTGTGGGCGCACTACGCAGCCTCCATCCTGATGGTGCTGGGCACTCCGGTACTGGCCATCACCCTTGTCCTGGTCGGGCTGGAGCGTGTCTTCGGCATCGGCGTCTTCGATCCCACCAAGGGTGGCGATCCGCTGCTCTTCCAGCACCTTTTCTGGTTCTACTCGCATCCCGCCGTCTACATCATGATTCTGCCCGGCATGGCAGTCATCTCCGAGGTGGTCAGCACCTTTAGCCGCAAGCGCGTCTTCGGCTACACCGCGGTCGCATTCAGCTCGGTCGCCATCGCGCTCTTCGGCTTCTTCGTATGGGAGCACCACATGTTCATCATGGGCGTCTCCAACTACTCGGCGCTGGTCTTCTCCCTGTTGACCATGCTGGTCGCGGTGCCGTCGGCCATCAAGATATTCAACTGGTGCTTCACCCTGCAACAAGGGTCCATCACCTTCGAGACGCCCATGCTCTACGCCTTCGGCTTCATGGGCCTGTTCACCATCGGCGGCCTTACCGGCGTCTTCCTCGGATCGCTGGGCATGGACATCCAACTCACAGAAACCTACTTCATCGTCGCCCACTTCCACTTCGTCATGGTGGGAGGTATGCTGATGGCCTTCCTCGCCGGCGTCCACTTCTGGTGGCCCAAGATGACCGGTCGTATGTATCCCGAGTCGCTCTCCAAACTCGCAGCCGTCGTCACGTTCATCGGATTCAACCTCACCTTCCTGCCCCAGTTCATCCTTGGCTACTTGGGCATGCCGCGCCGCTATCATGCGTATCCGCAGGAGTTCCAGGTGCTCAACGTGCTCTCCACCGCCGGGGCCACTGTACTGGGTGTGGGCTATCTGTTGCCCGTCCTCTATCTCGCATGGTCGCTGAAGTATGGGGCCATTGCGGGAGACAATCCCTGGCAGGCCACCGGCCTCGAGTGGCAGACCCAGTCACCGCCGCTGACCGAAAACTTCCCCGAGATCCCCATCATGGACCACGAAGCCTACGACTATGAGTGGCTGGAGCATAAGACCCAACACGAGGTGACCCACGTTGGATAGTGCAATCGCAAACCCGCAGGTCGACCACGATGCAGCCGAGCATGAGCACGCCGTGCTGCCGCAGCACCGCCATCACTTCGCCACCGAGGAGCAGCAGCGCGAGGCGGGCAGCTTTGGCATGTGGCTCTTCCTGCTTACCGAAATCATGTTCTTCGGCGGACTCTTCTTCGCCTACCTGCTCTATCGCAACTGGTACTACGACGCATTCGTCGCGGCATCCAACCAGCTCAGCATTCCCCTCGGCGCATCCAACACCGCCATCCTCATCACCTCCGGCTTCTTTATGGCGCTCGCCGTCTGGGCGGCCGAGGTGCGCAAGAAGGCCTTGCTGGTCGTTA
>CAWERM010000008.1:0-9335 GCA_963810995.1 uncultured Acidobacteriaceae bacterium | reverse complement strand
AGTATGCGTCGGTCGTCTGCACCCCGCGAAAGCACTGACCGCACACCGGGGCCACCTGGAACCGGCACTGCGGGCAGAAGTGTACTCCCGCAGTCAGTTCGGTCTGGCAACTCGGGCAGCGGAGCATCACCGGTTGGCGCAATAGGAAGTACACAACCGCGCCAATCCCGCCAGGCATCACCACCACAATCAATATCCACAGAAGCGCTGGCATGTGGCGACGCTTCACATCGCGGCTCACATACCCGACCAATAGCACATAGCTGGCCAGCACGGTCCCCGTCACATAGTCCATCAGCAGGCGCATCGGCTGCGGACCACGGTGATGCGGTTGCGCGTAATAGCTGACGTATAACCATCCGGCAAACACCAGGATGGCAAGAATGATCGACCAGACCGGGATCATCTTTAGCCCGTCGTGCTCGCCCTCCACCTGTTCGTCGGAAGAGTCAGATGTCCTCTGGTTCCAGCGCTCCGGCATTAGAGTGCCTCGTCATTGGAGTTGTGACGGGAGTGGCGTATCGAAACCGCGGCCAGCAGCGCAACCGACAGCGGCACGAACCACAGCAAGGCAACTACGATGTGGTTATTGATGTCGGTCGCAGTCAGCGCTGAAACGTCGGCCTGGACAGCCTCCGCGGCTTCCAAATACAGCCCGCCCCATACCACCACCGCAAGCAGGATCAGCAGCGAGGAGCAGATGATCGAACGGGAGCATTAAGCCCCGCGCACGGCTGCGTCGCTGTTGCATCACCGTGGCCCGCTCGCGTACCACGCGGTGCGTACGGTTCACCACACAGGCGCGCGCCGCCATTGTGGCGCCGTCCTGCGCACTGTACGCAAGTACCGGCGAGTCGCTCGGCAAAGAATCAAATTCGGATTCGAATTGTGGATCGAAGGAAGCTCTCATCCCGTCACCTCCATCGCGCGGACGCCGCGCAGATCGATCTCCGGCTTCAAAGCGGCTAGCCCGCGATACAACCGCGACTTCACCGTGGAGAGCGGTGCGCGGGTCACGCCCGCAATCTCTTCCAGCGACATCTCCTCGTGGAAGCGAAGCATCAGCACCTCGCGGTAGTTGGGCTCCAGCTTCAGCAGCACGGCGGCAACTTCGGCGCGGTCCTCACTCCCCGCAAACTGCTCCAGTGGCGAGGGTCCTTCAGCGGCAATCTCGAACGCGCGTCCGTCTTCGCCAGGCTCACTCATCTCATCCAGCGAAGCCATGCTGCGCTTGCGCGAGAGGTCGATTACCAGGTTGCGCGCAATCGTAAACAGCCACGTGTCGAAGCGTGCCTTGCCGTTGTACTGGCCGCCGCGCAGCAACACCCGCATCCATGTCTCTTGGAACAGGTCTTCCGCCACCTCGCGCTTGCCGGTCAAAAACAGCAGGTAGCGTAACAGCCGGTGTTGGTACAGCTCAATCAGATGGTCTAGAAGTTCGGTGTCATGGTTCTTCAGGCCGCGAGCGATGGCCGCGTTCTCACGCTGGCTCTGCTCCGCCTGCTCCACCGAAATGGCGAGTGCTATGCCGCCCATACTTTTAGAGACGGCAATTCGCGGGGAAAAGTCTCGGCCCACACCAGTCTTTTCACCGCGAGATAGAAACAGCATCCAGTAATCCCTTCCAAGGCGAACGGCACCGCAGGTGTAATTTGTAGAAATGTCCTTAAGCTAAATACTAAAGCCAGGATGCCGCTCTTGGCGAGGCCTATTCAGACGTAAACTATTATCCATGGAAGTTCTTTACGGCCTGCACCCGGTCGAGGAGGCGGTTCGGTCCGGAGCGCGCCGCCTAGACTGTGTGATGCTCGCCCGCGAGCGTACAGACGCCCGGCTGGAACGCCTTGCCCAGCTCTGCCGCGACGCTGGCCTTCGCGTCACCCTCGAATCGCGCGACCAGCTCACCCGCATGGCACGCACCGACGCACACCAGGGAGTGCTTGCCCTGGTCCGTGAGCGCTCCTTTCTAACCATCCAAGACCTGCTCGTATCCCAGCCCATACCCAACAAAATAAACAGGAACAGCCCAGAAACCAAGCCCCCACACCGCTTCTTCCTCGCGCTCGACGGCATCGAAGACCCACACAATCTGGGCGCTCTACTGCGCACCGCAGATGGAGCGGGAGTCGACGGTGTCATTCTGCCGGAACGCCGCTCTGCGCCAGTGTCGGCAACCGTCGCCAAGACCTCCGCCGGTGCCTCCGAGCACGTTCGAATCGCCCGCGTCACCAACCTCGTCCGCGCGCTCGAACAGATGAAGCAGGCCAACGTCTGGGTCCTCGGGCTGGACGAGCGCGGTACTCCAGACTATATGGACTTCGACTTCCGCACTGATTGCGTCCTTGTCCTGGGGCGCGAGGGCGAGGGCCTACACGACCTGGTCAAAAAGACCTGCGACCACCTCCTCCGCATCCCCATGGCTGGCGCGGTCTCTTCGCTGAACGTCTCGGTGGCCGGCGCGGTCGTCATGTACGAGGCAATGCGCCAGTGTAGCCGCCTCACTCCTGTAACGCCCAAGCCCGTCGCTCACTCCAAGCCGCGCAAAGGACTTGGCTCGTGATCCTCCGCCTTCCTCTACCGAAACTCATCGCCGCGCTCCTCACTCTCGGAGCAGCACTCGCGTTCGCGCAACAGCCGCCAGCGCCACCGCCCATCCAGCCTCAGCCAATTTCCAGCCCCGCGCCAACCCAGTCCTCCGAACCCGCGCCGCCGCCCGGCAAGATTCTCTTCTCCCGCAGTCTCGACACCGATACTGCAACCCAACCCGCTGATTCTCAACCCCAACCCACACCACCACCCGCCGCGACCGAGCCCGCCGCACCCATCCCGCAAGACTCGCTCGCCGTCACAGATGCCGAGCGCAACGCCCTCACCTTCACCGCCTACGACCTCGATGTCCACCTCACCCCAGCCTCCGCCGGAATCTCCGTCCGCTCGGGCCTCACGGTACGCAACGATAGCTCTGCCCCACTCGCCCGTCTCATCCTACAAATCAGCTCTTCACTCCATTGGGACGCACTCTCTGCTTCCAACCTCACCGGCTCATCCACGCCGCTCCCCTTCACCGCACACCTCATCGACACCGACGCCGACCACACCGGCAAGATGAACGAGGCCGCCGTCACACTCGCGCAACCGCTTACTTTCGGCTCATCCCTCTCGCTCACCGCGCTCTACTCGGGTGCCATCCCGCCCTCGACCGAGCGGCTGGAACGCATCGGTGCACCCAGCGACCAGGCCCTCAGCGCTGACTGGGACTCCATCGCCGCCACCAATCCCGACGGCCAGACCGGCGGCACCGCCCTGCGTGGATTCGGCAATGTCCTCTGGTTCCCTGTCTCCGCGCCACCCGTCTTCCTCGGCGATGGGGCCAAGCTCTTCCAGTCCGTGGGCCGTGCACACCTCCGCCAATCCGCCGCCACCGTCCGCCTTCGTCTAGCGGTCGAGTACACCGGTGACCCACCCGATGCAGCCTTCTTCTGCGGTCGCCGCCAGCCACTCACGGCCATCAGCGACAACGCCAATCTGCCCGCCGCAGAGTCGCCCGGCATTGCCACAGCCCTCTTCGATTCCCAGCCGCTAGGCTTCCGCCCGCTCAGCCTCTTCGTCACCGACCGTCCCCCCAGCCCGGCCGGAACACCCGCCAATCCCACGCTCATCTCTGCCGTCACCAGCCATTACGACGCGCTGCCCGCGTACGCCGCCGCCGCCGCTCTGGTCGAACCGCTGCTCACCGAATGGCTCGGCCCGCAGCCGCTCTCCTCGCTCAACGTCCTCGACCACCCTGGCCAGCCCTTCGAGGACGACGCGCTGCTGGTTCGTCCAATGCAGGCCGTCGAGCCCACGACACTTGCCCCCTCGCTCGCCCACTCCCTCACCCACGCCTGGCTTCACTCCGCCCATCCCTGGATCGACGAGGGCCTGGCCCAGTTCCTCGGCCTGCTCTGGACCGAACGCGCCTCGGGCCGCTCCGCCGCCATCACCCAACTCGACGACGACACCCGCTCCCTCGCCCTCATCGAACCCGAGACGCCCAGCGATACACCCCGATCCGACACCATCGCGGGTTCTAGCCTCATCGACGCCACCGGGGAGGTCTTCTACCGCACCAAGGCAGCCGCCGTCTGGTGGATGTTGCGCTCCATCGTCGGCGATGATGCGCTCAAGCAGGCTTTGCAGACCTATCGCAAAGACAACAAACTGGATCGCGACCCTACCGGCATGCAACACGCAATCGAAAACGCGTCCCACAAAGATCTCGCCTGGTTCTTCGAAGACTGGGTCTACCGCGACCGCGGCCTGCCCGACCTCTCCATCGTCAACGTCACGCCCAGCAGGCTCAACTCTCGCGCCGGCCTGCCCACCGGATGGCTGGTCGCCGTCGAGGTCCGTAACGACGGGTATGCCGCAGCCGACGTCCCCGTCACCGTCCGCTCCGCCACCACATCCGACACGCAGCGCCTACGCATTCCCGGTCGCCACAGCGCATCCACCCGCTTCGCCATCGCCGGCACGCCCGAACAGATCGAAGTCAACGACGGCAGCGTCCCCGAGACCCAGAGCAGCCTCCACACCCGCCAGCTCACCCTCCCAAGCCACTAGAGCTGTGGACCGACAGTCCACCCTGTTCCGCGCTTGCAACTGCTTTCCATCACCTCCCGGCACGTCAATCCAGCAACCGCAATTTGCGTCCCAGGTGCGCAGCTTCTACACTGACATCTGTGGTTCTAGCTTCTGCGGTGTGACCGTTCAGCTCCGGTTTCGGTTGGACGGGGAGGTTTAATGCGTCGGTTCGTCACGTTGTTTGTTCTGTTTCTGTCCTCGATTCCGTTTGGTGTCTCGATATTGGGCTGCGCGCACAACGAGGCGCCTGAGTTTTGCAATGGCGGAGACTCGGGCCCGACGACAACTCAGGCCGCAACCATCACATTGCAGCCGATCGTATATGGAATATCGCTGAACTACGGCGAGATAGGACAACTCCAGAGGCCTACGGCGACGGACTGCAAGGGAAATAATGTTTCGGTGGAAGCATACACCTACGGTTCCTCCGATATGACCGTCGCTGACGTACAGCCCAATACCGGCCGGCTATGCGCTGGGACATGGAACCGTAACTCGGGCGGGGGAATCGCCGACTTCACCTACTGCATCCCCACCAACAACTCGGGCATAGCCTATGTCGATGCCGCTTTTAACGGCGCCACTAGCAATCCTCTTCCCATCTTCGTGCATCCGGTGGTCACCAGCATTGTGCTGGGCGGTCCGTCGTCCAACTGCTCCACCGATCCCACCACCCGCATGCTGCCCGCTGGCCACCGTAGGCGCGGTCACGGCTCCGCCGTATCTGGCAAACTCATGCATCTCGCAGGGATCCACCGCGCAGCTTGTGGCACGGGTCTACGCGGGATCGGGTGCCAACCAGACCAACATCAGTTGCCAGGTAGGGCATCTCCAGTTGAGCGCGCAGGGGGCCACGTCCCTCACTGCGATCTCGCCGGTCCTCAGCATCGATCCCAACGGCGTGGCCACGGCAAATCAACCGGGATCGGTGCTGATCTCGGCGAATATATCGGGCGCAGCCAGTTCGGCGGGCTTTTTCTCCACCTGTCCGCCGGCGGCCATCACCCTCACGACTCCCGGCACAACCTCCAATCCAGCGGTGGTCAACCTGAACAATCCGCAGCCCTTGTCGGCCACTGTCGTCGACACCAATGGAGTTCCCCTCAGCGGGCTGGCATTAGAGTATTTGTCTACCACTCCGACCACGATTCCCGCAGGCGCTAATGGCGTTATCGTTCCGCCCTTCGCCGGCTCGGCCTCGATCACGGCCGTATGCCAACCGCCCGCTTGCAACCCATCGTCTTACAACCAGATCGGCCTGTTCGGCAACGGCCTGCCAGTCACTTCCAACTCGGTGAATATCTCCGCCCCGGGAACCAACAGCACGGTCCTGTATATGGCCAGTACGCAGTCCGAGGATGTGGTGCAGGTCGACTTTACGACCTCTGTCGTGGGCTCGCCGTATCAGTTGCCCTACGTGCCGAACTCCATGGTAATCACCGATGACGGCACCACCATCTACATGGGCAGTTCCACCGCGCTGATGGTGCTGAATGCAATCAACACCCTCAGCATCTCGCGCACCGACGCTGCTTCTCCGGGAAACGTGCTCGCCGTGTCGCCGAATAACGGCACCCTCGTAATCAGCGATCCGGTGCGCCAGATCATCTCCCTCGAAAGTTCGTCGGGAGGCGTCATCTCCACCTATGGCGGTGTGGCAACCCATGCCGAATTTACCCCGGACAGTCAGACCGTCTACATCACCGCCGGCAGTCAGTTGCTGGTCTACTCAGCCAATACCGGGTGGACCAACATCACTCCTGCAACTACGGCAGGGACACCTGTTACCGACGTGGCCATCACAGTGCCGGCCGTGGGCGCCTACTTTGCCGGGCAAACCACCACCGCGCGCAGCTACTGTCCCATTAGCACTCCCACCACGGCCACCAACGAATCGAATGTGTTCTATCCGCCGGCCGACAGCTCTCCCGCAGCCACCGATCGCATCGCCGCAACCAACGACGGGCTGCACATCCTGGGAGCAACGGCGTCCACCGCCAATCCCACGCTGAACGATCTGCAGGTGGAGATACCGGCTGGTAACGGCAGCGGAGTTCCGGTCAGCATCGCCTGCCCCCAGCACGGCACCCTCTCTTTCTCCAACACGGTCTATCACACCACTCTTACCCCGGTGACGGCCACTTCCATCACCGGAGTTTTGCCCACCTCGGACTCCTCGGTCGCCTTTGTCACCTACACCGGTTCCGGCGGCGTACTGCCTGCCTACTCTCCACTCTCCAGTGGGCTGGGGCATACCACCTACATCAAGCTCTCCGGTTCGGCAACGGCCCCTATCGCAGGCGTAATCAGCGCGGACAATACAACCATGTACGCGGCAACCTCAGGAGACAACCTGGTCCACATCGTCAACCGCAGCACACTGACTGACACATCGACTATGGCGCCTAACCTGATCAGCCCCACAGGCGCCGTCGTGCCGGTCAATCTTATGGTGCAGAAGCCGCGCAAAACAACATAATCATTCCTTCCATTTGCTCATTACGATCGGAATTGTGCTCGTTGGCCGCCGCTCATTCCATGTGAGATCGACCGCATTGTGGCTGTGGATTCCCGCCGCCACTCTGTGCAAAACCGCTGCCGGACTGCGCCTGTCGCGGAACCAGGCCTAAATGGCCGTATGCACTACTGCAACTAAAGTTGTAACTCAATCACTTTTCAAAGGGTTTAAACTGTGCATGTTGCACGTTCCGCGTGCTGCTGAATTCCTCGGTTGAGGGCCTCAGATTGGAACTTGGAAGATAGGGGGCCTTGAAGTCGATGCAGGCTTCATTCGGATCGGATTCCAGTAGAACGGAGTACTTCCAGGCTCGGAACCATGGTAGAGTTCCCCCAGAACGTACCCCCCAATCGCAAAGCGTCTATTATGTTTTGCAAGAAGGCGGCTTTTCTTAGACGTGATAAATTACGGAACCTTTTTCTTCACGAATATTGTCTCGGTGACCCTGTTTACGGCCTGCCTATGTCTGCTTGCCTGGCGCAACCGCAGCGTGATAGGACTCAGGTGGTTTGCCGGCGGGATGCTCGTGGGCCTGATCAAACTGGTTCTACAAGGCCTGGAAGATAAAATTCCGGCCATCTTCAGCGACATGGTGGCCCAGGAACTTTACCTGGTTTCCTTCGTGATGCAGTGTTTGGGCCTGCGCTGGTTTGTTATGCGCAAGCCGGTACTCACCCGCTGGCCCTTCGTCGCGATAGGCATTGCCCTGGTGGTCTATACCATCCTGTTTCTAAATAGGATCCCGTACAGCAGCAACGTCATCAACCTCCCTAATATCATGGTCTGCGGAGTCGCCGCCTGGATCCTCTTTACGAATGGCCGCGGTCCGTTTGCCGCGGTGGCGAGAGTCACGGCACTGGTCCTCATTGGGGATGCGTTGGTGATGACCTTCCGTGCCATCCTGACCAACATCTATTACAAGCAGGCTGACCTCACCGATCGCGGCCATACCGATCCCAAATGGGTCTACTCGCTGGCCGGCATGGCTTTCCTTGCCACGTGTATGGTGATGTGCGTCCTCTGGTTTGTGGTGACGGAGCTAAGCAAAGAACTGGCCGAGCAGGCACGCACCGATCCGCTTACCGGTGCGCTGAATCGACGGGCCATGGAGGATACAGCCTTGCGCGAGACTACGCGAAGCATCCGTTATGGCCATCTGCCTTGTATGATCGTGCTCGATGTCGACGACTTCAAACACATCAACGACACCCGCGGACACGCCGCAGGAGACGCCGTGCTACAGGCACTGGTGCATCAGATCAAGCCCATGATGCGCGCCAACGATGTGCTCGCACGCACCGGAGGCGAAGAGTTCACCATCCTGCTACCCAATACCACCGCCTCTGCCGGTATCGTCGCGGCGGAGCGGGTCAGACAGTCTGTCGAAGCCCTCGAAGTCCCCTTCGAAGATGAGCCAGTCCGTTTTACCATCAGCGCCGGTGTGGCCCAGCTGGATCCCGCACAAGGTGGCTGGGAAGGCATGATGCGGCGCGCCGACGCGGCCATGTATGAGGCCAAGGAATGTGGCCGCAATACGGTGCGTCCTAAAACAGTCACCGGCGACTTCGAGGGTGTCAAAACCCTCGCTACCGCCATCTTGTGAGTTCTCGCGGCAATCCGGACCTTAGATATCTGGCCTCCCAGAGTCGGAGGCCAAAGTTGTTTTGTGGAGCTGGCACTTCGAGCCGCCTCAGCCCAGGCGTTGCTTCAACACGCTGCGCGCAATCGCGTCCAACACTCCGTTCAGGAACTGCACCGACTCCGGCGCGGCGTAACGGCGCGCAATCTCCAGCGATTCGTTGATCACAATGGCCGCCGGGGTGTTGGGGTAGCCCAACAGCTCGGCAACCGCGGCGCGCAACAGGTTGCGGTCCACCACCGCCATGCGCTCCAGCCGCCAGTTCTGCGCGTGCTCCTCGATCAGCGCGTCGATCTCCTTTTGCCGCTCGCTGGCAACGCGGTACAGGTCTTCGGCAAAACCGCGCGTCTCTGCATCCACATCGTCGCGCGAGGGCCAGAACAGCCCGCGCACCTCCTCCGGCGTCTGTTTGCCCAGGTCGCCCTGGAACAGCATCTGCATCGCCAGCTCGCGAGACTTGCGACGCGTTCCCACCTACTTCGTCCCCGCCAGTTTCCTTTGTACGCTGACCATCTCAATCGCCGCCGTCGCTGCCTCGAACCCCTTGTTCCCCGC
>CAWERM010000007.1:0-13343 GCA_963810995.1 uncultured Acidobacteriaceae bacterium | reverse complement strand
CCACCGTCCTATTGTTTGCGATGGGCGCCGGCTGGATGGCCCATCTGCTTCAGCTCAATCCGAGCGCCGCATGGCGCCTTGCTGTAGCACCCTTCCTGCCGGGCGAGTTCCTCAAAGTCTCCGCTGCCGCGGGAGCTTATACCCTGCTGCGACGTTGGCATAGCACCTGATCCCC
The DNA here is from genome assembly GCA_963810995.1 of uncultured Acidobacteriaceae bacterium. Classification (GTDB taxonomy): domain Bacteria; phylum Acidobacteriota; class Terriglobia; order Terriglobales; family Acidobacteriaceae; genus Edaphobacter. The sequence goes on along the minus strand of CAWERM010000007.1, from coordinate 13,168 downwards.
AGGACCATCATCGACGTCGATGCAAGTGCTTCAAACCCGCAATTGCAGCAAGCTCACAATTTCAACTTTTGAGATCCACTGAACCAACTTGCCGAGGAAAGCCAACACATGACAGACGCAGTAATCGCAGCCATCCAGGAAATCAAGATTGCCCACAGCCCGGACTCCGACGACGCCTTCATGTTCTATGGACTCGCCACCAACAAGGTGCGCGTACCAGGCTTCAAGTTCACCCATACGCTGACCGACATCGAGACGCTGAATCAACGCGCCATCCATGATCCCTTCTATGACGTCTCCGCCATTAGCTTCCACGCCTATCCCTACATGCAGGAGACCTACACCCTGATGGCTTGCGGCGGTTCGGTGGGCGAGGGATACGGACCGATGATAGTGGCGCCGCGCAAACTCTCCAGCAGCGAGATCAGGAAGACGCGCATCGCCGTTCCCGGAACACTGACTACCGCCTTTCTGACCCTGAAGCTCTTCTGCCCCGAGGTGGAGACCGTCACCATTCCCTTCGACAAGATCATTCCCGCGGTCGTGGCGGGCGAGTACGATGCCGGACTCATCATCCACGAAGGTCAACTCACCTACGGCAACAACGGCCTGGTGAAGGCGCTCGACCTTGGCCACTGGTGGCGTGAGCAGACCAAACTTCCACTGCCCCTGGGGGGCAATGCCATCCGCCGTTCCCTGGGAGAAGAGACGATGCGGATCGCCACGGGCGCTCTGCGCGACAGCATCCAGCACGCACTGGATCACCGCGAGGAAGCGCTCTCCTACGCCATGCAGTTTGCGCGCGACCTTGACCCCTCTCTGGCCGACAAGTTCGTTGGCATGTACGTCAACGAACGCACCCTGAACTACGGCGAAGACGGCCGCGAAGCGATCCGCAAGTTGCTGGAGATGGGCTTCGAGCGAGGCATTATTCCCATGAAGGCCAAAGTCGATTTCGTGGACTGAGCTTCGCTTCCAGCGGAGCAACGAGGGGAAAGTCCTCCTCTCATTTGTGCTATTCTCTTCAAGGTGGTTGCGCGCGATAAACCTTGCACACAGGTCGCCCAAGCCCGATCGCCCCTCCCCCCAGAGGCCGCAACCCATGCGGACGCGTAGCTCAACTGGCAGAGCATTCGACTCTTAATCGACAGGTTGAAGGTTCGATTCCTTCCGCGTCCACCATCCTCTTATTCATACCAAACAACTTAGCAGCACAACCACTCGCACGCAGGGAACGGCCCACCGCTCGGATCGTTGTGTTGCTACCTCTGCCGAACACAAGAGAGACGCACCGGTTGCGGGTTGCACTTGAATGTATCCATCGGCATCAGCACCGACGGACAGAGCTGGCAACGCAAATGGCACGACTCCGGTGCAGGACCGTGGATCGCCTCAAAGACGCCAAACGCGCCTCTAAATCCGACAACTCATTGCGCGAGATCGTCGATCTGTACGTGATACGGCTTCAACAGGCTGCCTGTCGCGTGATCCACAGCCGCACGAGCCACTTGGTAATCAATCTGTGTCTGCAACAGATCTAGGTTGGCTTGTGCCAGCCTGCTCTGCGCGTCCAGCACAAAAAAATTGGTCTCAGCACCCAGTTCATACTTTCGCTGATCGGCGGCAAGCGACTTCTGCGCCAAGTCGTAGGAGAGCTTGCCCGCCTCCAGCGTCAGCTTCGCTTCTTCCAACCGCCGCACCGCATCGCCGACCTGCGAGGTAATTGCTTCGCGGGTTTGCCGTGCTGTGTACAGGTCGTTGCTACGCGAAACCAGCGCGCTGCCCAGATTCGCCTGCGCGCCACGGTTCCTGATGGGAAGGTTCAACGTCAGCGACGCCCCGTATCCTGGAAATCCAAATCCCGACAACTGACTGAAGGAAGATCCAAAACCGCCCCTGGAGATCAACGCTCCGGTGTTCAGGTCGTACTGATTGCCTCCTAAACCGCTGCTCTGGTAGAAGCCGCTGAGAGAGAGGTCGGGCAACAGATGGTTGTGCGCCAACCGGATGCTGGTCTCATCGTTCCGTAGCGCGTCGTTTGTCACTTCGACCTCCGGCCTGCCGGCCAGCGCGCTCTTCAGGGCATCGTCCAGGCTAATGGAATCCAGCTCTCCTGTCGGCTCCGGCTTTTCCGTCAATTCCAGATTGAGCGCATGAATAGCCGGATCCTGGTTGGCCCCAATGGTAAGCCGCAGATCGTCTTCCGCCTGCTTCAGTGCGTATTGTCCCTGGATGGCTTGCAGGTTGCGCGCGGCGACCTCCGATTGCGAACGGTAGATATCGAGCGGCGGCAACGCACCCAGTTCCAGCGCCCGCTTGTCATGCTCATAGCTGGCTTGGGCCAGGTTAAGCGAGTCCTGGTCCACCTTGAGATTTCCGCTGGCCTGTACCACTGCCCAGTACTGGTTCACCACTTGAAAGATCAAGTCGTTCACCTGCGCTTCAAAGCTGGCGCGCGACTGCTGCAAGCTTCGGCGGGCAATGATTAAAGATGCAGTATTGGCAAATAGTCCTGCATTGCGCAGCAATGGCTGAGTAAATTGGAAATTTAGGGTTGAGCTATAAGACGGATTGAAATAATAATACGAATTATTGGTCGACGACTTAGTGCTGGTTACAGTCCCACTGAAATATGTCCCGGTCTTGAACATCTGCGAGTAACTGATCTGTCCCAACTGCGTGAGTGAGTTCTGCGCGACGCTGCCTGTCTGCGCAACTCCCTGCAGTTCGCTGCTTCCGGGGGTGGAATAGCGATTGGCGTTGGCGATCGTCTGTAGCGTTGGATCGAATGGCTGATGTGCTCCCAGCAGGGTAAACTTCTGCCTTTCTATTTGGGTTTCCTCGATACGAACGCCACTGTTATTTTCCAGCGCCAGCTTCACAGCATCGCCCAGGCCGATGCTGAGTTTCCCGTCCTTCACATACTCATCGAAATGCTGCGGCGGCATCAGTTTGCCGGAGCGTACCTGCGGCGTCAGCAGCTTGCGATAACTCTCCGCGGACTGAGCGCGGCCCCGTAGACTGATCGATAGCAGAACAAGAAGCACAATTTTGACACGAAGAATATTCATCTTGACACTCCGGCAATTTGTAGGATGGCGTGAATACAGCAGCTATCGATAAAGCGATTGCTGGATCGCAGGCGGTTGAGAAAATAGTTTTTACTCATAGCGAATTGCATCCACTGGATCCAGTCGCGACGCCTTGATGGCCGGATAGATGCCAAACACCAGCCCAACGCTGATGGACACTAGAAACGCCAGCGCGATGGAACCTATGGTTACAATGGTCGACCAGCCGGCAAGCCATGCAATCAGGCGTGACATCAGAAAGCCGAATACGATGCCCACGCTGCCGCCAAGGAACGATATCGTGGTCGCCTCCACCACAAACTGGCGAACAATATCGGATTGCCTGGCGCCCACGGCACGTCTCAGGCCAATCTCCCGCGTTCGTTCCGAGACGCTGGCCAGCATAATGTTCATAATCCCTATGCCTCCAACGATCAGAGAAATCGATGCGATTGCCACCATCACTGCGTTGAACAAATTTTCCGTCTTCTTTTGCTCGGCCAGTAATTCGGCCGGCACAATCACGCTGTAGTCGCTCGCCCCGTGGTGCGAACTGTCGAGGATCGCCCGCACCACGCCAGCCGCCGAGGTCATATCGGTACTCTGGCTAAGATTGAGATATATTCCATCAATCTCGTCGCGCACATCGCTGTAATTATCTTCCATGCGAAAAATGGAGGAATTCAGAGGAATATATATAAGGTTATTGGTGTCCACCGAGAGCGCGTCAGAGCTCTGCGACGGTCCACTGAGTAGTGGACTGACTACTCCAATCACGCGGAACCACTGGTCGTTCAGCTTGACATACTGGCCGATCGGGTTCGTATCGCCGAACATGCTCCAGCGCGCAGTAATCCCCAGCACGCAGACGGGTGCAGCGCGGTCTTCTTCGTCCTGGTTGTAAAACCGTCCGTCCACTAGATGTAGCCCGGCGATCTGCTGATATTCCGGCTGCACGCCATAGATGGTAGGGTTGTCCTGCTGCGACTTTGGAATGGTTTTGCTCAGCGTCATGCGCTTGCGCGGCGACGATGCTACAACCCCATCCAGGTCGGCCAGCACCACCCGGTAATCTTCAAAGGTAAGTCCCGGGGAGATCTTGCGTATTTTCAGATGTGCCTGCCACTCCGTCGTCTCCTTGGCCTCGACAATGAGGTTTCGCACGCCCATCTGCTCAATCAACGCCATCACCTTCTGCCGGGCCCCTGCGCCGATGGAGAGCATGGCGACCACCGCCGCCACGCCAAAGATCATTCCCAGCATGGTCAGCAGAGACCGCAGTCCGTGGGCCAGCAGGTTCTGCATTCCCAGTTGGGCATCGCGCATCCACTGCTGATATCCCAGCAACACGCCTCCCGGATTCAGATACGGGGTCTTCGCCATTATGGTGCCCCCGTTCCGGCCGCGGTGGATGCGCCACTGGCACTGCCCGTATTGCGCGGCACGGTCGGGTCCACCAGGGTGACCAGAGTGCCCTGGCCCAGACCTTCAATCGCGGCCCTGCTTTCGTTCTCGCCGTCAATCTTCAACTCTCGCTGTTCATACCCGCTGCCGGTCTTCACGTAAACAAATCGCTTGCCGTCTTTCATGAAGACGGCCTGTCGAGGAATATAGAGAACATTTTTCTTCTTCTCGCCCAGAAACAGGATCTGCGCGGTGAACCCCGCATGCATCTGGGGATCGGCTTCGGTAAGCTGTACGGTCACTTCCACTCCGTCGCCTTCTCCGCTGTCGAAGAATTGCGACCTTGACATCCCGCCAATGGTTTTGACCTGGCCATGGAAAGTCCGTCCGTGCATCGCATCGAACACCAGTTCCACAGGTTCACCGAGCAGCCACGCTGCTGCTGCTGCGCTCGCCTAGCTTGCAATTTACTTCCAGCCCCTTGGGATCGACAATTTGAGCGATCGTGCTGCCCGGATTCACCACATCTCCCGCGTGGTAGTCCGGCAATGCCATACCCGAAAAATAAAAATCCGTCGGCGGGTTCTTCTGGATCGCAACCATTCCATCCATGGTTGCGGTGACGTGCATCTTGTCGATGTTCTGTTGTGCCTGGTCCATGGCCATCTTGGCTTTGTTGTATTTTTCCGTTGCCAGATAGACGGCAGCTTGACCGGATTCCTTGTGCGATTGACTGTCCTGCTGTAGCTCGGTCTGCACCCGCTGCGCCTGTTGCAGCGCAAGCTCATTTTTTTTGCCGTCGATGGAGCTGACGATTTCGTTCTTCTGAACGTCCAGTTCCGCCTGCCGCACGTCGTAGCGGGCTTTCAGTTCGGCCACTTTGTCCTGAGCTGCCAGCACAGCTGCATCGGCATTTGCCTTGGCGATCTCCTGCTCGGCCTGCATCAGCTCCGAACGGCTCTGTTCAAGTTTGTAGCGCTGTTCTCCGGGATCGAATTCGATTACAACATCGCCCTTCTTTACCGGAGTGCTGGTCGCCAGCAGATGGGTGATCTCCAGCGACCCGCCTCCCACCGAGGGAGCGGTCAGCATCGCGATGTGGCTGGCCCTCAGCTCCCCGGTGGCATGAACATCCAAATTGATATCGCCTCGCTGCACCGCGGCCAGGGGAATGTTATCGCCGGCCGTCTTCACCTCTGTCCTGCTGGAGTGCCCTGAGGACCGCTTCGAGAGAAACAGCACAACGCCCCCGGCAACCACCAAGGTCAAGGCCGACCAACCCGCTACTAAGCGCCATCTCATCGCGTCCTCATCACTCCTTCACCATGGGATCGCTCAGCGCTATGCGGTCTCCCTGGTTCAACCCCTTGGCCACCAGTACCCGGTCGCGGCTTGTCCGTTCAATCACAATCGGTTGCTCGCGAAATTTCGTGCCATCCCAAACGTAGACCACGGTCTGTCCCGATTTCTGGACCATCGCCTGCACCGGAATTGTGATTGCATTGGGGACCCGATCCACCACGACGGTTACTTGCGCTGTCAGATCGGGCTTAAGGCGTGGGTCTTGTTGATCCAGTGCGATACGCAAGTTGAAGTTGAGCGGAAATGGCCACCCTCCGTTGAAGTCCAACGACGCGATGGTGCCGATCTGTTCCAGTTTGCCCGTAAACTGGCGGTCCGGTATGGCGTCAAATTGCACCGAGACCGCCTGACCCATGTCCATTCGTCCGCGTTCCGTCTCGTCCACGCGTCCGGTTACACGCAACGATGTAGCGTCCGGCAGCTCTGCGATGGGCGCACCGGGCCAGGCCGGCTCTCCCGGCTTGAAGGTTGTTTGATCGCCGCCGCCGCTATGCCATCCGCTAATCAGGCTCACCGTTCCGGAGGCCGGTGCGCGCAGGGTCATCTTCTCCAGGGACTTTTCCGCAGTCTCAACGTCGTAGGCTGCCTTCTTGCGGGCCTGCTCTTTGCTTGCCACGGCAGCACTGTCCAGTGTTTGGTCGGCCTTCAGCTTCACTTGCATCTCATTCAGTAGCTGCTGCGCATCGGCTAATTTCAGGTTTGCTTCCGACCCCTCGATCCGCGAAACGATCTCCTGCTTGCTTGCCTCCAACCTTGCGCTCTCTACGTCGTATTGCGCCTTCAGCATCGCGGTTGTGTCTTCCTCTTCCTTCAACACATCCTGTGCCCGTTCCTGGTCGATCTCCGCCTGTGCCGATTTGAGTGTCGACCGGTACTGCGCCAAGTCCTGTTCCGTCTTGGACGCGTCGAACTGGACCACGACGTCGCCTTGATTCACATGCGATCCGTCGGTCGCAATCTTGACGATTTGCAGGGTACCCGCATTCGCCGGTGCGGTGATCGTCACCGAACGCATTGCCTTCACCTGCCCGCGAAACTGAATGACCTCAAGAAATTCCTCGCGTTTCACTTGATAGGTAGAAGCTCCGGGTGCATGCTTCGCCAACCGGGTGTAGCCCAGGACGGCTCCTCCTCCCATCACCAGAGCCGCCACCGCAACGGGCGCGACGCCCAGGCCGCGCAGTTTACGGAATATGCTCATCGTCGGCTTGTGAAATGCGCTCATCGCCTGGGCCCCGACAACCGCTCCGCTGCTGTTCTCCGGGTCCACATCCACGGACGCGGAGAGGTCGGGCATCAATCTTGGATCGTTGCCCACAATGGAGAACACCGCCGAAAATGTTCGTGCCTTGGTGGAGAAATCACCGGTGCGGCCCATGGGACCGATATTTTCCAGTCGCCCCTGAAACACCAGTCCGGGATAAGCATCCAGATGGACCGACGCGCTCTGCCCGATCCGCAGGCTCAACAGGTCCTCCTGATTGACGGAAACCTGAACATCCATAAGCGAAGGGTCCACGACCTGCATAAATGCCACGCCGGAACGGACCTGATCGCCCTCCTGGACCTCGCCCATGGTTCCTTGTTTGTAGATCGTATTCAATACCACAACCCCGTCCAGTGGCGCATGCACCTCGAGTAGCGCGGCATTAGCCTCGGCGTGCGCCATAGTCTCGCGATTGCGGTCCAGTTGAATCTGCAGAATGCGAATCGAAGCCTGCGCGGCTTTGCGCTTCAAGTCGTAGGTCTGCTGTAGTTGGGCGAGAGTCGCCTTGGCCTCGTCCAGGTTCTCCTGGGCTTTTTCGGTGTCGATGCGTGACAGAATCTCCACCTTCTGGATCTCCAACTCAGCCTTCCCCAGATTGTCTTCCGCCACCTTCATCTCGGTCTGGTCTTTGGCCCGCGCGGCATCCTCATTCTGCTCCGCCGCGGACACTTTGCTGATCAGATCGTTGTTGGTCGCCTGCCGGTCGAGAAAGTCGCGCAACTGCGCCTGGCGGTCGAACTCCACCAGTAAATCGCCGCGCTTCACCACCGTGCCGGCCGGTGTCAGCTTGACGATCGTCAACATCCCCGATTGTTCCCCTGCCAGCAGCGGAGTTTGGATGGCGCGCTTCTCCACCGCTTCCGTCATACCCTTCAGGCGCAGCGACCGATTGCTGTCGCTGGCTGCGTTGGCGGACGGTAGACTGCCGCGGCGAGCTGCACGGTTTTTGCTCAGCAGTAGAAATGCCGAGCAGACCGCGGTCGCGATGCACAAAAGGATGACCCCAAGCAGCCAGCCCCTGGTCCGAAAAATCGTCCGGTCATCTAAGAATCGCCCTGTCCTATGAGCTAAAGAATCGGTCTCTTTAGCTCCGAATCCGGCTTGTGGTGCGGGCAACGTAGCATCCTTCCACAAAACACTTGCCTTGGCAGTTATGACCCTTAGACGCAAGGGAAGGCCGAATGATAGGGCCGCCGCGAACAATCTCCATTATTTGGCTGCCCGGCCCCATAGTTTCCCGAGATAGCAGCGCTAATCGGAATTTCCTTATCAGTTCCGATCGCTCGAATTATACCGCTCATGCGGTATGGTCAGGGCAAAGCTGGTATTGCAGCCGAGAAACAGATCGACTCCCTACCGTCCATGGATGGAAACGCGTAATGGAATCCCACTCGCAAGACGATTGCAGAGTTTTTCGGGAATCCGTATCGACACCGCAACCAAACCGCGCAGACGCAACCGCGCTCGGAGTGAGAGGATATACGCGCAGGCACTTTGAGCAATGAGGAGACTTACCCAATGAAGCAGATTGTAGCCGTTGCCTTTGGATTGGGATTGCTGTGTAACGCTCTGCTCTTTGTGCCACAGGCGCTGGCGCTCTGGCGCAAGAAGAGCGGTAAGGACATTTCGTTGCTCACCTTCGGCGGATTCAATGTGCTACAGGGGATCGGGATCGTGCACGGCTTCTACCAGGGCGATCTCTCTCTGGTCCTGGGAATGGCGGCAAGCTTCCTCTCATGCGGTGCGGTCACATCGCTGACGCTGTTCTATCGCATGAAACGGGTTGAATCTGTTTAGGCGAAGCAGACGTTGTCGCAAGATTCTGTGGCCTGCGACTCGTCGCATCCGCTCAGCAGTTGCGAGATGACATCCGCTGCGCTGTAATCGTCCCGCCCCGGCTGCAGAAAGCGTGCGATGGTGACAAGATCGTCGCCTGCCGTAATCAGGCCATACTCCTCGCGCTTGCCGTTGCGTACCTGCTGATAGCCAATGTTGGCTAGCAGCCCGTTGCAGATGCACTTTCTTCCCATCGTATCTTCCAGCTTGCCGCTCTTGGCAACGAAGAGAGTGACCGGCTCAGAGGCGCAACGATAGCCGATGTCGCCCTCCTCTGTTCGATAGGGCTCACGCAGGAATCCCAGATCGCAGATGCGCGGCCTCTCGGCGACCACCTCTGCGTCCGAACAGGTGCCCTCCAACTGCGCGACCTTGAACGGAAATCCCGTGGGCGAAGCCAGCGGATCGGTGAAGACGTGCGCCTCGCCTGCGATGGCCTTGGCCATCAATCTTTGCTTGTACTCCGCGCGCAGGCCACTCTCGTTGGCGAACTCGAACGCGGTGCCAACCTGCACGCCCGCTGCGCCCTGGGCCAGTGCCTCGCGCAGCATCTCCGGGCTTCCATAGCCTCCAGCCAGCCAGAAGGGAACTCCCAGCTCGCGCAGCTTTGCAATGTCGATGGTGTCGCGTTCTCCATACACCGGCTCTCCGATCTCGGAGAACAGCGGCTTACCGCGCGGCGGAGCATTGTGCCCGCCGGCTGTGCGCGTTTCGATCACCAGCCCATCCACTCGCCCGTTTGCCTTCTTCAGCATGGTGGTGGCCAGCGTATTGGAGGAGACGATGGGCAGAAACTTCGGCCGCTTCAGCGGGCCAGGATCGCACTCCATGTACTCGCGCGGGTCGAAGTGCATGGTAACGTCGTCACCGTCCTGCGAGCCATGCACATGGATGGTGTACTCCGCGGGCCCGTGGTGGACGTAGCTGTCCAATACGCCCGGAATCTTCAGCGGGATCCCAGCGCCCATCACGACGTACTCCACTCCGGCCAGCATCGCCCCATAGATGCAAGGCAGATGGGCCATCTGAATCTTCTCCAGATAGTTGATGCCCACTGGATTCGAGTGTCCCTGCCGCGCCAGATATACCTCAACAAAGTTAGCCACGATACATAGTTCATTCAACTCGCGAGGGTTGTCTTTCTCCAATGGAGGAACAGAGAGATAGGGTGTTCGCTCGGCCTTGCCTCCGGCAATGTAGTACTTCTGCCAGACGCGCTCGGCCATTGCAGGAAAAGGAAACGCATCCAGTCCACGCCGCATGTGCCCGCCGGGATCGCCATCCTGCAAACGGCGCGCCAGAATCGGATCCAGTGCCGTGCCGGAGACCAGTCCCAACTGTCCAGTGCGCGACACCGCCTGTGCCAGCCGCCAGTTGGAAACGCCAGCTCCCATCCCACCCTGAATGATGACTGGGTTGCTGGTCGATGGCTCGCTCGTTGCTGATTCACTCATGCCTACTTAAGTATTTCACCCGGCGGAAGGCTGCGATCGTATTAGTTTTGTAAGAAACTGATTGCCGTGACGCGCTGGAACACTATGGAGTGCAAGCCAATAAATGTGTATCCAATTGCTCACTGGCTGTTTGAAACGCAGTCGCCGCTGAGCGCCGGATCTCCGGTTTGCCTGATAATACTTATAGGTTCCATATACCAGCAGCCGATGACCCTGGCGGGCAAAGCGGAACGATTGCGGAGAGTAATGTTGATTCGATGTGAGATGGCCCGATGACGAGGACTGTCATCCTCGGCGGCGGCATCGCGGGGCTGGCGACTGCGTTCGCCCTGCAGGAGTGCGGCTCGACGGACTGGATGCTGATTGAGCGCTCGCTCCACTGGGGCGGCAAAATTACCTCTGCGCGCGAGCAGGGTTTCACGATCGAGGGTGGGCCGGATTCGTTCATCACAACAAAAGCTTCGGCTACGGAGATGTGCAAGAGGCTCGGGCTAGGAGACCAGTTGACCGGCTCGAGCACTGGCAAGAGTGCCACGACCTATATCTTTAGCGGTGGGCGGCTTCACTCCATGCCGGAGGGTATGATGCTGATGGCCCCGACCATGATCGTTCCATTTTTGCGCACGCCGCTGATCTCGTGGCCGGGAAAGCTGCGCATGGGGATGGAGATTTTTGTCCCGCGAGCGCGCGGTGACCAGGATGAGAGCCTGGCCGGATTTGTGCGCCGGAGGCTGGGCAACGAGTTGCTGAACAAGATTGCCGGCCCGCTGATGGGAGGTATTTATGCCGCGGACCCAGAGCGGATGAGCCTGAAGAGTACCTTCCCCATCTTTCTGGAGATGGAGCAGAAGCACGGTAGCCTGGTGCGCGGAATGATGAAGCGCGCGAAGCGGCCGGCAAACCACAAAACAGGCCCGCACGCATCGCATGGCGCGAAGCGTCCGTCGATGTTTATGTCCTTGCGCGGCGGATTGCAGCAGCTCTCCGATGCGCTGGTTGCAAGTTTGCCGGAGACGAATCTGCGGGCCGGTTGTTCCGCACAATCGGTCAGCCGCTACACAGACCGTTACAACATCGACCTGAACGATGGCTCGTCCCTGCTGGCGGACGATGTGGTCTTCGCCACTCCATCGTTTGTGACGGCCGATCTGCTACAGCAGCTTGATCCCACGCTGGCCGACCGGCTGCGCGCGATCCGCTATGTTTCCACCGCGACCGTCTCGCTGGGATTCCGGCGTAGCGAGATTGCGCATCCGCTACAGGGAGCGGGCTTCATCGTGCCGCAGAGTGAAGGCCGAAGGATTACCGCTTGCTCGTGGTCGTCGGTGAAGTTTGAGCATCGCGCACCGGAAGATTGCGTGCTGTTGCGCGTCTTTATCGGTGGCGCGTTGGCGGAAGATCTGGCCGAGCAGGATGAGGACGCGCTGATAAAGCTGGCGCGCGAGGAGTTGCAGGTGATTATGGGAATCGACGCGACTCCTGCAGTGGCCAAGGCCTATCGCTGGCACAAGGCCAATCCGCAGTATGACCTTGGCCACGGTGAGAGAGTCGCGGAGATTGAACGATCCATATCTCGCCTTTCCGGCCTGCATCTTGCCGGTGCTGCCTACCACGGGCCAGGCATTCCAGACTGCATCCAGAGCGGAACAAAGGCTGCACAGGCGATTGCCGCGAGACATGCGCGTGCCGAGAGTGCCATGAGAAGCGAACCATCCCCGGTTGGCATCCAATCCTAGGAGAACCAAGCCAATGCCTCCTCGCAAAATCGAAGCAAATACCACCGGTACCGCTCCAGCCGCACACGCACACCATGGCGCCGCGCACGACTACTCGCGGAACCCGATGAATATCTACTGGGAGATGACTCAGGCCTGCGGACTGGCCTGCCGCCACTGCCGCGCCGAGGCCATCTCCACGCCGCATCCCGAAGAGCTGAACACCATCGAGAGCATGGCCCTGCTGCGCCAGATTGCATCCTTCGGCGATCCCATGCCGCACCTGGTACTCACCGGAGGCGATCCGCTGCGCCGTCCCGACCTGTACGATCTGATCGACGAAGCACACCGTCTCGGTTTGACTATCTCCGTTACGCCCAGCGCCACCGCCGACCTCACCTATGGCGTGCTGGCCAAGCTGAAGGCGCACGGGGTGGAGAGCCTCGGGCTTAGCCTGGACGGTTCGACCGCGGCGCGGCACGAGGCCGTGCGCGGCGTCGAAGGATGCTTTGAGTGGACGATCAACGCTGCGCAGAACGCGGCCAAGCTGGGAATCCCCATCCAGGTCAACACCCTGGTGGCGCAGGAGACCGAGGAGGATCTGCCCGCCATCTACGAGCTGCTGAAGACGGTCCACGTCATGCGTTGGAGCCTCTTCTTCCTGATCGCGGTGGGCCGCGGCAAGCTGTTGAAGCCGGTCTCGCCCAAGCGCGGCGAAGAGATCATGCGCTGGGCCTTCGACCTCACCCAGGTTGCGCCGTTCATCGTGGCCACCACCGAGGCGCCCTCCTATCGCCGCGTCGCGCTGGAGCGGATGCGCGAGAAGGGCATGACCGGAGCGCAGATGGCCCAGGCCCCGGTCTCGCGCGGCTTCGAGATTCGCGATGGCAATGGAATCCTGTTCGTCTCCAACACCGGCGACCTTTGCCCAGCGGGCTTCCTTCCGTTGGTAACCGGCAACGTCCGCAAGGATTCGATGGTGGAGGTCTATCGCAACTCGCCGGTCTTCCGCGATCTGCACACGCCCAGCCACTTCAAGGGCAAATGCGGCGTGCGGCC
>CAWERM010000006.1:0-4690 GCA_963810995.1 uncultured Acidobacteriaceae bacterium | reverse complement strand
CCGGTACTGACTGTGGTGGGATTGCAGTTCGGCAGTCTGCTGGCGGGAGCGATCGTGACGGAGACGGTGTTCAGTTGGCCGGGCATTGGGCGGCTGACGCTTTCGGCCATCTCCATCCGCGATTATGCTTTGGTACAGGGATGCATACTGGCGGTTGGGCTGACGTATGTTGCGGTGAATCTGCTGACCACGTGTACAGCTTTGCGAACCCGCGCATGAGGGTTTGAGGTTTTCAGAGGATAATTCCTATGGATGGAGATGGTTGAATGAAGCATTGGCGATGTGGAATTGTGATGCTTGCGATAGGGCTCGGTGGCCCGGTGTTGTTGGCGCAGAGCGCGCCTGCGGAGCACATCTTTCACGATCCGACGTACAAGATTTCGTTCGACTATCCGGCGAAGTGGAACTTTGCGCGGCGCGACCACCAGATCAGCACCTTTCGCCTGGACGCTCGGACGGCGGCAAGTACAACACTGCTGCGCGCGGTGGTGAGTATGCCGGAGAACCCGTTTCCGGCGTCGACGTTCAGCGGGGCGTACGTCTATTTCAGCGTGACGCCGCACAGCAACGATGCAGCGTGCGCGCGACAGGCGGCCCCGGCGGTGCAGGGAAGACGCGGTGGGGAGAGCGAGATAGCGGGGATCAGCTTTGCCCACGGACACGATGAGCAGAAGTCGATATGTACGGTGCAGCGCGACGAGGTGTATACCACGCTGCGGCATGGCGCGTGCTACCGCTTCGACCTGACGATCAATAACTTCTGCGGCGGCGAGGTGTCGGGCGTCAAGGACATTACGGATGATGAACTCGACCAGGTGCGCAGCCGGTTGGAGGCGATCCTGGGGACGGTGCGGTTCGACGCGAAGTAGGATCGTGACGGCGACCTGATTAACGTATAGTAACTCCTCCCACCCCCTTCCCCCTGGGGGTATTTTGCGCAAAAGTTGTTTCTTATCAATGAAATGAAGATGTGCCATGTCGACAAGATACTCATTCCACGGATGTTACTGCTAAAATAGCCGGAATCATACAGTTACGGATGCTGTGCTGCATGTTCGGTGCTGCTGGTTCACGGCGTTGCTTCCCTACCACTTCGACAGTACTTTCCCCCATACTTTAATGATACGCGTTGGGGCATAACTACTATGCCAAGTATTTTGCGGACGGAAGTACTTGGTATGGTGTGGGTTAGAGGGATATTGGACCGACGAGGGCCTTGACACGCGGATTTGCTGGGAATTCGGGGAAAACTTAACACAGATCGACACCGATAGAAGCACGGATCGGGACAAGACGAGAACGGGATGAGACAGAACGAAATGCTGAAATCCCAGGTCTCAGGAGCGAGACATGGGGCACCCGCAACGACTGAGATTCTGGCCTTCGACTTCGCTCAGGCCAGAATTACGACTGGTGGGAGTGTGCCAGGATGACGCACAAAAGGGCAGAAGCAGATTCCTCCGCTGCGCTGCGGAATGACAAAACGAAAACCAACAACCAACTAGCAACAACTGTTTTTAGGGGAGGGCGGCGGGGGTGTTGAGGAGGGGGCGCTGGGCAGGGTGGAGGCGGGTGTGGCGGAGGAGCGGAGGGTGGAGACGACCTGTTCTGGCGACCAGGCGGGGTAGGCGGCGCGGAGGAGGGCGGCGGCCCCGGCGACGAGCGGGGCAGAGGCGCTAGTTCCCATGGCCTGGACGTAGGATGCGTGGCCGAGGTTGAAGCAGCCGAAGCTGTGAGCGGCGTCGGAGGGTGGGCCGTCGGATGTGTTGGCGAGGCCGTTGGAGCAGGCCCCACGGATCCATCCGCTGACGGCGGTGTCTGGGGTGTGGGTGGTGGGGTTGGGATAACTGCCGCCGGGCGCGGCGATGGCGTTGAGGGGTGAGCCGAAGTTGGAGTAGTAGGGGAGAGTGATGGGGCCGGGGACGCAGGCGGCGTTGGCGGTGAGATTCTCGGCGCAGGCGGGATTGGTGGAGGCGACGACGGCGAGGACGCTGCGCGATTGAGCGGGTAGCTCGATGTAGCGGGGCGAGGTGAGGTTGACGCCATCGTTTCCGGCGGAGGCGATAAGGACTGCTCCGGCCTGGTTGGCTGCGTAGGTGACGCGGTCGAAGGTGGCTTGCAGGCCAGCGCCCTCTCCGGAGTCGAGATCGACGAGTGTGCCGAGGGAGAGATTGATGACGCCGGCGTTCTGATCGATGGCGTCCTGAATGCCCTGAATGACCCAACTTAGGAGGCCGCTGGCCTGACCGGTGGCGCACTGGGTGGCGATGTCCGGCGCGGCGCTGGAGGGGTCGGGAAGGCGCTCAAGAACCTTGATGTTGAGGATAGTGGCGGCGGGGGCGACGCCGATGAGGAGGCCGGTGCCGGGGCCGATGGCTGCGGCGGCGAGTGAGGCGACCCATGTGCCGTGACCCTGCTGGTCCTGAGGACTGCCGTCGTCGCAGGGACTGGGAAGGCCTGTGGCGGAAGACTGATCGATTTCGGAGAGGTTGAGGGCGAGATTGGGAGCGATGTCTGGGTGGAAGCGATCGACTCCGCTGTCGAGGATGGCGATGCGAACGCCTGCTCCCATGGTGGTGTCCCATGGGCCGTGGACTGGGCCACCGGGGACGCCTGCGCCGAACCCTCCAGATTGAAGGACAGCCCATTGCTGCGGCGAAGACGTGTAGTAGGTGTCGTACGGGGCGGAGACGCCGATGGTGACAGCGAAGTTGCCAGGGAAGATGGGGCGGAGGATGAGGGAGTGAGCGGAAAGGATACGGTCGTGGATGACGTAGTCAACCGCAGGGTCGGCGCGCAAGGCGGCGAGGGTGGATATTTCGTCGGGGTCGGCTGAGGTGTCGAGGACAGCGATGCCGAAGGGAGCGTAGCCGCGAAGGATGTGCATGCCTGCAAGGCGTGCTCCGGATTGGACGTTGGCGGGGAGAACGCCGTTGCGGTAGGCGACCAGATAGCGATGCGGGACGGCGGCACCAAGGGGGCTGGGAGGCTGCTGGGCACGCGCGCGCAGGGCGGAGACGAAGAGGAAGCCGACCAGGATGAGTGCGGCGACGATGAGAAGCTGGCGGATGGCCGAGAGTAGACGCATGGTGCGGAATGCGGGGTTGGAGGGGACGGAATGGAGCGGGTAGAAGATGGCCGGCCTCGGGAGATGGGGCCCTGACGTGCGGGCCATGCTCTGCACTTTGCATCGGCATATTTGGCGGATGGGTGAGGCTGCGCGGGCGGAGAGAGACGTTACCTTTGTTCTGTTATGTGAGGGTATGATGGGCGGAGTGCGGTTGCGGAGGAGAGATATGAAGATTTACGGAGTGGTACTGGCGGCGATGTTTGGATGTTCGATTGCGATGGCGCAGGGCACTAACTCGCCTTCGACGCAGACGCCGGCGGATGGCGGGCTGACGATATGGCCGAAGGGCGTGCCACCGGCGGGCGCGGCGCGGATGAGCTTTGAGAATTCCGCGATGATGATCTCGCACAGGACGGCGACGGGGCGGGTGGAGGTCCACCAGGCGGTGGCGGACTTTGTGGTGGTGCAGTCTGGCACGGCGACGCTGATAACCGGCGGCGAGGTGGTGGACCAGGTGACGACAGGGCCGAATGAGCTTGGAGGATCGTCGATTAAAGGCGGTGTGTCGCGGACAGTGACGGCGGGAGATGTGTACGTGATTCCTCCGGGCGTGCCGCACTGGTATGTTCTGGAGCCGGGTAAGGAGATTACGTGCCTGCTGATTAAGGTAACGAAGAAGTAGGCAGGTTCGAGGTTGAAGGTTCGTGGTTCGAGGGGCGAGAAATGAAATCGTAGATGTATGTGAAGTTGGGCCAGATTGGAGACCAGAGATGCGGGCAGCATGGTTGGTTATTTTCACAGTGGTTACGGTTGGTTTGGTGGCAACAGGGAAGGCACAGACAACAGCGACAACTCAGACAACAACGGCAACAGCGGCGAGCGAGCCGGTCGACTCCGTCGAGTTTGTTTCGGTGAAGACCAAGAATGACGAACCCATACAACGGGGCAAGCCGATAGAACTGCAGGTGACGGTCCACTACACGCTGGTATCGCAAAAAAGCGCGAAGCTGAGCGTCGGGATAGCACAGTTTCACGACCCGCATTGCACGGTTAATGGGGGCACGCCGACCTCTTCCGAGAAGGTTATCCATAAGGGAAGTAAGACGGCGACCTTTTCGCTTACATGGCCGGGCGACACGGGGATGAAGAGCAAAGGACTCGTCATGGGCAGCGGATCGCTTAGCTTTACGGCCATACTATGGAACGATAACGGTGGTGGATTTTTACCGACCACCCCAAGAGAACGGTATGGGGTCTACCCTTTCTCCAAGGACTACTGCGCTGCGTTTTAGAGAGGATGGTATCGGCCGGTCGCGGTGCGCGGGCCGGGATTGGGGGTAGAATCGTGATGGGCCAGATGTGATCTGGGGGTGCGTATGGCGCGTCGCAATGGTCGCAATGGGGCTGGCGGTGACGGACAGAGACCGGCGGTTGAGGCGGCGGTGCTGGGTACGGTATCGCGTGAACCCACATCTCAAAGTCGAGATGCTCACCCCAGCGAGCAGATGCGCACGCCGGGGACCCTGGTTGTGGGGCACCCAACGGATGAATGGGGGGGATGACACGCGATCAGTTGTGGAGTTCTACGGCTGATGTACCTGTCGCGGCGGACAGACGGCA
>CAWERM010000005.1:0-6567 GCA_963810995.1 uncultured Acidobacteriaceae bacterium | reverse complement strand
TTGATGATAATAAGTCGTATGGAAGGCAACACTAAGTCCAATCCTGACTCGGACTGATCCTACCGCCCCAGCTGCATCCCACCGCAAAAATTATTGCACGGTCAGCAACTCCGTCTCATATGGCTTCAGATCCAGCTTCACTGTTACCTTGCCCTTGCCCGCGGTCGAACCAGCTTCGTGATCTTCCCGGTCTCCGTGTCCCACACCTCAACCGTCTTGCCAGCCGACTTCAGCGTTACGGTGTGCGAACTGTCCTGCGCTCCCTCATTGAAGAAGAGGTAGACGTTGGCATCCTTCAGTTGCCGCGTCATCACCTTTAACCCAGGATCAGGCATATCCAGCGACACATCCCGCGTCCCCACCACAGCATTCAGCGCCGTCTCAATCGCCGCCGGAACCAACTGCGGGCCGGGAGGCATAGCCGGTGGAGCGCCGGGCGGTGTTGGCGTTGGCGGCAGTTGCGCCGTGGTCTCCACCTTCGCCCATGCAAAGTCCGCGGGCACAGCCGTGCGCGCATCCATCATCGTCTTCTGCGAGATCAGCGCCGGCGTCCGTCCCAGAAACAGAACCCTCCCGCCACCCTTCGCAAATACCTTCAGCCGATCCAACTCAGCTTGCGAGATCACCGCCAGCGACGGCAGAATCACCACGCGATACTTGTTCCCGCTCATCGTCTCCAGAGTTCCCGGTCCGGCCTTCAGATCGCTCGTCAACGCGTCCAGGTTGATGATGTCGAAGTCTATCTGCCGCTCCGCCAGCATTCGCTCGGTCGACACAAACGCTGTGTCGGAGGCCGAGTCACCCAGCCACATCGAGCTCGATGGAATATAAAGCGCCACCGACGCCGCCGGACGCCCCATGCTCATCACATAGCTCAATCGCCGGATATGGTCCATCAAAGCGGGCCAACCCGGATCGGACATGGCACTCGTCGGTCGCGGTGCCGCCGCTACCGCACCCGGCGCTGCTCCTCCCTGCCCACTCGCCGCCGCTTGTCCCGATGCAGGTGTGGTTTGTCCACTCGCCGCGGGTGCCACCCTCGGTTGCCCCTGATTGGACGATGCCCCGTACGACATCCCCTCCGTCATGTTGATCCCGCGCACGATCTGCTCATTCAGCACATACCGCGCCATCGTCATGTCCGGCGCCGGCCGGTATGCGCCAAAGCTCTCCGTAAACGAGCGCGGATGTCCATAAATATGCGCTGCGCTCGAAGCCAGCCGCGGATAGTCCGCAATCGTGTCCGTCCAGATCTGGTGCCAGATGGCATCGATCCCCGGTACCTCGACGTACTTCATGTCGCGCATGAAGTCGCCCTCCGACCGCACCAGTTGCATCTCCATCTCTTCGTGGTTCAGATGCACCTGGTACTCCACGCCATGCGCCGCGCACCATTGCCCTGCACCTTGAAGAATCCGTCGCGCGAACATCTGCGAGAACACGTCGTAGTAATCGCCTTCGCCGCGTACTTCGGCATCCGTCAGTTGCACCGGAGCAGCAGGTGGAGTTGCCGGTACTGCTTGTGCAGGGGCGGCTGTTGCAGCCCCACCCGCTGCACCCGCGGCCGGCCTCGGTCTTCCGCCACCTCCGCCCGCGGACAGAAGCAATGCGCCCAGATACGGTCGAATGTCGTAGCCCTTCACATGCTGGAAGGTATCGAAGAACTTCGGCGTCCACGGCAAGCCGCTGATCGAGTAGTCCGGCTCGTCGCCGCGAAAGCCAATGATCGTCTTGCCGAACTCCTCCGGCATCGCCTTGTAGTACCCCTCGTGGGTGAACTGGATCCACGCCACCGTCGCCTCCGGGTCCATATAGTCTTCCACCGATTGCGTGGTGTCCTTCAAATGTGTTGCATTAGTGGCGCTCGCGGTGGGCGATGTACGGAAGACGTGCTCCACCACATCCACGGTGTAGTCGGAACCTGCCGGCGCGGTCCATGCAATCTTGCCGTCCGTCACCGCAACCGGAACGCGATCGCCCATGCTGCCGACTGCCACTGCCGCCACCGCATCCTGACCTGCAGTCTGGTTCAGCGTCTCGCCTGCCTTCACCGTAATTCGCTGACCGATACTGAGCGCCTGCATCCGCAGCTCCGGCTTCTTGTCTGTAATCAGCCCGCCGGCAAACCCGCTTGGGTAGCCCGCGTCGTCGATGATCCACACCCGCAGATCGCGTTTCTTTGCCTCCTCCACCAGTATCTTGAACATGGCAAAATACTCCGGCGACAGATACGCCTCGGGATTGCGTCCCGGCTGCACCGTCACGGCATGGAAGCCCAGCCGCACCGCCTTATCCAGGTCGCGCTGCAACACCTCGCGCGTCACCGCGCCATTCAAGCCGTAGTAGGGCTCCGGCCCATACTCCGGCGGCGGCGCGTTCCATACTTTGGCTACCTCTGCCGCAGTCGGCATCTGCATCTTCTGCCATGAATGCTGCGCCTCGGTCGACTGCGCCATGCACGGTTGCGCAAGCAGGACAATGGCACACGCGGCAATCAGGACCCAGCACGCGCAGTTCTTTGTGGTTGCAATTGAATTCATCTTCAGAGACTCTCCCCTTGGAGGCGCGCTGCAAGCATACCTCGCCTTCGAAGCCTTAGCCACCGTTCGCAATGGCTGTTCGGCCTCGGACAAGTCATTCCATAACCTGTGGGCAACTCGCAGGTCTCCCATTCATCGCGTTCGTTGCCATCAGTGGCATGTGTGCTCTTTACGTCATTCTGACTCGAAGTCTCAGAATCTCCGTCGTTGTCTTTCGGGGTGCTCCACACCTCGATTCTGAGACCTGGTACTTCGGGTGCACCATTCATGCGGTCTTATCGCATGAGTGGGAATTCGCGAAGCGAACTGCCCTTGCCTGTTCCCCATTCCCCTGATCCCTGTTCCCTGTTCCCTGTTCCCTGTTTTCATTGTCAAGCCCTTCGCGCCTCCCTTGAAAACTCAACTTACTCAATCCAAATCCCTTCCACTCCAAAAATAGCTGAAAATACTTGGCATACTGGTTATATCCAACGGAGTAGAATTAACTTATAGATCGAATACACGCAGGCGGTCGCTGAAAGCTTGTAAGGGTGGGGCTGAAGGGCATTTTCCCAATCTCTGTCACCAATACAGAATGGTCATTCCGACCCTGACCCTGATTAACCGTAACAGAATGAGCGTCATGACGAAGAAACCCTGTATAATCGCCAGTTTTCACCCGTAACTCGTATGTTATGAATATTTTAGAGCCGCATTTACCATCTAATCGCATGATTCTATGTCACTTACGGATATTCCCCTGTTTTGGATAATACCCGTAACCACACCGGAATCATCCGCTTACAAGCAAATCCCCGCTTGGGGGGATCGGGGGAGGGGGTACCCCTGCCAAAACGGAGAATCGATGCGCGCCAGACTCTGTTCTCAATGCAAGTCCGATGCAAAGTTTGCCACGCCGTCGCCCTCCTCAATCGCATTTGCTTCGCCATCGGCTACAGCATCTAGACCACAGACTTGCGTGCCCTGGCAACTTCCTCATCCGAGCAATCGAATACACGGCATTTGCTCTCACACCCGCTCAACTCTACAATCAACCAAACTCCCTGACTCCAACACACAACTGCAACCTGCAACCCGTAACTGAATTCGAGTACCCATGATCTCCTCTCCGATTCCCGAAGCTCTCACCTTCGACGATGTACTGCTGGTTCCTGCCTACAGCGAGGTGGTGCCCACCCAGGTCAGCACCCAGGCCCAGCTTACCCATAACATCACGCTCAACACCCCGCTCATTTCGGCTGCCATGGACACCGTCACCGAGTCGCGCCTGGCCATCGCCATGGCCCAGCAGGGAGGTATCGGCGTGGTCCATCGCAACCTCACCATCGCGCAGCAGGCTGGTGAGATCGATAAGGTCAAGCGGTCCGAGAGCGGCATGATCGTTGACCCTGTCACCATCTCCCCCGATCAGCCCATCGCCGACGCGCTCGAGCTCATGCGCCGCTTCAAGATCTCCGGCGTTCCGGTCACCCGCAATCGCAGGCTTGTCGGCATCCTCACCAACCGCGATCTCCGCTTCGTCTCACACACCGACATCCCCATCGACGACGTGATGACCAAGACCGACCTCATCACCGTGCCCGTCGGCACAACGCTGGAGGAGGCCGAACACATCCTCCACCAGCATCGCGTTGAGAAGCTTCTGGTGGTCAACGACGAGTTCGAACTCAAAGGACTCATCACCGTCAAGGACATCCAGAAAAAGCTGAAGTATCCCAACTCCTCCAAGGACAGCAAAGGCCGACTGCGCGTCGCCGGCGCCATTGGCGCCACTGGAGACTTTCTGGAGCGAGCCGCGGCCCTAATCGAGATGCGTGTCGACGCCCTCGCCATCGACAGCGCTCATGGCCACTCTTCGCGCGTCCTCGCCGCCGTCGCCGCAGTCAAGAAGCAGTTCCCCGACACCGACCTGATGGCCGGCAACGTCGCCACCTACGACGGTGCAATGGCCCTCATCGATGCCGGTGCGGACGCCGTCAAGGTTGGCATTGGCCCCGGATCCATCTGTACCACGCGCATGGTCACCGGCGCAGGAATGCCCCAGATCACCGCCATCACCGAGGCCGCCCGTGCCGCCGCAAAACATGGCATACCGGTCATCGCAGACGGCGGCATCAAGTACTCCGGCGATGTCACCAAGGCCATCGCGGCAGGCGCCAACATCGTCATGATCGGATCGCTCTTCGCCGGCGTCGACGAGTCCCCCGGCGAGACTATCCTCTACCAGGGCCGCAGCTTCAAGGCATACCGCGGCATGGGTTCACTCTCCGCCATGGCGCAGGGCTCCGGCGAACGCTACTTCCAAAGCGCGGAAGACATGACCGAAGCGGCCAGCGCCGAACGCAGTTCGCTCACCGCGCGCGAGGCCAGCGGCCAGAACCGCCTCGCCAAGTTCGTCCCCGAAGGCATTGAAGGCCGCGTGCCGCATCGCGGCCCTCTGGAAGCCATGGTCTACCAACTGGTCGGCGGCCTGCGCTCCGGCATGGGCTACCTCGGCTGCGCCACTATTCCCGAACTGCAGTCCAACGCCAAATTCATCCGCATCTCCAACGCAGGTCTGCGAGAGAGCCATGTCCACGACGTCATCATCACCCGTGAGGCGCCCAACTATCACGCGGAATAAATCGCAATCGAATCCGCGAATCTGTTTTGCTGAAAGCTCAGCTTGATGCGCCCAGTCTTTTTCTATAAGCCATTGCCGCCGCAGCCCTCCGAGGCGAGCTGGCGCTGGTGGTTCAACGTCTGGATTCCAGCCGCAACCGCCGTCGCAATCATCTGTGTCGAATCGACGGATACCTTCTCAGCACAGAACACCAGCGGTTGGCTGCGCCCGATTGTCGAGCACTGGATTGGCCACATCAATGACATCAGTTGGGATCTCTACCATCACTATTTGCGCAAGACCGGCCACTTCGTCGGCTACGGCTTGGTGGCACTCACATTTCTCCGCGCATGGCTGCACACACTCACGCAGCGCGGGCAGTCAACGCTGATCGCGTGGCGCCTGGAGTCTTCAATTCTGGCCATTTTCTCGACCGCCATCGTTGCCAGTTGCGACGAGTACCACCAGACGTTCATCCCCAGTCGCACCGGCTCGCCTTACGATGTTTTGCTCGACACCTGTGGCGCAACGATGCTCTGCCTCCTGGTCTGGCTCCTCTGCTGGAGCAAGCGGCAATCCAGCAGGGAACTCAGCGCGGTTTGAATTGCGGTTCCATCACCATCGCGTCGAAGCGGTGGCGCAGCGTAAATCCAAACCTCTCGTACAGCTTTATGGCTGGACCGTTGGCCTCGGTCACCGTGAGCGTAATGGCTTCAAACCCAGCACGCAGCAGGCTCTGCGCGGTCCGCAGCAGCATCCCGTAGCCAAGCCCGCGACCGCGATATGTCTGCGCGACACAGAGTTGCGTGACGTGCGCCACACCGGAGCCCACCCGCGAACACAGCACCATGCCCACCAGCGCGCCGCTTTGCCTCTCGCGCATCATCCAGGAGAAGTTCGATTCAAAGACACCGCATCCGGGAAATCGCACAATGTTGTGCAGAAACCGCAGCGAACCATGCAGCGAGCGGTACTGATCGTTGATCTGTGTGTCGCAGTGGCCTGCATAGCTGGCATGGATCAGCTCGGCTGCAGCCTGGTAATCCTCCGTCGTCCACAGCAATAATTCCAACTCTGCTGGAACGCCGGACAGAGGGTCCGCGACTGCGTCCGCCAGCAGGGTCTCCCTCTTTGCAACTAGATTGCATTCCAGAAACAACCGCGGGTAGACGGTGAACTCGGGACCGGCAAAGAGGTCCGCAAATTCACCCGCGTCAAACAACAGCAGTTGCGACTCCACGCGATCGACCCCTGGAGCGTGGCGCAGCGTCTCCAGCATGGGCACCAGCATTGCCCTGGTCACGTCGGCGTCGCTCAACGTTCTGTGTCCTGTGGCAAAGGCGTCTCCAATCACCGCCTTGGTCCCCTCATACACACAGAATGTATAGCCGCACACACGGCCCCGGTCGAGTGCTGCGAGACCTT
>CAWERM010000004.1:0-10638 GCA_963810995.1 uncultured Acidobacteriaceae bacterium | reverse complement strand
GGCCACTCCTTCTCCCACTGACTACGACACTGCTCTACTCTTTTCCACCAAATGGGCTCCGCCGCCCGGCGCTGTCAACCTCGCTCACCGCAACGCCCCTGTCGACGCACGTTACTTCGACTTTCACCAGGACGTGCTGCCCGCCGAGGCCGCCTCCATCCTGCATGGAGAGGTTGTGTGGCAGGCATCGATCCGGGGCGAGTGGGTAGCCATCCTGCGCTTTCCACACAGCCGGCATCCATAACCGGGCCGCTAACCGTTCAAGTCTGGCTCACAGATGCGCCATCGACTCTCGGGCGAACCGTACCTCCGACGCCAGTACCTGCAATAGCCGGAAGGGCAACGATGGTTCCTTTTGTATCAGTCCCACAAAGTCATCGCAGCTCACCATGCTCAACTCCGCGCCCTCCAATGCCGCCGCCGTCAAAGAGTATGGTTTCATCCCAACCACAGCGGGCAGTCCGAGCAGCGAGCCTGCTCCCACCTTGATGTTGAATATCTCCTCCCCATCCGATCGGCTCGTCAGTATCGCCGTGCCTTTTTTCAGGAGATAAACGCCAGAGGGCGAGTCGCCCTGGCGGAACAGTACGTGGTCCAGACCGATCGAGATGGGCTTGGCAATTCTCTCAAGTTCCTGTATCAACTCGGGATCGGCAACAAATGAGGTCGAAATACGCGACATGGCACTCTCCACAAATCCGCTCTGGAATGGCAATCGACGCAGACCCAGAATCTCGAGGCCGCAAAGCAGATTCTTGCACCGCTGGTGCCAGCAGGCTGTGACCATGGTCACGTTATAGATTCCGCGCATCCGCAAAGCCTGCGGCAGATCGACCCACGCGCCTTCTATAATCGTCAAAACATAGTGAAACACTCGCCCAACCCCTTTCTTCGACTTTTTCCTCTGGCTCTCCTGCTCTATGGGTGGGTCGCCCCTGCATTACCCCAATCTCAGACGCTCGCGGCAAGTCAAGGCTTAGCGCAGGTCAGTGCCGAGGCGAACTCGCCGGCGGACATTCGCCAGCCCGGCGGGCGGCTGGTGCTGGTGCTGCCCTTCGACAATCGCTCCGGGCAGGCCAACCTGAACTGGATTGGCGATTCGTTTCCCTACACGCTGGACCAGCGGTTTACCTCGGTGGGCTTTCTCACCATCAGCCGCGGACGACCGCCAGTATGCTCTGGAGCATCTGGGCCTGCCGGGCGACTTCCGCCCCAGCCGCGCCACCACCCTGCGCATCGCTCAGACGCTGGACGCGGACTTCGTCATTCTGGGCAGTTACAACGTCATCAACCCCGGTGCATCGGACAGCCGCATCGAGGTGAAGGCCCAGGTGTTGGAGGTGAACCAGTTGCGCATGTCGCCGCCGCTCGAGGACTCCAGCGAACTGTCGCGGCTCTTCGACGTGGAGAACGCCATTGCCTGGAAGGTGGCCCAGCGCATGGACCCGCACTTTGCCGTCGCGGAGCAGACCTTTCTGGCAGCTTCAGGCGGGGTCCGCCTCAGCTCCTTCGAGAACTTCATTCGCGGCACCTCCGCGCTCACCCAGGAGGAGCGGCTCAAGCGGCTGCAGGCTGCCGTCGCCGAAACACCCAATTACAGCGCAGCGTTGCTTGCCCTCGGCAAGGAGCAGTATGCGGCGATGCAATACGATGCCGCTGCAGCCACGTTGGCCAAGGTTCCGCCCACCGACAGCGTGGCGTTGGAGGCAAACTTCTATCGCGGCCTGGCGCGCTTCAACCTTGCCAAATACGCCGAGGCCGCCGCCGATTTTGCCTTTGTCGCCGCAAGCCTGCCGCTGCCCGAGGTGGTCAACGATGAAGGCGTGGCCAATAGCCGCCAGGGTAAGGATGCCGCGCGCGCTCTTTGTGCAGGTGATTGCCGCCGACCCCAACGACGCCGACTATCACTTCAACCTGGCCGTCGCGCTTCTGCGCCGCAACGACATCGACGGCGCCACCCGCGAGGTGCAGGCTGCACTGAACCTTCACTCGGACGACCCCGAGGCCACGGAGCTGCTCACCCGCCTGCAGGCCACCCACGGTTCCACCGCCAATCTCAAATCGATCATGAGCGCGGGCGGCTTCGACCCCACCACGCGCATCCGCCGCACCTGGTCGGAGGCGTCATTCCGTCAGGCAGCGTTCCAACTGGACCAGATGCACGCCATCCAGTTGGCCACCCTGCCGCCGGCCCAGCAGGCAGTGCAGTACACGCAGCTGGGTTCGGATTACCTGGCGCAGGGCCTGCTTCCGGAGGCCGAGCAGGAGTTCCACTCCGCGCTCTCCGCGGACCCCAAGCAATGCAGCCGCGCACGCCGGGATCGCCCAGGTGCGTGAGCGCAGCGGATCGGCCGACGACGCGCGCGCCGAAGCTCAGATTTCGCTCCAACTCGCGCCCAACGTCGCCGCCGATCTGGTGCTCGCCCGGCTCGACCTACAGGCCAATCAGCTCTCCGAGTCAGCCGTCGATGTGGCCAATGCCCTGCGCCTGCAGCCGGACAATCCTGACGCGTTGGCCATTAAAACCACCCTCGTCGCCCGCGGCCAGAACCTGCCCTAGGCATGTGGCTTCCCAGGCTGCGAAAAAGCTTCAGTTCCTATCCGTCATTCTGGCGCAACCATTTGAAGTCGTCATTCTGGCCTGAGCGAAGACGAAGGTCAGAATCTCCGTCGTTGCCTTGTCTTGCTTAAGGGCATGGCTTTAGCCGTGCCATAATCGTATGCTTGCGATGGGGCTTTAGCCCCTGAGGAAGCCTTCCTTGCGCAGAACTAATTCTTTTTGCTTGCCCATAATTCGCCGCATCCTTCGCCCGCTCACAGCGCTCGCCGCACTCGCCGCGCTGTCTCCGCTCAGCACACCGGCGCAGACCGCTTCGTCGCCGCTGGTGGTCAAGCTCACCATCCACGACACCATCCAGCCGATCACCGCAGAGTATATGAAGCGCGGCCTGGACGACGCCGCCAGCCGCCACGCAGCAGCCGTACTCATCTCCATGGGCACGCCCGGCGGCCTGCTCGACTCCACGCGCGAGATGGTGGCCAACATCGAAGCATCGCAGGTGCCCGTCATCATCTTCATCGAACCCTCGGGTAGCCGCGCAGGCTCGGCGGGATTCTTTCTGCTGGAGGCAGCGGACGTAGCCGCCATGGCGCCGGGTACAGAAGCCGGTGCGGCCCACCCCATCCTGGAAGGCACCACCATGGACCCCGTGCTCAAGGAGAAGATCGAGAACGACGCCGCAGCCTTCCTGCGCTCGTATGTCACCGTACGCGGGCGCGATGCCAAGGACGCCGAGGACGCCGTGCGCAATTCGAAGTCGTTCAGCGAAGCCGAATCTCTTAAGCTTAACCTGATCGATGTAGTCGCGCCTAACGATGACGCACTGCTGGCACAACTCAACGGACGCACCATCAAGCGCTTCCACGGCGAGAGCGTGAAGCTCGACTTTACCCACGCCACCATCGATCCCCTTCTGCCCTCCACGCGCGAGCGCCTGCTAACGCGGCTCACCAGCCCCGACCTTGACGTGCTTCTTCTGCTCTGCGGCGGGCTGCTGATCTACCTGGAATTCAACGTGCCCGGAACCATCGTCCCCGGCGCGCTGGGCACGCTGATGATGCTGCTGGCCATCTTTGGCCTCAACCTGCTGCCAGTCCAGCACACGGCAATCCTGCTGCTCTTCGCTGCGCTTGCGCTCATGGTGCTGGAGGCAAAGTTCGCCAGCCACGGGGTGCTCGGCACGGTAGGCGTAATCTGTTTGGTCTTCGGATTGGCCACGCTGGTCAACGGGCCCTCGCCGGAGATGCGTGTCCACTTCGGCGTCGCCGCCGGCGCGGGCGTAGGCTTCGGAGTGATAACCTTCGGCCTCGCGTGGATCGCCCTGAAGGCGCGTCAGGCCAAACGCCTCACCGGACCGCAGGCCATGGTGGGCCAAACCGCCATTGCCATGACTCCGATCCTGCCCGCCGGAGAGCTGCCCATCGGTCAGGTCGAGGTCCGCGGCGAGATATGGAAGGCCACGCTCCCTCCCGACTCACCCTCCGTCCCCGCCGGAGCCCAACTCACTGTCCGCGCCGTCGACAGCCTCACCCTCACCGTCGCGCCGTAGAAAGCGTTAGGTCCCAGCAGATTCCTGGATTGAGGTCGATCTCGTCAGGTCGACCCAATCCGATTGCTGAGACACTGTAGCTTCCGGGAGGAAGCGGCTGGAACTCGTAGCGCCCCTGAGCATTCGTAGACACGACGAACCGCATGCCATCCGACCGTCGAACTGCAATGACATGCGCGTTCGGGACGACCTTTTCGTCTCGCCATACTTGGCCACGCAAGATTCCGAAATCGCCAATCGTCGCCAGTCTGCGGAGAATTGCAATCTCTTCCTGTGCATCTGCGACCGGTCGGCTGTCGTTCCCGTAATAGTCCAGTACGATCTGTTTATCGTCAACTTTCCGTAAGTAGAAAAGCCATCGATCCCCCACAGCCAACTTAGGTAGACAAAGCCCCTGCGACGTTACGACACTCACTGAGCTAGCAGGCTTGCCAGAGAAGACTTCCTCTGGGACGATCCGAATTTCCTTTTCATTCTCCGTGGCGGGTGTGATGGCTGTGATCGAGCCTACAAAAACGTATGTATATGAATTGGAACGCACACCGCAATCATTGAGATCGCTCATCAAGCCAGTGTGCATGCATACGACACGCTTGCCATCGACCGTCTTGATAGTGATGACTTCTGCTGCAGCGGAACCAAGGCAGTAGAGAAAAAACGCAAGTACCCAGAGTACACGGCGAAATTGCATTGCACCGACTCTACACTCAACGAACTTCTCGTTCAAGAAGATTTCCGAAAATCTAGGCATCGCTTGAAGTAACTCGATTACTCGACGATCCTCGCCACCACATCGTACTCGTGCGACTCACTGATCTGGGCACGTTAGAAGGTCATCGGCATGAATCTTCGGCGTAGGATGGACAGGCACCTCTACCTGCGCGCGAATAAATTTGTGATTTTGCCTGCAAGTTTCAGACTTACCCGCGTTCTCCTTACAGACGAGGTTGCAGGCGGAGATTGCCCGGCGACTCGAAAGGGAGACCACAATGCGCCACGAACGCCCTCATTTCGCCCTTCACTTTCTACTGCCCATAACTCTCCAGGCCTCTCTGCTCTGCCTATCCATCGCTGCTCACCCGCTTCCGGCACAGCAATCACCCAATCCTTCAGCCGCACCCACTCCTGCTCAAACTGGGATCGAAAATCGCATGTGGAGAATTGCCAAAGTGCGAGCTGATGGAGATAGCCAGGCGGATAACGATGGCCTGATGGATCAAAACGAAAATGCATTCATCACCTTGATGAACGGGCAGGTGACAGGCTCTCCGGGATGCGGTCACCTATTTGGAACCTATAAGCTCTCTGAGAACGTATTGACATTGAATGCAGACTCGATTATCAGCGGTAGCGGTAGCGATTGCCCCTCCCTGAACGAGCCTTATATACCTTATAAACCTAGAGATGGAGTTATACCCGAGAACCCTTTCCACAGCGACCTGAGAATAGAGCAGCGGGACGATCAAATCCTTCTACGCGACAAGAGCGGACAAGCGCAGATGTTGCTGGTGCCAAGTGTTTTGCCTGCACAGCAACCTGCAACCCCAAAGCCGGAACCGCCCGTGCAGCAACCGACCATTTCGACTCCCTCAGCCGTACCCACGCTTGCTCAAACTACTCCGGTAAACGGTGCGACGACAAACGACCTTGAAGGCCACCAATGGCGTCTCTCGCAGTTTTACGCTGCGAATAAATTGCTCATTACGCTTCCTCTGCGGGTGCCGATTCCATACTTCGCTTTTCGGGATGGCAAAATCGAGGGGTCGGCGGGGTGCGGCCAATTTACAGGGACATACCGGGGAACAGACGATAAGCTTGCAATCTCGGCAAAGTGGGCAGACGATAAAGGATCGCCGTGCAGCGGCGAACAGAAGAATAATGCCGCGAAGATACTTCACGCGCTTGCCAGTGTGCGTCGAATTAAACCCATATACGACGCTCTGTTACTGCAAGATAAGAACGCGGTGCTTCAGGTTAGGCTGGAAACGATGCAGTCCGGGAAAGATTTATCCGAGCTTCACGATACCTTCTGGCTTCTCAAACAAGTCGAAGGTTCCACACAGGATTTATCGCACATTGTGGTCGACATCGATCACACAGGGATTAATTTTATTACGCCGTCTTATAGGCTAAGTATGATCTTTCAATACGACCCCCGGACAGAGCGGAAGTTTTTTACGCCCTATGTAAACGGAGGGGATTCGACGAGCAGCACTTACATTCAGGATCAGCAGGTTGCCAATGCGTTTGAAAACGCACTCCAAAAAATTGCCTCATACGAGACAAAGCAGGGCAACCTAACCTTCTACGACAAGGATCGACAGCTGCTCTTCGTTCTCAATCCGATACAATCCGCAGGAATTGAATATCGCCAGTGGAGGATAGCCAAGTATCGTGTGGATAATTCTGATCGAGCGGATAAAGATGGTCTTATCGATGCGACGGAACCGGCCTGGGTGCTTTTCATGAACGGTAGCGTAAGCGGAACGCCTGGAGCCGGTGCCTGGAAAGGAACCTACAAGCTTTCTAGCGGCGAGATGGAATTTGATGCGAGTGATCCGGGTTATGCCTATTCAGGAGCCTTTAGAGAAGAGCAGGCGGTGCAAGACGATCTTATTTGCAAGGCTTTCAAAGGCACCCGACGGATAGAACAAAGGGGCAATCAAATCCTTCTGCGCGACAAGAGCGGACAAGCGCAAATATTACTTGAGCAGGCAAGGTAAACACCGAAATGGACACAAGACAAAAGCATACTCGTGTAGCACAGCCCCTCTTAATCGTCATCGTCGTTCTCGCTGCTACCGCGACGGCTTGCTTTGGCCAAGGCGGCGTCGTAACGCCGAGTACCAACTCGCTACCCGCCGGATGGAAGGTCTTTCCCACTCCAGTCGATAACAGCGATGTCATGCACTGCGCCAACTTCGCTCGACAGCAGCAGGTCTCGCTCTCGGACGCCGGAACACTACAGATCGTCCAGCTCCCTCAGCGGGCAAGTCCCATTCCGCCTCCCGAACTTCCCGCTGGCGCCAAACGGCAACAAGGAATGTTCGGCTACGAGAGCATCCTCAAGACCTCTACCGGATGGCTGCTCGGCTTCGATGGAGGCGAGTGGGGAGGTGGGTTGTGGTTCGTGGACGCGAACGGTACGGCCACGCAACTCTATCAGGAAAATGTTCACGGATTCGTCGAGACTTCACGCGGCGTCATGGTCTTCCTTGGAGTGGCACACATGACGATCGACGAGGGTAGAGTTCTCATCGCTCGCAATCCGGTCACTGCCGACACCAAGTTGGAAATGCTGGCTCCACTGGATGGAGCTCCGGAGACATTCACGAAAATCTCTCCGGACGCAGCCTTGGTGGTGACCACCCATGGAATCTCCCGAATCGCCTCGTCCGGCGAGCATCAGACCCTAACGCACTCCATCTTTGCCATCCTGTATCCCAACTCCATCGTCGTCGCGCCGGACGCCTCAATCTATGTGGGCATGAGGCTATTTGTAGTTCGCCTCGCACCGGCATCGAAGCCCGGCGATTACACGGAGCAATGGCTTGTGCCAGAGGATTGCGAGCAACTTCGCCTGGAGAGATACACCTGCTCCTGTTCAAGCAAAAGTCAGGATTAGAATTTACTCCAAAATCTTTGCCGGGTGCCCCACATCTCGTATTTGAGATGTGGGATTTGGGCCGCTGCTATTCAGTGTGTGTCAGGTACTCGCGCAGGGCCTCCTGCACCACGGCATTCAGCTTGAGGTCGTGTTCCTCGGCATACTGCGCGGCACGCTTATGGAGGTCTTGCGGCACGCGAACATTGAAACTGCCCTTAAAGGGCACATCCGGCGTCTTGCCGCGGCGCTCGCAAAACTGGAGATATTCGTCGACTGCATCGCGAAAGTTCTTTTCCAGCGATCGCACATCCGTGCCGCCATAGCTGATCATGTCGCGAACGCCCAGAACGCGCCCGTGTAGCATCTTGTCCTCGGCGCTGTACAGGACGGAGCCATCGTATCCTTTGTATTTCAGTGTCTCACTCATCATCTACTCCATAATCCTAGCCACCACGTCGTAATCGTGCGCCTCGGTGATCTCCGCGCGATAGAACCGGCCTGCTTCCAGCGCCTCCAGCGGTCCAAAGTCGTTCATGTAGACTTTGCCGTCGATCTCCGGCGCGTGAAACTCTGTCCGGCCTTCCCACAGCAGCGGCGTCTCGTCGCTCTCGCCCTCGGCCAGCAGCACCAGCTCGCGTCCCACCCAATCCCGCTTGGCGCGCTTGCTGATCCCTTGCTGGAGCTTCATCAGCCGTTTTCGCCGCGCCTCGATGGTCCGCTTCGGCACCTTGCCGGCCATGCCGCGCGCGCCCGATCCCTCCTCATCCGAGTAGCTGAACACGCCCAACCAGTCGAATTTTGCCTCTTTGACGAAATCCTCCAGCACCGAAACGTCTGGGTCCGTCTCTCCAGGGAACCCAACGATGAACGACGTGCGCAGCGCGATGCCGGGAACCGCCGCTCGAACTTTTCCCAGCGTCTTCAGGAAGATCTCGGCACCGGCGCCGCGCTTCATCGCCTTCAGCACCGCCGGCGATGCGTGCTGCAGCGGCAGATCGAGGTACTTGCAGATGTTGTCGTGTTTCGCAATCGTCTCCAGCAGCCGCCCCGTAATCCGGTTCGGATAGGCATAAAGGAAGCGCAGCCAGCGCAGTCCCTCAATCTTTGCCAGCTCGTCCAGCAGCGCGGCGAGCCCGTCTTTCAGCCCGAGGTCTTCGCCGTAGCAGGTCGTGTCCTGCCCGATCAGCGTGATCTCCCGACGCCGCTGCCAACCAGCCGCCGGGCCTCAGCCACCACCGATTCAAACCGCCGCGAGCGAAACTTCCCGCGCAGATTCGGAATCACGCAGAAGCTGCATGGATGGTCGCAGCCCTCGGCTATCTTGATGTAGGCCGACGCGCGCGGCGTCCACAGGATGCGCGGCGTCTCTTCGCTGTAGAGATACTCCGGCAGCGCAGCCGTGGCACCCTGCCAGTGCTCGCGCGAGAAGCGACCCGATCTTTCTCGCGCATCTCCCTCGGGCCTGAAGGACTGCGCAATCTGCACGCCAACTTCAGTCGGATGCGAGTGCTGATGCACGGCGCTCGGCGCTCTGTTCACCAGAATATTGAACGGAGAATCGGACGCTGTCGTCGCAACCGGCGCGCTCAACCCAGCCGCCTCCAGAATCGCCTCCAACTCCCCCCGTCCCAACCACCGCATCCACCTCGGGAATATTGCGGCGAATCTCGTCGCGATAGCGCTCCACCAGGCATCCGGCAACAATCAGCCGTCGCGCCTTTCCGCCATTGGCAACCTTGTGCTGCACCATCTCCAGGATCGCGTTCACCGACTCTTGCTTGGCCGAATCGATAAAGCTGCATGTGTTGACCACCAGAATCTCCGCGTCCTCGGCGCACGCGGTCAACCGCCCGCCTGCGCGGTCCAGCAGTCCCATCATCACCTCGGAGTCCACCAGATTCTTGGGACATCCCAGCGAGACGAACCCGATAGACGGCCGCGCGGAGACATGCAGTTCCGCCGGCTCGGAAGCTTGATTTCCGGCATCATTCAACGACTTTGCGGGGAGTTCAAATACGGAAGTGGGCACACCTTCATCGTAGCAGCGTCACACTGTTCTGTAGGCTACCCTAGCTGCCGGAGCGCGATCCGCTAAACGACCTGATCTTTTCCAGCAGCCCTTCGGCAAATAGCTTTGCCTGTCCTATCAGCGATGCAATCTTCTGTGCGGGCCCGCGTATGCCATTGCCGATCGTCTCAACCAGCTCGACAGTTGCGGTCAGCGTGGCGCTCACCATCTCGTCCACCCGCGCCACCTGCCGCTGTGTTCGCATATTGGCGTCGGCCAGCGTCCGCTCAAAATGCTGTGCCGTGCCTCGCACCAGGTCGCTGGTCTCTACCAGGTTGTCGGCGATGGCACGCATCTTGGGAACGTTTTCCGTAACCATGGACTGTGCGGAACGGGTAATCTCCGTCGCAGATTCAATCAATGGAAGCGTCTTCTGCTTCAACTCATCGACAGACTGCGCCAGGCCCTTGATCGCCTTCACGGACTTGGCCGCAAGAACGATCAGCGCGATGGCCTGCACCAGCATGGCCAGCGCTACCAACCCCACAAAAACGATCAAAAGCTTCGTATCGATCGCGGAAAGTGCTGCATCCATGTCCTGGAACCACATCGCCGGCATCGCCATTCTTTCCCTTCCGTACTGTATCCGCAGCGCGTCCTGCGAGAGTACATGATCGACCAGCGCGGCTGCAATCCAACCGCATCCGCATCCCAAAGCAGGAAGGAGCTACGCAGTCGGGTCGATGGTTGTGTTGATATAGGCTTCCTTGCCCGCCTCTACGGCGGCCTCCACCTTGGCCTGCTGCTCGTTGATCAGGCTCTTGCCCTTTTCTACGTACTGGGTCCACTGGGTGCGGCCCTTGTCGTAGTACTCGCGGCCTTTGTCGATGGTCTCTTTGGCTTGGCGCTTGCCC
>CAWERM010000003.1:0-13064 GCA_963810995.1 uncultured Acidobacteriaceae bacterium | reverse complement strand
GAACGGTTCGCGGAGGTCTCATCACTTTCCGATTAGACGAAAATTAGGACGAAGCGTTGCGACGGGGCGGTGATTTTTTATGGTTTAAAGCCGCAGTTGGGCATGGGTTACAAGGCTTTGCAACGTGGTTCCCAGCTATTTTTGGCCACAACGAAGAGGGTATCAAGATTACGCAATAGTTGTAGTTGAGGTACCTTCCGGGTAGTTCTATTTATTTTGCAGGATGCTAGCCTTGCATTACGTGCGTGTGCAGGCCATTCTAGAACTCTAAGATGCGATATCCAGAGTTATTCCGTCACCGATGTGACACGGAAGGCGAACCTTTCTGATGGAGTTGCGGAGCAGGAATTATCGTACGATTCGCCTGACGCTGTTTGCGGCAGCTTTGGTTGCTGTGATCGTGCTGGCATGGAGGCTTGTCGATGCAGGTGGCTCCCCGCTATCGCCTACCTTGACCCATGGCTATACATGGGGAATGATGGCCCTGGCGATCACGGTGCTTCTGGTGGTGTGGCGCGAACGGAACCGGACGGGCGGATATCTGCAAACTAGTAAGGAAAATGCAAGATTTATCATGGCTGCAGAGACCAGCCCGGATGCATTTACCATCATGGAGTCGGTGAGGGACAGGGCGGGCGAGATTGTGGGGTTCCGTTACCGGTATGTGAATTACCATGCCGAGAAGCTGCTGAAAAAATCGCGCGTCGAGGTGCTGGAGCGGGAGATGTGTGAACTGTTCCCAGCCGACAGCACTCGCGAACTATGCGAGAAATATCGCAATGTGGTGCTAACCGGGGAACCGCTGGGCGAGGAGTTTTCAGTCCCGCTGGACAATGGCAAAGAGAGGTGGCTGCGACGGCGGATTATCAAACTTGACGATGGCGTGGCAGTGACCGTCAGCGATGTAACCAAAGTCAAGAACAACGAAGATCGCTACCGCAGTTTAACGAACTTCAGCAACTCGATCTTTGAAACGGCGCCGGTCAGCATTATCGAGACAGACCTGGTTGGAATGATCCGGGC
Source organism: uncultured Acidobacteriaceae bacterium (assembly GCA_963810995.1). Classification (GTDB taxonomy): domain Bacteria; phylum Acidobacteriota; class Terriglobia; order Terriglobales; family Acidobacteriaceae; genus Edaphobacter. The sequence continues at coordinate 12,041 of CAWERM010000003.1, read as the reverse complement.
GATGAACGGGGCTGCCGAAAAGTTGACGGGGTATACTCGCGCTGAAGTTGTGGGTAAGGTTTCGATCACCAAGCTACACGATCCCGATGAGTTGAACGTGCAGGCCGGCGAAGACCCGACATACGATGGCACAGGGGTGCAAAGCTTCCGTCTGCTGACGGCGAAGGCAATACTGGGAGAGGTGGATGAGAGGGACTGTACCTACATACAGCGGGACGGGACCAGTCTTCCAGTGCATGTCGCGGTGACTGCGGTACGGGATGGCGGGGGATCGATCAGCGGATACATTGCGATCGCCTCCGACATCACAGAACGAAAGCAATTGATGACGTACCTGAAACATATGGCCTCCCACGACCAGTTGACTGGCCTACCGGGCCGCCTGCTGCTGCGCGAAAGCATAGCCGACGCGATCGAGAAGGCGGCGCAGGAAGGGCGCAAGGTTGCTGTATTCGTGATTGACCTGGACCACTTCAAGTGGCTCAACGATTCGCTGGGACACCGAGCTGGCGACGAGATACTGCTGGGAATCGCGGAACGTCTGCATCAATCGCTGCGACACACAGGCACGCCGCGTGGCTGGGACACCCTGGGACGGCTAGGCGGCGATGAGTTCGTGATTGTGATGCCGCACATTGGCAGCGTCAGCGACGTAGAGGCTTGCGCGCGAAGGCTGGTCCATCTGATTGCCAGCACCGCGCATGTTGGGGAGAAGGAAGTCAACCTGACCGCCAGCATCGGGGTGTGTGTCTATCCCGACTTCGCGGGGGACGTGGATACCATGCTGGAACGAGCCGATGCGGCGACCTATGTTGCCAAAGAAAATGGCCGGAACCAATACCAGATGTTCGCCGACGCGATGCTGAAGGAGTCTCAGGAGCGCATGTCGATGGATTCGGCGCTGCGTCACGCGCTGGCCAGGGAGGAACTGTCCCTCCACTACCAGCCGCTGGTGTCGCTGACCACGGGGCGGGTGGTTGGCATGGAGTCGCTGCTGCGCTGGCACCATCCTAAGCTTGGCCTGCTGTCGCCCTCGAGCTTTATTCCGCTGGCGGAGGAGACAGGAATGATCGTCCCCATCGGCGAGTGGGTGATGAAGCAATCGTGCGTGGAGGCAAAGTCGATCTGCGACGATCTGGGGATGGATCTGGCGGTCTCGGTGAACCTTTCGCCTCGACAGTTCGAGCAGAGCAACCTGTTACAGGTGATCTGCGAGGCGCTGGAGAGCAGTGGACTGCCCGCGAAGAGCCTTCAGGTGGAGTTGACGGAGAGGGTGCTTATGGTCAACTCGGCGTCGAACCTGGAGAAGCTGCAACAGATTCGCAAGCTTGGCGCGCGCGTTGCGATCGACGACTTCGGGACGGGATTCTGCAGTTTCTCGTATCTGTTGAAGTACCCCGTGGATCGGCTGAAGATCGACCAGAGTTTTATTCTGAAGGCGGTCTCTGAGCCCAACGCGGCGACCGTAGTGCGGGCAATCCTGTCCATGTCGCACCATCTTGGCATCAAGGTGACAGCAGAAGGGGTGGAGTCGATGGACCACCTTAAAATTCTGGCGCGACGCAACTGCGATGAGGCCCAGGGGTTCTATTTTTCACGGGCTGTGGCGGCTAAAGATTTCCCCGCGGTGGTGGAAGAGATCCATCGCTCGTATGACGAACGGAAGCTGGCTGAAGGGGCGAAGTTGGCATCGTCCGAGACAGAGGTGGATACGTACGTAAACTGAGCTGGCTGCGGCGGCTGGTTAGAACTTTAGGAGCAAGATGTGCCCCAAGTCCTGAGACTATGGATGCGGGGCACAATCTTTTGTGTGCTCCAATTAGATGGAACTACTGTCCGAGATATTCGACGTGGACGTAGGCTCGAAGGCGAACGTTGTAGGCAAGGTACCAGCCGATGTGATCGGGATCCTCGTAGATGACGATTTCGATCCGAGTCCCAGAACCAGCTGTCACAGAAGCCGACATCGAAGGGAGCCACGTTGAAGAAGAAGCCGCCGAACCAGAAGCGGCCGGGCCCTCCGCCGCCAGGCGCCATATATGGCGTGCGGCCGAAACCGCGCGGTGAATCGGCCGTGGGCAAAGGGATGATCCAGGTGGTAATTCGGGTCTTTGGGACCGGTGTCATGGCCCACCCACTTGCCGTCCGTCTCGACGTGGGGCACATTGGGATGGCCGGGCGCGTCGCTATATTTGCGGTTCGGCTGAGTGTTTGGCGTGCCGTGGAAGGCCACGGGACCACGCGAAGGCGGCTTAGGCGCAGCAGTGTGGGGCATTGCGCCTTTCTGTTGTGCCAATAGTGCGAATGTTGTCAGTGAAAACGTGACTAATGTAGCAAGCAGTACGTGGGACCGTTTCATACTTCCTCCTGCAAAAAAAACGATAGCATAACTCGGCGGGGTAGTCAGCGGCGATTGTCGGTGGCCGGCTCGGGGTGGATGAGCAGGCGGTCGACCTCGGGAGCGTCGAGTTTGAAGGCGCCTTCCAGTGCGGTGATGACGGCATGCACGCGTGCCATGGGGAGATTGTCCGGCAGGGTGCAGTGGCAGGATACCTGGGTACGCTCAGGGAAAGCGGTTGTTGGTTGCCAGTTGCCGGTTGCTGATGAAGACCCGGCTGAGGACGGGTCTACTGACACGGAGTGGGGGCGGCAGGGACGACGCTGGGGGCGTGGCGGGTGACGTATACCTCGTGGATGTCGAGTATCTCCGGGAAGGCCGCGGCAACACGGCGCAGACGAACTTCTAGCTCACGGTCGCGCTCCAGCGAGGCGGGACGCTCGATGGTGGCCGGCTCGCTCTCGATGTGGGTGAGGATGGAGGCGATGGAAGGGACCTCACGGCGCATCTCTGCCTCCAGGTCTGTGACCAGTTCGTGGGCCTGTCGCAGAGGCATGGTCTCATCCACCTCCAGGTGCTGCTCGATGTGCAACTGGGGATAATGGGTGTTATGCTGCTCCGCGGCGATCTGTTGCACGCTGATCTCGTGGATGGCGAGGTTGCGGAGAGCGGCAACGGCGCGGATGCGGTCGTGGACGCTCTCCGCAAGCGAGGCGGTAGGAACGGAGTGGACGACAACGTCGGCGGCGGGCAGGTGGCGCTGCACAGCCAGCGTGGCGGCCAGGGTGAGCTGCTCGGAGCGCTGAAAGGTGAGATTGCGCGGAAGGCCGAGGGTGACGTTGGCGAAATAGTTGGAGCCGGAGCGGCGGGTGCGCAGCCGTTCCACCGATAGCACGCCGGGGATGGCGGTGAGATCGTGCAGGAGATTGGCGCGGAGCTGGTCCTTGGACTGTGGCTGGTGACTGGTGGGGTCGGTGGTGGGTGTGGCGTCCAGCAGAGTGTCGATGGTCTGGTGGGCTAGCCGCCAACTGACGCGCAGAATGACCCCGGCGACCACCAGGGCTGCGATGGGGTCAGCGAACTCCAGCCAGGGCAGGACAAAGCGCTCACCTGCGTATGTGGCCCCAAGGCCGAACATGACGGCCAGCGTTGCCCATATATCGGTGGCGAAATGAAGAGAGTCGGCGGCCAGGGCGTCGGAGCGATGCAGACGCGCGATGCGGCCCAGGGTGCGCGAACGGCTGAAGTCGACCGCGATGGAGACCAGCAGCACGGCGAAGGGCCAGAGCGAGGGCAGCAGCGAGAGATGGCGGTGGAGAACGATGCGGTCGACGGCCTCGTACACGATCCAGATGCAGGAGGCGAACATAATGCCGGTCTCGACGAAGGCAGCGAGCGATTCCACCTTGCCGTGGCCGTAGTTATGCACTTCGTCGGCTGGACGGTCGGAGACCTGGACGGAGAACAGGGTAATGGCCGAAGCGATCAGATCGATGGCGGAGTGGGCCGCCTCGCTCAACATTCCGAGCGATCCGGTGAGCAGGCCGGTCATCAACTTAAGCACCGCGACAAGCGCCGCGGCGGCAACCGAGAAGGCCGCTGCGGAGCGCTTGGCGGCGTGCGGCGGGCTGAGAACGTCCTGGTGCATGGCCATGGGGCTCATGGAAGAGATGCTACAGCATCGAGGGCGTTGCGCATCGGTTTGTGAGAGTGGCCTGGCGACGAAGATAGAGCATGATGGCTGCGGCAGCGAGCATGGGGACCGTCATGATGAGCAGACCCCGCTGGTAGTTTCCGGTAAGATCACGGGCGAAGCCCATCCAGTAGGAGCCGACAAAGCCGCCGAGGATGCCTATCATGTTGATGGCGGCGATGCCGGCAGCGGCGGAGCGGCCGGAGAGATATGCCGCGGGGATGGCCCACAGCGGGCCCTGCATGGCGCAGTAGCAACAGAAGACGATGGCAAGCGCAGGAAGCGCGATACGGGGAGACATGGAGACCCCACATGCGACGAAGCCTGTCAGCATCAGCAGGCAGTAGGGAAGAACGTGGTTATAGCGCTGTCCGGAGCGGTCTGAGTAGATGCTGGCGAGGAGCATGGAGGCTGCTCCCAGGATGCCCAGCAGGGCCAACAGGAAGCCAGTGTTGGCAATGTTTGCTCCGGTGATGCCTTTGACTATGGCTGGAGCGAAGAAGCTGTAGACGGAGTTGCCTGCCTGGACGCAGAGAAAGACCAGTCCGATGAGCCAGACGCGCGCATCGCGAAAGGCTGGTGCGATGGACTGGTGGGCGGGAGCGACAACCGTGTCCTGCGAAACGGCGGTAAGAATGGCAGAGCGCTCCTGTTCGCTGAGCCAGGGCGCGTCGGCGGGGTCGTCTGGGAGCAAGAGGAGGAAGGCAACGCCTAGAAGAATTGCGGGAAGGGCTTCAATCAGGAAGAGCCATTGCCAGCCAGCTAGCGAGAGACGACCCTGTAGGGATATAAGTGCTCCGGCAAGCGAACCCATGACAACCGTGCTGATGGGAAATGCGATGTAGAAGCGGCTGACGGCGCGGGCACGCATGGCTGCGGGATACCACTGGAAAATATAAAGGATAATACCGGGAAAGAAACCAGCCTCCGCCACTCCCAGCAGGAAGCGCGCGATGTAAAACTGCATGGGTGTGCGCACAAAGAGCATGACCATTGCGATGACGCCCCACGTAACCATGATGTAGCTGAGCCAGCGGCGCGCGCCGAAGCGGTAGAGCATGAGATTAGAGGGGATAGAACATGCAGCATAACTGAGAAAGTACAGGCCTGCGCCAAAGCCGTATATGGTGCTGGAGAGATGCAGGTCGTGGTTCATCTGTAGCGCGGCGTAGCTGATGTTGACACGGTCCATGTAGGCTGTTCCGTAGCCGAGCGCAATGAGAGGAAGGATTCGCCAGGAGAATTTGCACAGGGCGCGGGCGAGGAGATCGGGCGCGGATGCGGAGGGTGCAGGCTCGATCACAGGAGAACACCTCATTGATGGACGATTATGGTTTGATGGCCCGGTAGAGGCCGGCGATGCCGAAGGTGTAAGGGGTCCAGGTGGGCGTGGTAAAGCCCGCAGCGGAGATCAACTCCAACATGCGTGGCGGGTCAGGGAAGCGGGCGACCGATTCGGGAAGATAGGTATAGGCGCGTGGATCGCGCGAGATGATGCGGCCAAGCAACGGGAGAACACGCTTGAAGTAGAGCGAGTAGAGCGCGCCCATAAGTCCGGTGGGTTGGTTGAAGTCCAGAATGGCGATCTGGCCGCCGGGGCGCAGTACGCGCTGCAATTCGGCCAGGCCGTCTGCGTAGCTGGCCAAGTTTCGAAAGCCGAAGGCGCAGGTGACGAGGTCGATGGATGCGATAGCAAAGGGCAGACGGAGGGCGTCGGCCTCGATAGTGCGTATGTTGCGACCAGAGAACTTTGGCTGGGCCAGGGCGAGCATGTTACGGGAGAAATCGACAGCGAGAAGAGTTGCAGGTTGCAGGTTGCCAGTTGCAGGTTGAGGGCGGAGGCTATCGAGGGCGAGGGTCATGTCGCCGGTGCCGCAGCATAGGTCCAGGACGACGGCCTCTGGGCGGGCGAGGATGGGGCGCAGGGTGCGCGCGGTGCGCCTCCACCAGAGTCGGTCGATGCCGGCCGAGAGCAGGTGGTTTAGCAGGTCGTAGCGAGGCGCGATGGCGTCGAACATCTGCTGGATGCTCTCGGCCGCAGCGGCTGAGTCGGATGCGCCGCTGGGGCGCGCGCCGGGGGTTGGGTCGAGATTGTTGAGGGGGTCTGTGTACATTAAGTCCCGGGTTGCAACCTTAGATCAATGTCAGGCTGACTATTGATCATCGTTGTAATCACTCGAAAGTGCTCATAGTCACGGATTAATTCGATGCGAGTGAGTCAACTCTCCAAATGCAACTGCAACCGCAATTCCTAAAATGATTGCAGCAGTCATACTTGTCCAACGAGGGAGCGTCTTCACCAAGAATTTATAGACATATCTCCCAACAACAATGCCGAGGGCAACTGTCAATAAAAGGAATACACCGGCAAATATCTCCAATACCCAGCCAATGTTCACAATCCAGATGAGGAACAAACCCATAGCAAGAGAGATTGCAATCATGGTAATGGAAATAAGAAGATGTGCGGTCGCAGTAATTTCGGGTGATTGAGCGCTGTTGAGATTGTCGCTTGGCATCGTATTCAACATCCAATCGCTCGTAAAGATTCCGGGGAGAGTTCAGTCTTAGGCTCTGGCTTGGGAAACTGCTTTTCTAGACGCTCAACGTCTTCTGATGTCCATGCCGGGTTCGTCTTCAGCTTATGCCAGTGACTACTTGTACGGTCCCATCCCGAACCTTGATATACCTTCTTCTCGAAGAGACAAACCCAACCAGAAACGAGATTGTTTTCGTCATCAACTGCTTTCCAACCGCTTTCCGTTAGACAGTAATACAAACTGTATTTATCAGCAGACATGGTATCGCCTCTTGGCGTAGTTTCTCACAACCTCTACACAACCGCAGGAGCGAAATACGGGAATTCTTCGCTTCGCTCAGAATGACAAGCTAAACATCAGCAGATTCCCTTCGGGAATGACAGCAAAAAAGGCTACGCCTGCCGCATGGTATTGAGCATGGCGGAGGTGGCGGCGAGGAGTTCGGCGTCGGTGACGTCGTAAGCGACTTCAGTGCGGCCGATGCCAGTGGCGAGGACAAAGGCTCGGCGGCCGCTGCGCTTCTTCTTGTCGGCGGAGGTGAGGGCGACGAGCTTGGCTGGGGTCGGCACGGAAGGGCGGGATGGGGCCGTAGCGCAGGATGAGGTTGGCCATGCGGGCAAACTCGTTGTGTGTGATGTGCTGGCGGGCCAGCGAGACATGCAAAGCCGCGATCATGCCCCAGGCGACCGCCTCACCGTGAAGCAGCTTGCGGTAGTGGGTGGCTGCCTCGATCGCGTGACCAATGGTGTGGCCGAAGTTGAGAATCATGCGCAGGCCGGATTCCTTCTCGTCCTGGCTGACGACCTCGGCCTTGACGCGAACGCTGGCGGTGACGACCTTCTGCAAGGCGGTGGAATCCCACATCTCAGAAGAGAGATGTGGGGCACTCAGTTTATTTATTCTGCCAAGTATTAAATCCGCATTTTGTTCCATATAACAGAATAACTTTGCGTCGCGGATTATGCCTGCTTTGATCGCCTCCTGTAGGCCTGCGCGGAGTTCAGCGGGAGGAAGCGTCGCGAGCAGATCGATGTCGCTGAAGACGGCGAGGGGGTGGTGGAAGGCGCCGATGAGGTTCTTGCCAGCGAGCAGGTTGACGCCGGTCTTGCCGCCGAGGGATGAATCGACCTGGGCGAGCAGCGTGGTGGGCAGGCCGATGTAGCGGATGCCGCGCATATAGAGGGCGGCCAGAAAGCCGGTGACGTTGCCGATGACTCCGCCGCCAAAGGCCAGCAGGATGGAGTCGCGGTCGGCCCCGGCGAGGGAGAGCTGCTGGGCGAGTGACTCGACGGAGGCGAGGCGCTTGTGCGATTCACCTGCTGGGAAGAAGAGCACGGTGGGCTGATGGGCCTCGGGGAAGCTGGTGAGGGATCGATCATGCCAGAGAGCCCAGATCTGCGGCGAAGTGACGACGAAGAGGCGAGGGGTCTTGTCCGGCGTGAGCCTGCGTAGGCGCGGGTAGAGGGTGCGCAGCAGTCCGGGGGCGATGTGGACGTCGTACGTGGCGGCGGGGGTGGTGACGCGAATGGTGGACACGATGGCTTTATGGTATCGCCATTTTGGGCCGTGATGCAGTGGTAGCCTTGAGAGATGCGTGAAGTGGACTTTTTGGTGGTGGGCGGAGGGGTCGCCGGATTGCGAGCGGCGGTAGGGCTGGCTGAAACGGGCAGCGTCCTTGTTGTGACCAAGGAGGGGTTGGCGGAGTCGAATACTGCCTATGCGCAGGGTGGGATCGCCGTGGCGATGGGCGGCGACGAGGATGTGGCGTTGCACCTGTCGGACACGCTTGAGGCGGGGGACGGGCTGGTGAATGAGGCGGCTGCAGCGGTGCTGGTGGAGCAGGGACCGAGGCGCGTGGAGGAGCTGCTGAGATGGGGCACGGGGTTTGACCGCTATTCTGCGAACGATGGAACAGATAGGGTTGGTGAGTTGATGCGTACCCGTGAGGGTGCGCATAGCCTGGCGCGGATACTTCATGCGCATGGGGATGCTACGGGGCGCGAGATTTCGGTGTCGCTGCTGCGACATGTGCACGAGTTGAAAAACGTGGAGCTGATGGAGTGGGCGACTACGGTGGACCTGATCCTGAACTCGCAGCGCGACCGCGTGGTGGGGGCGACACTGCTGAATGCTCAAGGAGAGCTGATTGAGGTGCGGGCGCGGGCTGTGCTACTAGCCAGCGGCGGCGCGGGGCAGGTGTATAGCGAGACGACCAATCCAGCCGTGGCAACGGGAGACGGCATTGCCATGGCGTACCGGGCGGGTGCGGAGTTGATGGATATGGAGTTCTTCCAGTTCCATCCGACGGCGTTTGCGTTGGAAGGCGCGCCACGGTTTCTAATGAGCGAGTCGCTGCGCGGCGAGGGTGCATGGTTGGTGAACGAGAGTGGGGAACGGTTTATGCAGCGATATCACGAGGGGTTGGAGTTGGCCCCGAGGGATGTGGTGGCGCGTGCGATTACGCGCGAGGCGATGCAGGGCGAGGTCTATCTGGACATGCGGGAGGCGGGGAAGAAGCTGGATATCAAGAAGCGGTTTCCGGGGATCTCCAAATTTCTGGGGGTTTACGGGCTGGAGCTGGCGAGGGACAGGATTCCGGTGCGTCCAGCGGCCCACTACCTGATGGGCGGTATCAGGACGGACGTGCATGGCAGGAGTTCTCTAGCCGGTCTGTACGCGGCAGGTGAGGCGGCCTGCACGGGTGTGCATGGGGCGAACCGGCTGGCCAGCAACTCGCTGCTGGAGGGGCTGGTGTTCGGCGCGCTGGCGGCGGAGGCGATGGTTTTAGAACAGGTAATAGTCATCCCATCGAGCCAAGACCGCTCGTTGGGGATCTTGACAGGAGATAGGGAACAGCGAACAGCAGGCGTGGCGGTTGGAGCTGGGGGTGAGCCGGAGGATGTGGCGGGGTGGATTGCCGAGCTTCAGGCGCTGATGTGGTGCGATACAGGGCTGCTGCGCGATGCGGCGGGGCTACAGAGGGCTCAGGCGGGGCTGGAGGCGCTGCAAGCTACGCAGCCCATGAAAATAACGCGGAAGGCCCTGGAGGCGCGTAACCTGCTGGTGGTAGCGGAGGCGATTGTACAGGCTGCCTTGGGGCGGGAAGAGAGCCGTGGAGCACACTACCGTACAGACTTCCCAGAGCGGGCGAGTGTGGCGCGACATTCTGTGGTGTGGAGTGGCGAGCTGAGGTTTATTGAGTAGAAATTTTCTCGCTGGCTGGGGCGAGAAGCGATGCGCCGAGGGTGATCGCAAGCAGGGTGAGGACGGCGGTGAGCGAGGCGAGTGGGCTGATCTCGATCCAGCGCGAGAGCAGCATCTTGAACGCGGCGAAGCCGAGCACCGCAGCCAAGCCGTAGTGCAGAAAACGCAGGCGGATGAGTGCTCCAATCAGAAGGAAGTAGAGCGCGCGCAGCCCCATGACGGCCATGATGTTGGAGGTGTAGGCGAGGAAAGCGTTGCGGGTGATAGAGAGGACCGCAGGGATGGAGTCCAGCGCGAAGACAACGTCGCATAGCTCGATTGCGACCAGAGCCAGCAGCAGGACAGTCGCCCTGGGACGGCCATTTTCGCGGACGACAAAGCAATCCTGGCGTGGGCTTATTGGTTGCAGGTGGGTGAGCCAGGCGAGCCAGCGGGGCGTAACCGCGGGGCGGCTTTGCGTATCGGGGAAGAGCAGGCGGGCGGCGGCGATCAAGAGAATAAGCGCAAAGACATATGTGATCCAAGTGAAATGGGCGAGCAGCGTGAGACCGCCGGCGATGAAGAGTCCGCGCAGCAGGATCGCGCCCGCAACTCCCCAGAAGAGGACGCGTGGCTGGCGGATTGAATCGACCTGAAAGAGGCGGAAGAGCAGAAGGAAGACGAAGAGATTATCGATAGAGAGCGACTGTTCGATTACGTATCCGGCGAAGTACTGCGCGCTGGCGGCTGGGCCAAAGGAGTGGTGCAGGAAGGCGGCGAGCGACAGAGCGGTTGTGACCCAGAGCGAGTGGTGACGAGTGCTCTACGCTGAGGATCGCGGCCCAGACGCAACTGGCAGAGTGCGTAGGTGCGCTCCACGGCGAGCAGAAGCAGCAGCGCGAGGTGAAATCCAATCCAGTAGGCGATGGGTGTTGGGGGCACGAATTGATGCTATCGCAGCTGCCCAGTCGTTCGCGATACGAAGGTGAAGGATGATGCACCCGTCGGTGAGGAGAATACAACTACGGAGATTCTGGCTGCGCCATAATGACGAACCCACGGGTAGGTCAGTGCTGGTCGACGAGGCGGATGGATTCGAGGAAGAGGTCTGCGGAGATTTGCAGGGACTGGGGACTGATCTTGTCGATGGTGTCCTGTGCGGTGTGGTGGTAGCCGTCGGGCATGGAGGCGGTGTGTGGGCCGTAGTCTACGTCGATGACATCGAGCGCGGGGATGCCTCGCTGCAGGAAGGGCATGTGGTCGTCCTCCTCCTCCCCCTGGGTCTTGAAGACGTTAGCAGTGTGGTGGGTGTTGGCGGCGGCCTTCTGGAAGATGGAACGCAGCCATGGGGTGGACTGCATCTCCTCCAGGATGTTGAGGTCCTTGTCGCCAATCATGTCTGCGATCAGCACGGCCTTGATACGCTTTGCGGTGCCTTCGGCGTACCACTTGGCGGCCTGATGCTTGGTGCCGTAGAGCGAGTCGGATTCGGACCAGGACTGGACAGCCTCTTCACCGTCGTCGAAGAGCAGCCAGATGGAATATCCCTGGGGTGGGTGGATACGGAAGTATTGGCCAAGCTCGATGAGCAGGGCCGTTGTGCAGGCACCGTCGTTCGCTCCTACGAAGGGTATGTCGCGCAACGGGTAGTTGGTCTCGTAGTGGCTGGCGAGGACGATGACGCCGTCTTTTTTGCCGGGAAAGCGAACGATGTAGTTGCGCATGGTCTGCGGGCCGGCGGGGGTGTTGGCGATGAACTGGTCGGTGATCAAGTCGCCCTTGGCCGCCTCGGGCTTGAAGTGGTCCTTGATGAAGACTTCGGCGGCAAGATGGCCGGGCGAGCCATTGAAGCGCTTGGGAGCAGCGTTGAGGAGCTGTAGGGTGAGGTTGTAGATGGCCTGGCCGGTTGGCTGCTGGGCACGCGCGTTTGGGCTCGTGGAGAAGAGAACGAGCAAGAGCGAAAGCGAAATGCGGGGATTGTTCCCCTTCACTCTGTTCAGGGTCAGAATGACAACTCGGTATGCAGATCGAATGGTCTGGATCATGCGGCGGACTTCTCTTTACGGTTGCGGCGGTTGGGATGGACAAAGTAGGCAACGCCTACGCCTAGGAAGTAGAGGGCCAGCATGGGACTGGCAAAGATGCACATTGTGACGGGACTGGGGTCCGGACAGATGATGGCGGAGACGATAAAGATGATGAGCACGGCATAGCGGAAGTGGCGCAACAGGAATTTGGCGTCGACGATGCCGAAGAGCGCGAGAAAAAAAATCAGAATAGGAAGTTC
>CAWERM010000002.1:0-13827 GCA_963810995.1 uncultured Acidobacteriaceae bacterium | reverse complement strand
ATGAGCGGCACACTGCATCCGCCCTCGAACAAGCTGCCTGCCTTGGACCACTTTCCATTCTCGCCAAGCTGGTAGCCGTGGTCGGCCACAAACACAATCACCGTGTTGTCGCGCAGCTTCAGCCGCTCCAATTCCGCGATCACGCGCCCCATATTCCAGTCCACCCAAGAGATGGATGCAATGTAGGCTCGGATCACCTGCTGCGCCTCCGCCTGCGATGCTCCGCGCCCGATAAACAGGTCCGCGTTGCGCGGTCGGATCGCCGCCTTGGGCCATCCCGGCGGTACCGTGGGCCACGCTGCAAAGTCCGGTGGTAGCTGGATCTTTGCCGGGTCATACATGTCGAAGAACCGCTGCGGTGCAGTCGGTGGGCTGTGCGGCTTGCTGAACCCGCAACCTACAAAAAATGGCTTCCTGGGATCGGCAGCCACCTGGTTCAGCATTTTGATGGCGCGGTCGGCCACCATGTAGTCGCCCGATCCCTCCCCGTTGCCATCCAGCACCAGAATCTCGTCGGAGTGCTCCGCCTTCTCGCTGTCCTGTGGCAGCGGTGGCAATACGCCGTTGGGCATGGGTATCTGCGCCGGCGTAATCTCCATCTTCTTCCCAATCGTCGTCGGGTGCAGTGTCTCCACATAACCGTCGAAATCCGTCCAGCCATTGTGATCGTCCTGCCCCGGATGAAACAGCTTGCCCGTGCGCAGCGTCGTGTATCCGCTCTCACGGAAGAGGCGAGGTAACGTCACCCAATCTGGATGTTTGATGGCCACGCCGCCATCCTGCGCGTTGCCCAGCACGCCGGTCTCGCGCGGAAGATGCCCTGAAAATAGCGACGAGCGCGATGGTCCGCACAGCGGAAACTGGCAGTAGTTGTGGTCGAAGCGCACCCCGCGCGATCCCAGCGCATCAATGTTCGGGCTATGCACATTGAACCGGCTGCGGTAGCTGCCTAGCTCCGGACGCATATCATCCGACATAAAGAACAGCACATTCAGCGGACGCTTTCCCCGCACCACCGTGGCGCTCTTGCTGGCCGCCACAGGTGCCTGCTTCGCCGTACTCTGGACCGTATTTTGGGCCGATGCAGGTAACGTCGCAGCCAACGCCGCACCCGCGGCCTTACCCAGAAAGCTACGCCTGCTCGTCTTGCCTGTTCCCTCTTCGCTCATCGTGAATGCCTCCACAATTACAGCGCACCAAGTCTATACCTCAACGCACCAACCACGCCGAAGCCGCAATCGCCACGCCTGCCACTCCCAGTCCCAGCCCGCCCACAAAAAAACTTCGCCGCCGCGTAAACAACGTAATTGACGACAGCACCACCGCAATCTGTAGCAGCGCCTCGCCCAGGTCGAAGCGCACCGCCTTTGCTTCGGCCTTGGCCACCTCGTCCTGGAAGCCCTTGGCGGTCTCCTGCTCCTCTTTCAAATCGTCATTCCACTTGGCAATGTGCGCCTTATACTCGGCCATCTTCGCCGCGGTCGCCTTCGCATCCACCGTCGGCTGCAACGCCATCTGGTCGATCACAACCTCCAGGCTATCCTGGCGTATTTTCTTCGCCTCATACAAGTTCCACTGGTCGCCGGCGCGCGACTGCATCAGCACCGCCTCGGTGTGGCTGCGATGCCCCAGCACTGTCACCATCGCCACCAGCACCGCAAGGATCGAGATCGCCAGCGAAATCCTGGTCAGCGACTCCTCCCCGCTCTCCTTCATCTGCTTGGAAAACTCCTGCATCTCGGTCGGTTCCATGTGCCCTATTCTAGCCCGTTCCACCCCTTTTGCCTTTGCTTGCCATTCTGAGCCGAAGTCCCAAAATCTCCGTAGTTGCCTCCTTGTTTGTCATTCCGCGGCGCACCGGATGAGCATCTCAACACCCGGCACGGCATAACTTTCTCGATGATGCAACTTCCGCTGCAAGCACTTCGTCTTTTCTATCAGCAGGCGCCTCCAATGCGGATCGAAAAAGAATTCGCTACGCAGCAACTTTTTCCGCCGGTCTGTGTTTTAGCAAGGGGCTTGTAGTCAGGTTTGTTCTCCATTGGGGCCATCTTCACGCTTCTCACTTAGCAGGAGCGGTTTCACCTTAGATCGTTCCAGAATCGTTGTAACTTTGCGTGGTCTTCCGCGTGGAGGACCACTTTACGAAACTTTTGCTCGATCACACTACGGTGAAACCGCTATAAAGCGGCCTTTCAACCAGAGAAAGGCGTCTCCATGAAGCGACTTGTTTCCATTTCGCTATCGATCCTCATCACTTTTTGCCTCCTTCTAGCCACAGATCGCCGGGCCTGGGGCTACGTCGATCCCGGTTCGGGCTTAATCGCGCTTCAGACCTTCGCCTCCGTGGGCGCGGCCTATGCCTACGTCATCCGCCGCCGTATCCGCACCTTTTTCGCGCGCAAAGAGAAGCCCGCATCCATAGCCATGCCGGTCACGACCGAGACTCCGAAGCCCAGCGAAGTCGCATGACCGTTGCGTCGCCACGCGCCACATTTCGCGATCCGCAGGTTCGCTCACCCTGCAAGCAGAGTTGGCCGTCCGCACCATCGCCCAATCGTCGCGCACGGAGGTACTCGATCTCCTCGCCTCGCCCTTCTGCAAGGCCATGCAGCAACGTGGCGACCTCATCGCCGCCGAAGCAGACGACTCCGGCCCGCAACTCATCCTCCGCCATCCTAGGATTTCCATACCCACCTATCCCTGGGAGTGGACCCCCTCGCAGTGGCTCGCCGCCGCCGAACTCACCCTCAACCTCTGCGATGAGGCCCTCGCAGCCGGATGGATTCTCAAGGACGCCACCCCGCTCAACGTCCTCTTTAACGGCCCTTGCCCCATCCTCGTCGATATCCTCTCCTTTGAACGCCGTGATCCCGCTCGACGTGACCCAAGCCCCAGCCTTTGGCTAGCCTACGGGCAGTACGTCCGCACGTTCCTACTCCCGTTGCTTATGGACCGCCTCCTCCACTGGCCGCTCTCTCTCAGCCTCTTCCGGCGCGATGGCTACGAACCCGCGGAATGCTTCGCCGCACTGCCCTGGCGCCGCCGTCTCTCCCCAACGGCCCTCTGGCCCATCACTCTGCCAACCCTGCTCGAACGCCACAAATCTGCCAATACATCGCAAAACTCCGCGTCTCCGCCCAAGAAATCCCGTCCGCACGGCCCCGAGGTCGACACCCACATCCTTCGCCGCACTCTGAAGACCCTCCTACGCCGCACTCTCCACGCCGTACCGCGCCTCGCCTCCTCCAATTGGAGTGACTACCCGCAGACCATCACCCACTACACTCCCGAAGAATCCAAACAGAAGCTCGCCTGGGTGCGCCAGGCTCTAGTCTCCACACAGCCCGCACGCGTCCTCGATATCGGCGCCAACACCGGCGAGTTCAGTTCACTGGCCGCCTCGCTCGGGGCCGAGGTCGTCGCCCTGGAGCGCGATCAGGCCGCCGCCGACCGCCTCTTCCGCATGGCCCGCCAGCGCAATCTCCCCATCCAGACCATCCACGCCGACCTCGCCCGCCCCACCCCCGCCGTCGGCTGGCTCAACGCGGAATCTCTCGCCCTGCTGCCGCGTCTCGAAGCCCAGTTCGACCTCGTCCTGATGCTCGCGGTCATCCATCACCTCCTTCTGATGGAGCAGATTCCCTTGCCCGAGATTCTCTCTCTCTGCCATCGCTTCACCCGCCGCCATCTCCTCGTCGAGTGGGTCCCCGTCCACGACCCTATGTTCCAGAGTCTCCTGCGCGGACGCGACTCCCTCTACGGCTCCCTCAGTGAGGCCGACCTGCTCGCCGCCTGCGACTATCGCTTCCACCTCATCGACCGTCACCCAGTCGACAACGGACGCGTCCTCCTCCTCTTTCAGAGGATCGAGAAATGCTAAAGAAACTCTGCCAATCTCTGGGCCTCGCTTCGATCATCCTGGTCTTCAACTACGGCGACCTGCTGGGTGGCGGCGCCGACGTTCGCATGCACACACCCTTCTCGTTAGCCCAGATCTGCTACGCCCATATCGTGGACATCCTCCTCCTCACCGTTCTGCTATTTCTTCTTCTCACCCTGGTCGCGCGTACCCGCTTCTACCCCTGGGTACGTCTTCTGCTCGCCATCGTCCTCCCGCCCTATCTCCTGCAACGCACCCAGTCCATCAATCCGTTCAATCTCATCGAAGCCATGGTCGCGCTCTTCCTCGTCCTCTGGGCAGCTATCGTCGTGTTTCTCTTTCTGCGCTTCGCCAACTGGTATCGCCGCCTCCTGCGCACCGGCAGCTTCGTTACTGTCGCGCTCGCACTCTTCGCCCTCGCCAGCGTCGCGCAACTCCTCTGGGTCGCCAGTTGGAAGCCATTACCCAACCAGATCACCGCCAATTGGGCATCCACACCCCAACCCTCGCGCCAACATCCTCTCATCGTCTGGATCGTCTTCGACGAGCTCTCCTACGACCAGATATTCGAACATCGCGCTCCCGGCCTCCCCCTCCCCAACTTCGACGCCCTCCGCGCCCAGAGCACCCTCTTCACCAACACCCAGTCCATCGGCATTCACACCGTCAAGGTCATCCCCTCGCTGCTCACCGGCAACCTGGTCGACGGCATCCGCTACACCTTCCGCAATCGCCTCTGGGTCCATCACCCCGACGGCTCAGGCCGCCAGCTCATCGATGGCCCTGGCTCCGTCTTCGGCGACGCAGTGCAATCAGGTTGGCGCACCGCAGCCGTCGGCTGGTACAACCCCTACTGCTCCCTCTACGCCCCTGACATTCAGAACTGCTACTGGACCGACCACGACATGCAGGACGGCCCCATGTCGCAGAGCGCCACTCTCTCCGCCAACATCGCCTCCCCGCTGCAACAGCTAGCAGTCGAACTCGTCTCACCCGCCCGCGCCGATCGCGACCTCTGCGCCTACGACCTCCGCCTGCGCCACCTCACCCAGATCGACCTGCAGCAGCACGCCCTCCAGCTCTTGCGCACCGATCAGGCCGACTTCGTCTTCCTTCACCTCTCCGCCCCCCACAGCCCCAACACCTGGAGCCGCACCCAGAACGGCTTCACCAACCAGTGCGGCAGCTCCTACCTCGACAATCTCGCTCTCACCGACCGCGTCCTCGGCCAACTCCTAGCCATCCTCCAATCCTCACCCCGCTGGAGCCAGACCGCGCTCATCGTCCAAGGCGACCACGGCTGGCGCACCGCCATGTGGCGCGGCCTGCCCGCCTGGACCGCGGAAGACGAGCAGGCCTCACGCGGCATCTTCGACCCGCGTCCCGCCCTCCTCATCCACCAGCCCGCGCAATCGCAGCCCCAAACCGTCTCCGCGCCCTGGTCCATCGTCCAGGTCCACTCCGTCGTCGAACAGCTCCTCCACCACCAACCCCCCAGCTTCTAGCCGCGATGCGCACCGAGGACCATGTATGGCTAATCGAACGCGATCATGATCTTGGTATAGGCTGCCGGATTCTCGCTCCAGGCGCGCAGAATCGCGGGCACATCATCCAGAGGTACCGTCGCGCTGATGGCGTCCGAAGTAGGAAAGCGCTTCTGCTCGAACATGCGGATCACCTCCCTGAAGTCATGAGGCAGCGCGTTGCGCGAGCCACGGATGTCCAACTCCTTCTGCACAAACAGGCGCGTCTCAAAGCTCACGTGCTCCTTGGCGTATCCGATATACACCACGCGCCCGGCGAAGCACACCTCGTCCACAGCGGCGCGATAGGTATCCGGTCGTCCAATAGCTTCAATGATCGCATCGGGGCCATGGCCGCCGGTCAGCTCCTGCAACCGGGCATGAACGTCCTCGCTCGTAGAGTTGATCGTCTCCCGCGCTCCGCAGTCCCTGGCAATCGCCAGTTTCTTGTCGTCGATGTCGATCGCAATCACCCGCGCGTCGCGGAAGGCCGCCGCCGCCACCGCACCCAGACCTACGCCACCGCATCCATAGATGGCTACAGTATCCGTCGCAGTGACGCATCCGCGCGCAACCGCATGGCAGCCCACAGTAAGCGGCTCCACCATGCACAACTCCTCCAGAGGCAGAAGCGCCGCGTAGAGCTTCGCCAGTGGCATGCTGAAGTAGTCCATCAGTGCGCCGTCGCGCTGCACGCCCAGTGTCTGGTTGTATCGGCAGGCATTGACTCGGCCCTGGCGGCAGGCGCTGCACTTGCCGCAGTTGGTGTACGGCGACATCGTCACATTCATTCCCTCGGTCAGCCCAAGGTCGTTGGCGGGCACATGCTCCAGAGTCGCCGCCACCTCGTGTCCAGGAATCCGCGGATACGTCACCAGAGGGTTCTTGCCCAGAAATGTGCTGAGGTCGGTCCCGCACAAGCCGATGCGGCGAATGCACATCGTAGCTTCCAGCGGATCGGCAGCCGGACGTTCCATCTCGATGACGCGTGCCTCGCCAGGCCGGTCGATTACAAGTGCTCTCATTCTTCCCTTTGTCTCGCTTCAGCTTTTACTCCATTATGTGCCACAACCTCACAGTATAGTCGTCCTCCTGGCGCATGCAGCCGGCAGCGATGAGGTCGCGCGAACTCAGGTCCGCAATCGGCGCATCCATCCACCCCCGCATCGGCACAACCAGTGCCGCCTTGGTAAAATGAGAGAGACGAACACGTAAGGAGCAGCATGGCTTCCCTTCTCGAACAACTTCGCGGCATGACCACGGTCGTTTCCGACTCCGGCGACATCAACTCCATCGAACAGTTCAAGCCGACGGATTCCACCACCAATCCCTCGCTCATCGCGGCCGCGGCCCAGATGCCCGCCTACCAGTCCATCGTCGATGGCGTCCTGAAGCAGGCGCGCGACCGAGGCTGGCCCATCCGCCTCCGACCAGGCCGTCGCAGCCCTTGCCTTCAAGTCGCTCGCCGTCGCCTTCGGCCGCAAGATCCTCGCCATCGTCCCCGGCCGCGTCTCCACCGAGGTCGATGCGCGCCTCTCCTACGACACCGAGAAGACCATCGCGCAGGCGCGCGAGATCATCGCGCAGTATGACAAGGCCGGCATCGGCCGCGAGCGCGTCCTCATCAAGATCGCCTCCACCTGGGAAGGCATCAAGGCCGCCGAAGTGCTGGAGCAGGAAGGCATCCACTGCAACCTGACCCTGCTCTTCGGCCTGCACCAGGCCATCGCCTGCGCCGAGGCCAAAGTGACGCTTGATCTCGCCCTTCGTCGGCCGGATTCTCGACTGGTACAAGAAGGACACCGGCAAGGACTACGCCGGCGCGGACGATCCCGGCGTGCAGTCCGTCACCACCATCTACAACTACTACAAAAAGTTCGGCTACAAGACCGAGGTGATGGGCGCCAGCTTCCGCAACATCGGCGAGATCACCGAGCTGGCCGGCTGCGACCTGCTCACCATCGCGCCCAAGCTCCTCGCCGAACTCGAGTCCACCGAAGGCACGCTGGAACGAAAGCTCGATCCCGCGAAGGCCGCCAGTTCGGACGGCCACAAGATCACCATCACCAAGGAAACTTTCGAGATCTTCCATGCGGAAAACCGCATGGCCTCCGACAAGCTTAAGGAGGGCATCGAAGGCTTCTCCAAGGCACTCGAAGACCTGGAAAAACTCCTCGCCAATCGCCTCGGCGAGCTTAGCCAGAAGCAGCCGTTCGGAGCACAATAAACCTCGACATCGTCATTCTGAGCTTTGCTCAGAATCTTCGCAGTTGGTTTTGCGCAGTCAAAGAATTACAAGCGGTGATCCTCCTTTGAGGGTCGCCGTTTTTCCTTCCTCTGTGGGAACCATGCAAGCATCCAAATCCATGGCGCAGGCAGAACAATCGGCACATCCTGTGCAGCACCTTCGCCAGGCCGTCGCGTCTCTCGAAGCATCGGCCCTGCGCTGCCTCACCAGGCCTGGAAAGATTGCGGTTCATCGCCTGCGCACCTCCACGCGTCGCGTTCAAGCCCAGCTAGAACTGCTCTCCACGCTCCCGGGGCTTCCGCCGCACGATCTCCAGGCAAACAAAGCGACCCGTTTGCTGAAGCAGCTTCGTCAGGCCGCCGGCCGGGTCCGTGACATCGATGTGCAGCGCGATCTGGTTCGCGGCGAAGTCGCAGATGGCGCCGCTGTGGACGTAACACCGCACAGTAGCGAACTGCGCCGCGAGGCCCGCCGTCTCCGCCGCATTCTCAAACGCAACGGAGAGGAAGCTACAGACCGTCTGCTGCGGCTACTCCACAAGCAGCGTGCGCGGCTTCCAATTGTCTTCACAGAGCTGCTGGATGCACTGACCACGGCAGAATCGGTCGCGCTCAACGAAGCCGAACTAATTGCCATGACGCGCGACTGCTTCCGGAAGCTCCGCGTACCCAGCCTGCCGGATGCGGCCCCTCAAGAGCCCGGGGCGTTGCACGAAATACGCAAACGCGCCAAGCTGGCACGCTATCTTGCCGAGTCCGCTCCAAGATCTTTTCTGGAGGCCCACCATCTCGCCGCGCGCTATGAAGAACTACAGCAGGCCGGCGGCGAGTGGCACGACTGGCTCGTTCTTTCCGAGTTCGCTACAGACGAACTGGGCAATGTCGCAATGCTTCCGCATCGCTTTGCCGCTCACGTCGAGAGCGCTCTCCAAGAATTTCAGCGCCGTCTGAGTTACAAAATATAGCGGCTCAGGTCCTGGTCCTTCACAATCGAAGCCACCTGCTGCTTCACATACTCCGGATCGACCACAATCACCTTCTCCACCGTCCCGTCGTCCTTCTTCCGCTCGATCACAGGCAGCGGAGGCGAGGGCTTCTGCTGTTCCCCGGTCAGCGGAGCCGATGCGCCCACCTCCGCGATCACGCCCTCCTGCGATGCCTCACCCCGCGGGCTCTTGAACAGCTCCGGCGCCTGGAAGCTGATCTCGTCCAGCACCCGCTCCATGATGGTGTGCAGCCGCCGCGCACCAATGTTCTCCGTCGTCTCGTTCACCCGGAAGGCAAACTGGGCCATCTCCGCCAGTGCCTCCGGCGTAAACTCCAGCTTCAGCCCCTCGGTCTCCAGCAGCGCCGTCGACTGCTTCACCAGCGACGACTTCGGCTCCGTCAAAATCCGCACAAAGTCCTCCACCGTCAGCGACTTCAGCTCCACGCGAATCGGAAACCGTCCCTGCAACTCGGGGATCAGGTCGCTCGGCTTCGACACATGAAACGCGCCCGCCGCAATGAACAGGATGTGGTCGGTCGACACCATCCCGTACTTAGTATTTACCGTCGTCCCTTCCACAATCGGCAGAATGTCGCGCTGCACGCCCTCGCGGCTAACATCCGGCCCATGCCCGGTCTCGCGCCCAGCTATCTTGTCGATCTCATCCAGAAAGACAATCCCTGAATCCTCCACCCGCTCTACCGCGAGCCGCGTCACCTGGTCCATGTCGATCAGCCGCGACTCCTCCTCCTGCACCAGATATTCGAACGCCTCGGCAACCTTCATCTTGCGCTTCTTCGTCCTCTGCCCGAACAGTCCCGGAAGCATGTCCTTGATATTCATGTCCATCTCTTCCGGCCCCTGCGCAGAGAGGAATTCGAAGCTCGGCTGATTGCGGTCGCGCACATCGATCTCCACCATCCGCTCATCCAGCCTTCCCTCGCGGAACTGCTGGCGCAGCTTCTCGCGCGTGCGCTCATGGCTGGTCTGTTCCTGTCTCCGCGCCTTCTCCTCTTCAGCCTTGTCGACAACCTTGCCATCGATAACTCCAGCGTTCGCTCCCGCCGCCCCATCCGCCACGGAGTCTTCCGGAACCTTCAACTGCATCACCTGCATGGCGCGTATTCCGATCGGAGTCATCATCACAGCGGTCGGCCCCGTACTCTTCGGCGTCGCCGCAGCCTGCGTAGGCGCAGGAGGCAGCAACAGATCCAACAGCCGGTCCTCGGCGTTCAGTTCGGCCTTGTCTTCCACGTCCTCCATCTTCTCTTCGCGCACCATGTCGATGGCAATCTCCACCAGGTCGCGCACCATCGACTCCACGTCGCGCCCCACATATCCCACCTCGGTGAACTTCGACGCCTCCACCTTGATGAACGGCGAGCTGGTCAGCTTGGCCAGCCGCCGCGCAATCTCCGTCTTGCCCACCCCGGTCGGCCCAATCATGATGATGTTCTTAGGCATGATGTCCTCGGCCAGCTCCGGCGATAGCTTCTGCCGTCGCATTCGGTCGCGCAGCGCAATCGCCACCGCGCGCTTGGCCGCGCCCTGCCCCACCACATACTTGTCCAGCTCCGCCACAATTTCGCGCGGAGTCATCTCATCCAGTGCCAATGCCTGGTCGTCCGCCGTCCCCGGTAAATAAATCGCCATTACTTAAACCTCTTCAATCCCCACAATACTTTCGCGCCGTCATTCTGACCCTGAGTCGTCGAAGGGTCAGAATCTCCGTAGTTGCCTCTGGCGCGTCTCAGCCTGATCCCTCGAACCTTGAACCTCGTACCTTGAACCTGCCCTACGCCTTCTTCAGTTCTTCAATCGTCAACTGGTCGTTGGTGTAGATGCAGATCTGTCCGGCAATTATCAGACTCTTTTCGGCGATCTCGCGGGCGCTCAGCTCCGTGTTCTCCATCAGCGCGCGGGCCGAGGCCAGCGCATAGCTGCCGCCCGAGCCAATCGCCACAATCCCATCGTCCGGCTCGATCACGTCTCCCGTTCCGCTCAGCACGAACGTCGCCGTCGTGTCGCAGACGATCAGCAGCGCCTCCAGATGGCGCAGCATCCGGTCCGTCCGCCAGTCCTTGGCCAACTCCACGGCACTGCGCCCCAGGTTGCCAGCGTACTGCTCCAGCTTCGTCTCGAAGCGTCCGAAGAGCGAAAACGCATCCGCGGTCGATCCCGCAAAGCCCGCCAGCACCTTGTCCTGATACAGCCGCCGGATCTTCTTCGCCGAGTGTTTCATCACGCTGCCACCCAGCGTCACCTGTCCGTCCGCAGCCATCACCACGCTGTCGCCGCGCCGCACGCACAGCACTGTAGTCGAGCGCACCCGCCGAGCTTGTCCGTTTTCATCGCTGCCCAGATCCAGCGGATGAGCACCCGCCCTAGCCATCTTGTTCTTCACCGAGTTGTTCGCATGATCGTCAAAAGTCGTCTTCATAGCCAATCTTCAGTATATCGCCTGCCTGGTTCGAACCTCGTATACTCGTCCTTATGCACATGGTCGCGGCCAACTCGCGCAGGATGCAGCGCGTTCTCCTCATCTCGCTCGCCGCCACTCTCTGTTACGTTGTGGCGACGTTCTACTTCGGCCTGCGCGCCCACTCCCTCGCCCTCATCTCCGAGTCCGGCCACAACCTCTCGGACATGCTGGCCATCGGGCTCTCCTTCGTCGCTGTTTACTTCCAGCGCCGCCCCGCCACCGACCAGAAGACCTTCGGCTACCAGCGCGCCGGCGTCCTTGCGGCCTTCGTCAACGCCCTCACCCTCATCGTCCTCGCCGCGTGGATCGCCATCGCCGCCATCCAGCGTATCTACGCGCCCATTGCCGTCCAGCCGCGCATCATGATGGCCGTCGCCGCCGCCGGCGTCCTGATGAACGGGGCCATCGCCGCGATGCTCTGGAAGTCATCCGGAGACGTCAACATCCGCACCGTATTCCTGCACATGCTTGGTGACACCCTCTCCACCGCCGCCGTCATCGCCGGAGGCGCGGGGATACTCATCACCGGAGTTTCCTGGCTCGATCCCGCCCTTTCGCTGCTCATCGCAGCAATGATCGCCTGGTCCTCCTCATCCATCGTCCGCGAGACGCTCAACATCCTTCTCGAAGGCACGCCCCGCACCCTCTCTCTGGCAGACATTCGCACCGCTGTCTCCGCCATCCCCGGTGTCCTCGACGTTCACGATCTGCATGTTTGGTCGCTTGGCTCCTCGTCGCACGCACTGGCCAGTCATGTCTGCATCGGCGAGATGCCCGTCTCCGGCTCAGCCTCCATCCTCGACGCCATCAACTGCGCCCTGCGCGAGCGCTTCCATATCACGCACACTACGATTCAGTTTGAGATTATAGGCTGCGAGACCACCCACGGCTGCTCTGCCCCCCCAGAGCCCGAAGCCGCCCACGCCCACCACGGCCACTCCCATGCACATTAAAACCTGCACAGCTTCGCTCGTGATCTGTCTCGTTACAATTTGGGATTGTCCGGCGTAAAAAAGTCACGGTACGAGTTGCTGATCAGCCAGACCCTAGATTCAAGGCCCCTGCGATGACTTTTTTGGTAGAGAATCGCAATAAGTACGACCTCAGCGTTTGCCTGACCGGCGAATGGAATATAACTACCGAGCCAATCGTGAACGACATAACCCCTTTCTATCTGGAATCACTTTCTCGGGAGAAGTGGCGTCCAGTGATCGGGAATGATTCGGCGGGCTTTTGGATCAGCTGGTTCAAGGGTGGAGGCAAGCAGTCGTTTTCCATTCATAAGCCAGAACCCGGAACTTATCGTGTAGTGATGCTCTATAGCAAGGGAGATCAATACGCGGACTGCGAAGAATTCAATAAGAGCCATCCGCACAAAGACAGATCGGCGCCCTTTATAGTGCCGTAGTGCTATATCCCCGCAGAATTAGCAAAACATACTGCGCACTCAAGGGGAAACGCCCACCAACTCGGCGGGCGTCTCCCATCTCATCTCTATCGCAATCTACAGCAACGTCGCGTCCAGCGTAATCTCCGCCGCAGCCAGCAGCCGCGAGATCGGACAGCCAGCCTTCGCCCCTCCCGCAATCTCATCGAACTTCGGCTTATCGATCCCGGGAATCTTCGCCTTCGTCGTTAGATGGATCTTGGTCACCGTCGGCTTGTCATGCAGATCCAGAGTCACTACCGCCGTCGTCTCAATCGAGTCGGGCGTAAATCCCGCTTTGCCCAGTTCCGCGCTCAGAGCCATGCTGAAGCAGCCCGCGTGCGCCGCCGCAATCAACTCCTCCGGATTGGTCCCAACGCCCTCTGCAAACCGAGCCGCGAAGCTGTACTGCATCGCTTTCAACGCACCGCTCTGGCTGGAAATCGTGCCTTTGCCTTCCTTCAAACTGCCATTCCAAACTGCACTCGCACTGCGATCCATAATCAGTCTCCTAGTTGGTTCTAAGAAAATTTTACCGCGCCGAATCTGTTCTTACTCTTACTCGAAGCGTCGAGAACGGCACGTAGTGCTTGTCCCACAAAGATGTACTTCATTCGATGCGCCTATCCGCATCCAGGACGGAGAATAGCGGATGAAAAAATTGTCGCATTGCGCTACTCTATCCCCCATGCAGACGGAACCCACGCACCCTCCCGAGCCATCCACCCAGAACAACTGCCCGCTGGGGTAGATCGGGGTCCCCGGCGAGGTTCACTCGCTGGGGCAGGAGCACCACTCCGTCTTCTGCCCCAACTGCTCCTCCCGTCTCGCAGAATCCCGCTGCAAGCTGATCTGCCGAACCTGCGGCTACTACCTCAGTTGCGCCGACTTCTACTGAGCCAGCCTCATCCCGCTGTCTCCGCCTTCAGCTTCTCCGCTGTGTCATGCGCAATCAGCGCATCGATGGTCGGCTGCAGCATTCCCTCCATCACCATCCCCAACTGGTGATTGGTCAGCCCAATGCGGTGGTCCGTCATCCGGTTCTGCGGAAAATTGTATGTCCGAATCTTCTCGCTGCGGTCGCCTGACCCAATCTGCTGCTTGCGGTCCTTCGCCTGCAACTGATGAATCCGCTCCGCCTCCATCTCGTACAGCCGCGCGCGCAGAACGCGCATCCCCTTTTCGCGATTCTTGATCTGCGATTTCTCATCCTGGCAGCTCACCACCGTATTGGTCGGTAGATGCGTAATCCGCACCGCCGAGTACGTCGTATTTTTT
>CAWERM010000001.1:0-8015 GCA_963810995.1 uncultured Acidobacteriaceae bacterium | reverse complement strand
CCTGCGCCATCAGGGCGGCGGATGCGGAGGCCAACCGGAGAAAAGTTCTGCGGTCGAGACGTGAGTTCATAGGGTCAAGCTCCTTATGGGGACGAATAGGAGACGCAACACGAACTGGTCGAGTTTCGCGCGCGTACCTTTGTATCAGATCAAGCATCCGGGTGCCCCATTCATGCGCGCTCTTTGCGCATGGGTGGGATTTACAGTCGCAACCGTCATTCTGGTGCAGCCAGAATCTTCAGTATTTGTCTTGATTTGCGTAATTGCCCGGCTCACTTCTACCCCTTAGCAAAGTCGAATAGATACAGTATTCGCACTCTTTAGGATCGTGTCCCCCCGCCCAACACTTGAGCTGGGTGCCACGTGTAGATATAGTGTTCGCACTGACGTTTCGGCCACCAGTGAGGTGTGCTATGAAATCTGCGTCAATCTTTCTGCTTCTCTGCGTAGCAACTCCGGCACTCTGCCAGTCTGCCGCATCAGCCCCTTCGAATCCTCTTCAATGTTTCAGACCCCGTCGGCCCCAGCGAAACCCTGGATGGATTTCAGCAATCTTCCACCATTGCAGGAGTTCAAGCTTTCCGCTCCGTTGAGACCATTCATCGTCCCGAAATTCGGTATCATCCCGAGCTTGAACGATGCACAGATCGATCCAAAGATCATTGTGCATCCGCCGCAATCCAAATTGGGTGTGCAACCGCAAGGCACCATTATCGCTAGCAACCAGTTCCCCAACCTGAAGTTTCTGCCCATTGCGTTGCCTGGTACCGCACCTCACGCAATCCCCACGCAGTGGCCAGGTTTCATAATTGAGCAGATTCCAATCACATGGCCCAAGTTTAAGTTATCGCTAGTTCAGGGCGCGCAGCAGGCTGTGCCACAGACTCCGACCAAATTCCCCGCAGCCGCTGTGCCACAGCCACTGCGTTGACAAAGCCCCACCCAGCCGGTAACTTCGTAAGAGATGAGCTTTTCGACCCAGTATCGCGGGCACCACCATCACCATGCGCATAGCGTGTTGGCGGCAGTGTCCGGTGCGGCGATGTAGCAAGACTCACACCAGGATTCCAAAGGCCCGCCGACGCGCATACCGCGAGCGGGCTTTTTTGCTGCGCGCGGATCGGTGCCAAGACAAAACCCCAAAGCCCAATATTCAACCGAAGCCGCGGATCATAAACAACTCGTTAGACATATCATTCAATAGAGAGAGACACACACAATGGACGCACTAATCAACGCACCCACAATCGACTTCGTCAAGATGGACGGACTCGTCCCAGGTATCGTCCAGGACGCCAAATCCGGCCAAATGCTGATGCTCGGCTTCCTCAACGAAGTCAGCTATCAGAAGACGCTCGACTCCGGCTTCGTCACCTTCTGGAGCCGCACCCGCCAAAAGCTCTGGATGAAGGGCGAGACCAGCGGCAACCGCCTGCGTATCGTCAGTGCCAGCACCGACTGCGACAACGACGCGCTGCTCTTCCGCGTCGTGGTCGAGGGCGACGGCCTGGTTTGCCACGAGGGAACTGTCAGTTGCTTCACCAAACCGATCACACTGCCGACCTCCGTGGAGGCCAGATAATGGCGAATAAACTCAAGCTTGGAATCCCCAAGGGAAGCCTTCAGGACGCGACCATCGCGCTCTTCGAACGAGCCGGTTGGCGCATCTCGGCCAGTGGTCGCAGCTACTTCCCAACCATCGACGATCCGGATATTGAGTGCATGCTCGTCCGCGCGCAGGAGATGGCACGCTACGTCGAACACGGCGCCCTCGACGCCGGCCTCACCGGCAACGACTGGGTGCAGGAGAACCAGACCGACGTCGAATACATCACCAGCCTCACCTACTCCAAAGTGAGCCGGCAAAAGGTGAAGTGGGTGCTAGCCGTGCCCGAGGATTCACCCTTCCAGAAACCTGAGGATCTCGCCGGCAAGATCATTGCCACCGAGCTGGTCGAATTCACCAAGCGTTACTTCGCCGAACGCAACATCCCAGTCAAGGTGGAGTTCAGTTGGGGCGCGACGGAAGTGAAGCCTCCCACGCTCGCCGACGCCATCGTCGAGGTCACCGAGACCGGCTCCAGCCTGCGCGCCAACCGCCTGCGTATCATCGAGACGCTCATGGAGTCCGAGACCCAGCTCATCGCCAACAAATCCGCATTCAAGGACGCGTGGAAGCACAGCAAAATTGAGAACATCTCGCTGATGCTTAACGCCGCTATCGCTGCACAGGGCCGCGTCGGTCTCATGCTCAACGCACGCAAGTCTGACCTAGACCGCATCGTCGCGCAACTTCCCGCGCTTAACTCACCAACCATCTCGCACCTCAGCGATCCTGCATGGGTTGCGCTCAACACCATCCTCGACGAGACCATCGTTCGCGACGTTATCCCCAAACTCAAAGCCGCCGGGGCCACCGGAATCGTGGAGTACCCGCTCAGCAAAGTTGTGTTGTAACGTTCGGAGTTACAGATGAAACTGGTCAGAACATTTGGGCGAACAAAAAAGGCTGCGGCCGCGTTGATCGAGACAATCGAACGTCGCGGCGCTTCCAACACATCGAAGGTTGAACCGGTCGTTCGCCGGATACTCGCCGATGTGCGGTTGCGTGGAGACGCGGCTCTGCGCAACTATGCAGCAAAGTTCGATAGCCTGCTGCCGGGTGTACCCTTGCTTGTCTCTCGCGAAGAAATGGAGGCTGCCTGGAAAACAACATCGCCCGAGTTACAGGCGGCAATGCGCATTGCACAAACGAATATTCGTGCATTTGCTGCATCGCAAATGCCGAAGGAGTGGACAATCTCTCAGAACGACGGGGTGACAGCCGGACAGATCGTGCGCCCGTTGGAGTCGGTTGGTTGCTATGTCCCCGGCGGCCGCTATCCGCTGCCTTCAACGCTTCTAATGACCGTTACGCCCGCGCAGGTTGCGGGTGTCCCGCGTATCATCGTCTGCTCGCCCAAGCCCGCAGCGGAAACAATGGCCGCGGCTTGGCTAGCCGGCGTAACCGAGTTCTACCGCGTCGGCGGAGCGCAGGCCATCGCCGCTCTCGCCTTCGGAACTCAGACCATATGCCACGTCAATAAGATCGTCGGCCCCGGCAATCTCTATGTCACCGCCTCAAAAGTTCTGGTATCGCAGGAGTGCAGCATCGACATGCCCGCCGGTCCAACCGAGATCGTTGTCACCAGCGAAACTGGCTATCCCGTTGGAATCGCTGCCGACCTAGTGGGCCAGGCGGAACACGACCCTGAGGCGCTCGCCGTACTCATCACCAGCAATTGCGATCTTGCCGAGGCGGTCAAAGGGGAGGTACAGACTCAGTCGCGGGATAATACCATTGCCAAACAATCCCTCGCCGCACATGGATATATTTTCGTAACTGCATCCGTTACAGAATCGCTCAAACTTACAAATCGACTTGCCCCTGAGCATCTGACGGTCGACACGAAGGCCGATCTGAAGTGGGTAAAGAACGCCGGCTCGGTGTTTATTGGCAACTACTCGCCGCAAGCAATGGGCGACTACATCACCGGACCGAACCACGTCCTTCCCACAGGTCGCGTAGGGCGTATTCGCGGTGGGTTGAGCGTGATGGACTTTCTCAAAATCATTACGGTCCAGCAGTACACGCGAAAAGCCCTTCGTGCAATGGGTCCACATGTGACTGAATTGGCGGAAGCAGAAGGCCTGCTAGGCCATGCCCAGAGCGTACGAGTGAGGATGCAATGACCTCTACTACTAAAATAGTTACAAATAAAATTACCACGCAGAAGATTGTAACCGGAATTGTTCCGCGCCGCGCAGTACTGGCCATGCCGGAATATCACCCACCCCTCGCCGGGCGCAACGCCCTGCGCCTCGACTTCAACGAAAACACCATTGCTCCATCACCCAAGGTAATTGAGCGTCTGCGTCAAATCACGGCCGAGGACCTCACCAAATATCCCGAGCGCGAAGCCGTCGAGCGCACCGCCGCGGCATACTTCGGACTACAGGCAGACCAGGTTTTGCTGACCAATGGCGTCGACGAGGCAATTCACCTCGTCTGTGCCGCATTTCTCGAAGAAGAAGACGAGGCACTCATCTGCACTCCGACCTTCTTTATGTTCGAGGTAAGCTCGCGCATGATGACCGCACACCTCACGCGCGTGCAAGCGGACGCATCGTTGGAGTTTCCATTCGATCGCTTTCTCGCCGCCATCACACCGCAGACCAAGCTGATTATCGTCGCCTCACCCAATAATCCCACCGGCGCAGTGGTCAGCCGTGAGCATCTGTTGGCGATCTGTGCAGCCGCCCCACAGGCCGTTGTTCTGGTGGACGAAGCCTACTATCACTTCTTCGGCACGACGCTATTAGCGGATGTCGGCACAGTCCCGAACTTGCTCGTCGCACGAACTTTTTCCAAAGCATACGGACTGGCCAATCTGCGCATCGGCCATCTCGCGGGCAATTCCAATCTGATAAAGTTCGTGCGCAAGGTAAGTTCGCCCTATAACGTGAACGGCGTCGCGCTAGACTGTCTGCCTGTCGCGCTTGCAGATGAAGCCTATGTCGCATGGTACGCCGAGCAGGTGAATTCTGGCCGCGCCCGCATGATGGATGGACTACGCGCGATGGGAGTGGACTTCTTCCCAAGTCACGCCAACTTTGTGCTGATGAAAATCGGCGCAAAACACGCTGAGTTGGTGGCTGCCATGCGAGTGCGCGGCGTGCTGCTGCGCGATCGCTCCACCGACCCCGGCTGCGATGGCTATGTCCGCATTACCATCGGCGTGGAAGAGCACGTTACACGCGGCCTTGCCGCATTGAAGGAATCGCTACAGGAGATCGGATGGACCAAATGAGCGATGAGATAAGGACAGCTACAATCAAGCGCGATACCACGGAGACAAAGATCGCACTGACCCTCACTATCGACGGGCAGGGCACCTACTCCGTCTCCACAGGCATCCGCTTCTTCGATCACATGCTGGAGTTGTTCACCCGCCACGGCGGCTTCGACCTGTCGCTCACATGCAAGGGCGACCTCGACGTCGATCAGCACCACACAGTCGAGGACGTAGGGATCGCGCTGGGCGAGGCCTTTGGCATAGCGCTGGGCGATAAGAAGGGCATTCTCCGCGCCGGATATTTCGTCATGGCAATGGATGAGACGCTCGCCGTGGCCGCTGTAGACCTCAGCGGACGCGCTGCTTACGTCGTCGAAGATCAGGTGACGGGCACTGGTCGGCGATTTCCAGACCGAGTTGCTGCCCGACTTTTTCGATGGCTTCGCGCGTGGTGCAAAGGCCAACGTCCATGTAAAAACGATGTACGGTCGCAGCAATCACCACAAGATTGAAGCCATCTTCAAAGCCTTCGCGCGGGCCATGCGTGGAGCTTGCAGCCGCGATGAACGAATGCGAGAGCTGCTGCCCAGCACAAAGGGGTTGCTGTGATCGTTGTCATCGATTACAAGGCGGGCAATCTCGTCAGCGTGGTGAAGGCGCTACACTATCTCGACGCGCGCGACGTGGTTGTCACGCAATCGCCCGAGGCTGTGCTCGGCGCGGACAAAGTTGTGCTGCCGGGCGTAGGACATTTTCAAGCGACGCAATTGCTGGCCGATCTTGGCCTGACCGAAGCAGTCCGCGAGAGTATCGCGAAAGGCGCGTGGTTTCTGGGTATTTGCGTCGGATTGCAGTGGCTCTTCGAGGGTTCCACCGAAGCGCCAGGGACCCCGGGACTAGGACGCTTGCAGGAATGTGCGAGCACTTTCCCGTTCTATATAAGGATGTAGAGTTGAAATCGCCGCATGTGGGATGGAACTCGCTGGAGCAGATACGACCGGATTCGCGTCTATTGCGCGGCGTCGCAGATGGTTCGTTCGTATACTTTACCCACTCTTGGCGCGCCCCGGTTGTGCAAGCAACCTCCGCAGTTACAAATTATGGCGGCGCATTTACCGCAGCTGCCGAGCGCGAGAATGTAATGGGCGTGCAGTTCCATCCCGAGAAGTCCGCGGACGTGGGCCTGCGCGTCTTCAGAAATTTTGTGGAGTTGTAAATGTTGACCAAGCGAATTATCGCCTGTTTGGATGTGCGGGGTGGGCGAGTCGTGAAGGGCGTCCAATTCGTGGACATTGTCGACGCGGGCGACCCGGCGGAGCTGGCGCATCGTCATGCCGAGCAGGGTGCCGACGAGGTTGTGCTGCTCGACATTACGGCGACGCACGAGGGGCGCGGCACACTATTGGAGACGGTGCGGCGCGCGGCGGCGAAACTCTTCGTTCCTTTTACTGTCGGCGGCGGCGTGCGCACGGCAGACGATGCGGCAGCCGTCTTCGACGCGGGTGCGGACAAAATCAGCATCAACTCGGCAGCCATTGCGCGTCCGCAGTTGATCGGCGAGATCGGCGCCAGCTTTGGCGCGCAGGCCGTGATTGTTGCTATCGATGCGCGGCGCGGTACAAAGGGCGTGGATGATGCCGAAGTCTTTGTCAGCGGTGGGCGTAAACCCACTGGGCTGCGTGTGGTGGAGTGGGCGCGCGAAGCTGAATCGCGCGGAGCGGGCGAGATTTTACTCACCAGCATGGACACCGATGGCATGCGCGACGGCTTCGACTGCGAGCTGACCGCAGCGGTGAGCGAGGCGGTGCAGATCCCTGTCATCGCCAGCGGCGGCGCGGGTTCCGCGACACACTTCGCCAACGTCTTTGGTCGCGGCAAGGCTGACGCCGCGCTGGCCGCCAGCATCTTTCACTTTGGAGTCACTAGCTCGCGCGACTTGAAGGCGCAACTCGCATCGGTGGGCGTCAGTGTGAGGCTACCATGCTGATTCCCTCGATCGATCTGATGGGCGGACGCATCGTGCAGTTGGTGCGCGGCGAGAGGCTGAAGCTGGCCTTCGACGACTTCGACTACTGGATCGAGCGCTTCGCCGCCTATCCCCTCGTACAGTTGATCGATCTCGACGCAGCGATGCGCCAGGGCGAAAACCGCGCGCTCATCGAGATGATTTGTCGGCGCCTGCCCTGCCAGGTCGGAGGCGGATTGAAGACCGCCGACGATGGCCGCGCGCTGCTCGATGCTGGAGCGAAGCGCGTCATCTATGGGTCTGCGCTCTTCGCTGTCGACGCGTCCCAGCCATCGCTTGCCCCTCCCAGCCAGCAAAGACCGCTCGCCGTCGGCCCCGGTTCTTCCGCGATGGATCGGGCACCTAAATCAACGCGCCGTCACAAGATCATCCGTCTCGAGTTTGCCGAGAATTTGAAGCGCACACTAGGCGAAGACTCGCTCTGCTTCTCCGTCGACACCAAGAACGGCCGCGTCGCCGTGAAAGGATGGAAGGACTCCGTCGACCTTACGCCGGAGGAAGCCATTACCTGGCTCGAAGACTTCTGCGCCGCGTTCCTATACACCCATGTGGACACTGAGGGGACGATGCAGGGCTTTCCCCTGGATGTCGCGGCTACATTGCGTTCCACGACGGCCAAGCAACTCATCGTCGCGGGCGGCATCAAAGAACGCTCCGAAGTAGATGCACTGGATGCGATGGGCGTGGATGCGGTTGCCGGCATGGCGGTATACTCGGGCGCTATGGAAGCATAATTCGGAGGTTGCATGGACTACATAAATCTTGGCCATACTGGAGTGAAGGTCTCGCGCATCTGTCTGGGGTGCATGTCGTACGGCGTTCCTCCTGCTGGACCGCTGCGTCCGGGCAGCAATGCGTGGAGCCTGAACGAAGAGCAGAGCCAGCCGTTTTTCCGCCAAGCCTTGGACGCGGGGATCAACTTCTTTGATACGGCAAATGTCTACTCCAGCGGCAACAGCGAGCGCGTGCTCGGTCGCTTCCTCAAAGCCAACGCGAAGCGCGAAGACACGGTCATCGCCACCAAATTGAATGGCGTGATGCGCGATGGACCGAACGGCGGCGGCCTGTCGCGCAAGGAGATTATCTTCGAGATCGATGAGAGCCTGCGCCGCCTGGGCACCGACTACATCGATCTGTATCAGATTCATCGCTGG